>CAXMRP010000018.1:0-24396 GCA_964196155.1 uncultured Polyangiaceae bacterium
CGACGCCGAACTGAAAGGCCTGTCCGAACAATATCGCATTGGCGGTATTCGCCGGCTGACCCGCATGATCGACCGGCGCTCCCGTCGGCCCGGTGCCAGCCTTTATCTTGTCGCCAACAGCGTCGGCAAGACGATCGCCGGTAATGTCGAGGATGTGCCGGGCAATGTTCTGGCCCAGCCGGACTCCCGCCTGCGGTCGATTCCCTATCAGCGTTTTGGCGATGACAGCGATGATCACCACATGGCGATGGTGCGGGTGTTTGAACTGCCCGGCGGTTACCGGGTGCTGGTTGGCCGCGACATTGGCGAGCGCGAACGCTTTGCCGAGATCATCCGGCGATCGATGTTCTGGACGCTGGCGCTGATGGTGGTTTTGGGACTGGCCTCGTGGCTGTTCGTCTCGCGCCGGGTGCTCAAACGCATTGATTCGGTTGCCGCGACCAGCCAGCAGATCATTGCCGGCGATCTGTCCGGCCGCCTGGAAGTGACCGGCACCGGCGATGAGTTTGATCGGCTGGCCGACAGCCTCAACGATATGCTCGACCGTATCGAGCGCTTGATGACAGGCCTGAAACAGGTCTCCGACAATATTGCCCACGATCTGAAATCGCCGCTGACTCGGATGCGCAACCGGGTGGAATCGGCGCTTTCGGGCAATCATGACGAGCGGCAGTATCGCGCTACCTTGCAAGACACGATCGACGATGCCGATCAGCTGATCCGCACCTTCAACGCCCTGCTGTCGATCGCCCGGGTCGAGGCTGGCTCGTCCGATGCACCGTTCAGCACCGTCGATGCCGCCACGATTGCCGCCGATGTTGCCGATCTGTACGAGCCCGCCGCCGATGAAGCCGGCGTGTCACTATCCCTTGACGCTGGCCAGCCGGTGACACTGCCGGCCAACCGGGAATTGTTAAGTCAGGCGGTGGCCAACCTTGTGGACAACGCCATAAAGCACACCGCAAGCGCTGAAAATGACGGGCAGTCGCATACCGTTCAGGTGGCGGTATCGCAAAGCGGCGGCGAAATCCGGCTGGTTGTGGCCGACAACGGGCCGGGCATTGCCGGTGCTGATCACGCCCGGGTCACAGAACGGTTTGTGCGTTTGGAGGAAAGCCGGACGAAACCGGGTGTTGGTCTCGGCCTGTCTCTGGTATCTGCAGTGGCCAAGCTGCATGGAGGCCGCTTCGTCATGGAAGACAACAAGCCGGGGTTGCGCGCAGTCCTGATCCTTCCGCGCCGGGCGCCGGAGGCGGATGGCGGCTGAATCCCTGCGTGCCTTGATTGCGCCGCTTGCCCCATCGCCCTATGCCGCAATTGCCCGCGAACGGCTGGTCGAGGCCGCGCAGCGCCAGTCGGCAAGCGACAATCTGGCCAATATTGAAGCCGATGCGCCGCTGTGGGATTTTCTCACCAGTGCGCTGGGCGACAGTCCGTATCTGCTCGACTGCGCCGCCAAGGATATCGGCGATCTGCGCACCATAATCGACCAGCCGCCCCAGTGGATCATCGACGCTGAAATCGCCGCGCTTGCCGCCGCCAGCTGGGACAGCCGCGACACGGCAATGTCGGCGCTGCGGCTCGCCAAGCGGCGGATTGCGCTGACCCTTGGACTGGCCGATCTGGGACAGGTTTTCGATCTGGATACAGTCACCGGCACACTGACCGACTTTGCCGACGCGGCGCTGGCCGCGGCCCTGCGTTTTGCCCTTGCCGATGCTGAACGCCGCGGCCACTGGCAGGGCGCCCCCGCCGGGATTTCCGGTCTGGCGATCCTCGCCATGGGTAAATACGGCGCCCACGAACTCAACTATTCCAGCGATATCGACATCATCGCCTTTTTCGAGGCACGCCCCGGACTTTTGGCCGACGGCATCGAACCGGCGGTGTTCTGGGTGCGCATTGTCCGCCTGTTGGTGACATTGCTGCAAGACAGAACCGCCGATGGCTACGTCTTTCGCGTCGATTTGCGGCTGCGGCCCGATCCGGGTGCAACCGCGGTGGCGATCGGCGTGCCGGCGGCGCTGGTATACTATGAAAGCATGGGCCAGAACTGGGAGCGCGCTGCCCTGATCAAGGCCCGCGCCGCCGCCGGTGACTGCGATTGCGGCAGCCGCTTCCTGAACGAAATTCGCCCGTTCATCTGGCGCCGGCATCTCGATTTCGCCGCCATCCACGACATCCATTCCATCAAACGCCAGATCCACACGCACAAAGGCCACGGCCAGGTGCGGGTCGCCGGTCATGACATCAAGCGCGGCCGCGGCGGCATTCGCGAAATCGAATTGTTCGTCCAGACCCAGCAACTGATCGCCGGCGGCCGCGATCCCGGCCTGCGCGGCCGCCGGACCCGGGTAATGTTGGCGGAACTTGCCGACCGCAACTGGTTTGGTGCGGCCGAGCGTGATGAACTGGACGCGGCCTATGTTTTCTTCCGCAATGTCGAACACCGCATCCAGATGCTGCGCGATGAACAGACCCATATCCTGCCGGACAATGCCGAAGACCGCGCCCGGGTCGCCCGGCTGGCCGGTTTTGGCGATCTGGCCGCCTTCGATGCCGAGGTCGAGGCCCATCTGACCCGCGTCGCGGCCCGCTATTCCGGCTTGTTCGGCGACACCGAGCCGCTGGCCACCGCGACCGGTAATCTGGTTTTCACCGGCAGCGATGATGATCCCGACACGCTTGCCGCCCTGACCGATATGGGATTTACCGATCCCGAGGCTATCACCCGCGCCGTTCGCGCCTGGCATTTTGGCCGCTATGCCGCGACCCGGTCGACCCGCGCCCGCGAAAACCTGACCGAACTGACCCCGGCGCTGTTGCAGGCGCTGGCCGGGGCAGGCGATCCCGACGCCGCATTCCGGTCGTTCGATACGCTGCTTCATGGCTTACCGGCGGGCGTGCAGTTCATCTCGCTGATCCACACAAACCGGAAATTGCTCGACCTTCTGGTCTATGTGCTGGGTGCCGCGCCGCTTTTGGCGGAAGACTTTGCCCGCCGCCCCCACATTGTCGACGCGCTGATCGATCCTGCCGTGCTCACCGAAGCCTTTGACCGGCCGCAGACCGCCGCCCGGTTGCGGGCATTCCTTGCCGAATCCGCCGGCTATGAAGACCTTCTCGACCGGGCCCGGCGCTTTGCCGCCGAGCAACGCTTCCTGATTGCCATTCGCCTGGTCACCGGCGCCATGGCCCCGCCCGCCGCCGCCTCCGCCTTTTCCGATCTGGCCGAACTGATCATCAGTGCCTTGCTGGCGGCGGTTCAATCCGAGTTTGCCCAAATTCACGGCACGGTCGCCGGCGGGCGTGTTGCGATCGTCGCATTCGGCCGGCTTGGCAGCCGCGAGATGACCGCCGCCTCCGATCTCGATCTGATCGTCATCTACGACTTTGAGGCCGGTGCCAAGGAGAGCAATGGCACAAAACCGCTGCCCGCCGTTCAGTATTTCACCCGCCTGACCCAGCGCTTCGTTGCCGCCCTGTCCTCTCCGACGGCCGAGGGCGTTGCCTATGAAACCGATCTGCGCCTGCGCCCGTCCGGGCGGTCGGGGCCGGTGGCAACCCAATTATCCGCCTTTGAGCGCTACCAGCGCGAGGACGCCTGGACGTGGGAGCATATGGCGCTGACACGGGCGCGGCCGGTCGCAGGCGATCCGGACCTGTGCCGTGCGGTAGCGGAAATCATTGCCGAAATCCTGTCCACGGACACGGACCGCTCAAAACTCGCCGCCGATATCCGCGACATGCGCGCCAAGGTCGCAGCGGAGAAAAAACCCGCCTCGGCCTGGGATTTGAAATTGTCCGAGGGCGGGCTGATGGATCTGGAATTCATCGCCCAGTTTTTGGTCCTGTCCGGATTTTCCCACCGTCCCGGTGAAGCGGTGCCCGACCTGATCGCCCGCGCCACCGATGCCGGTACACTGGCCCGCGCCGACGGCGATACGCTGGGCCGGTCGGCAAGGCTGCAATCGGCGCTGTTCCAGATCATTCGGGCGGCAACTGGCGGCGACAACAATCCCGAAGATACCTCGCCGGCGTTTCGCGAATTTCTTGCCAGAGCCGCCGAGGCGGTCTTGGCGCCTGATTCTGCAAAAGCAACACCCGCCGCCGGCAGGCCACCGCCCGCAGATGACCAAAATTTAATCTCCCCGACAGGCGCAAGTAAGTCGTCAACCCCCATATTGGCGTCAGGGCTGGACGACAGGCTGACAGACCTTCAGGCACAAACGCGGTTGGTTTTTGACACCGTGCTGCAAGGTCAAGCGCCAAAGTAACATCGTCCAGCTGCATTTGGGGCGCGACAAAGCGCATTGATGGAGATGAACATGAAAACTGGACTGAAAGTTTTACTGGTGGCGACGATGCTGGCAACGGTGACGATGGCCGGGTTTGCCGTGGCAAAGGACGATGGCGACCACCGGCGTGGCATGCGCCATGGCATGTCCATGGAAGGCGCCATGGGCGAACATATGATGTATCGCATGGATGCGAACGGCGATGAGACGATCACTCTGGATGAGTTTCTGGTCGGCCATCAGGAACGCTTTTCCGGCGCTGATGCCGATGACGACGGCTTTTTGACCGAAGACGAAATTCACGCCCGTGCATCCGATCCGGTCGGGCGCGGTGTTGAGCGGATGATCGAACGTCTCGATACCGATGGCGATGGCAAGGTGTCCCGCGCCGAGGCGATCGCGGTGGCAAGCGAACGCGCTGGCGAGCGGGCAGGCGAGCGCTTTGACAGCACCGATGCCGACAGCGATGGCTTCATCACCGCCGAGGAAGCGCGCGAGCAGGTGGGCAAGCGCGGCGAACGACGCATGGGCCGCTTTCAGCACGGATTTGGCTCCGGCAATCATGAATCCGGCGAAGGCCGGCACCATGGCCGCCGCGCCGGACGTGACGATGGCGATCACAGGGGTCGGATGGAAGGCCGTGGCGAACGGATGCAGGGCCGCATGGCAGACCGGATCACCGGCCACATGATGACCCTTCTCGATACCGACGGCGATGATCGCATTTCCAGGCAAGAAGCCGACGCCCGCAGCGCCACGCAGTTTGCCCAGTTCGACAAGAACGATGACGGCAAGCTGGTCGCCGACGAGTTGCAGGCCGGCCGCCACGCAATGTTCGGCAAGCACCGGAACTGACCGCCTGCCCGGCAAGCGCTGGAAAGTTAAGAGATGAAAAGAGAAAACCCGGACAAGATCCGGGTTTTCTTATGTTTCCATGTCGTCAGATACTGCCGACAGTGCCGAAACCGGCGGCCCCTCCCGGGGCAGGATCATGCCGATCACCGTTCCGGTTCCATAAGTTGAAGCAATTGTCATTTCGCCGCCATGCAGTTCCACCAGCGAGCGGCAGATCGCCAGACCCAGACCCGAACCCTTGTGATCGCGGGTGTGCTGGCTTTGCACCTGTTCAAACGGCCGGCCAAGTTTTTCCAGCGCTTCTTCCGGGATGCCGATGCCCGTATCGGCGACATCAAGGTAAAGATGATCACCCTTGACCGCCGCAGCGATACGAATAACGCAGCCCGGCGTTGAAAACTTGATCGAATTGGCGATCAGATTGTCGAGGATCTGCCGCACGGCGGCCTGATCGGCAATCATCTCCAGATCGTCCGCCACATTTGTTTCCACCAGGATGCCGGTATCCTCGATTCTTACCGAGAACGAATCCAGCGCCCGGGTGACCAGCGGCGCCAGCGTAAAGCGCTCCGGCGACAGGGTCAGCCGGCCGGCATCCAGCCGCGCCATTTCCAGAATGTCGGAAATAATATCGAACAGATAGGTGCCGCTGTCGCGAATATCCCGGCAATACTCGTCATACCGTTCGTTGCCCAGTGCGCCCAAAGTGCCCGATAGCATCAGGTCCGAAAAGCCGATAATGGCGTTGAGTGGCGTACGTAATTCGTGGCTGACATTGGCCAGGAATTCCGATTTGACCCGGTTGGCGTCTTCCGCTTTTTCCTTCTCATGAGCGTATTTTTCCGCCAGTTCCACCAGCTGCTGCGCCTGGGTTTCCAGCTGCTGGCGCGAACGCCGCAGGTCGGTGACGGTCGCTGTCAGCGTGCGCTCATTCTCCAGCAGTCGGGTTTCGTGCTGTTTCAGCGCGCTGATATCGGTGCCGACCGAGACAAAGCCGCCATCCTTGGTGCGCCGCTCGCTGATTTGCAGCCAGCGCCCGTCGGCAATGCGCGCTTCGACCGCCCGCGCCCCCACTTCGCCCTGTTCGGGCAACTGGTTGACGATGGCCGGCCGCCGGCTGGCATTGGCGATGCGCTCGTATGATGTGCCCTGCCGCACCAGATTGTCGGTAAGGCCATACAATTCCTGATATTTGCTGTTGCACAACACCAGACGATTTTCAGAATCCCACAGGACAAAGGCTTCCGATATTGCCTCGACCGCGTCGCGGAGCCGCAAATCGGCGGTGCGCGAGGCTTCCGCCAGCCGATTTTGCTCGGTGATGTCGACGGCGATACCGACCATGTGCAGGGTATCGTTTGCATCGCGAACCACTTCGCCGCGCGCCCGCACCCAAACCCAGTGGCCATCCGCGTGGCGCATCCGGAATTCCCGGTCGACCTGTCCTTCGCCAGAATGGAGCAGCGTATCGGCAAGGCCAACAAGATCAGTATCGCCCTCGTGGATCAGGCCGGCAACATCGCCGACCGACAACAGGCTGTTTTCCGCTTCATGGCCGAGCAGCTCATACATCGACGGCGACCAGAACAGCGCGCCGCGCGCCAGATCCCAGTCCCACAGGCCCGATCCGCCATGGCGCAACGCCATGTGAAACCGTTCCTGGGTTTTGGAGTAGATAAAATCAGCCTCCGCCGCCCGCGCCACCTGCGCGTGATAGGCAAAACCGAGAATGACCAGCACCAGCGCCGTGGCGACAAAGACTGTCGCTTCCCGGGAAATCGTCGTGCGCCATCGCGCAAATGCGGTGCGCGCCGGCTGGATGACCGCCACCGAACCGAATGCGCCGGCCCCGTGATGGACGGTAACGAAGTGGCTTTCGCCGTCGGCCAGATCGAGGCGCAGCACCCCGGCCTGTGCGCCAAGGGTGGTCATCGGCTGGCGCGCGCCGAAGATGTCGTCAAGATAGCGGTCCAGCATACCGGCTTTTTCCGGTAGCACCGCCGCGATCCGGCCATCGCGGCCGGTCAGCACCAGCCGGCGGCCGGCGTTGAGCGCGCCCGATGGCAGCGCGTTGGCTAAAATGCCGTGTACGGCGGCGCTGGCCCCGGTTGCCGGCATGGCGATATCCATGTCCTGCAGGTCGGTGACGACGGCCTTGGCGATCAGCGCAATATTGCTGCGCACATCGAATTCAATGCTGGCCCGCTGATCGATCAGCGCAACGGTGCGGGTGTAGCCAAGGGCCAGCACGAACAGGACGATGAGGACGGGGATCAAAAACCGTACCACCGGTTCGGTGGTGACGAGCCGGGTATAGGCCGGATGGGCAAAGATCCGCGCATGGCCCAGAAGCGCCGCGCGGTTGAGTTTCCAGCTGCGCGGCCACAAGCCGGCCCAAGTTCGAGGATGCCAGAGCCGGAACGGCGATGCCCGTCCCGCTGCCTGCCGCGAGGCAGGTGCCATGGCTTCCGGCGCCCGTGTCATACAATCTCCCCAATTGTCGAGATGAACGCCGTTTTACGAATCAGTTTCATATGAATCATACCGAATCACCTTGTCCAGACTTATCCGCCGGGCGGACAGAATTTTGGTCAATGTGTGCTGATTTTGTGCGCTTTCGCCCTCATCCGGCCAATATTCGCCCGACGATATCGGCGACATCCCGCGATAAAGTGCCCTTCGCCGCGATGCCTTCAAGCGCCGCATGGGCTTGCCCGCGCCGTCCGCTCTCCAGCATGGCGTAGGAGCGGAAGCAGGTGGCAAGCCGCGCCGCGACGTTTGGGTTAGCGCCATCAAGGTCCGAAATCGCCTCGGCCATGAACCGGTATCCGGCCCCGTCCGCCCGGTTGAAGCCGGTCGGGTTGGCCGCGCCGAAGGTGCGGATCAGCGAATAGACCCGGTTGGGCACCCGCATCGAAAACGCCGGATGCCTGGTCAGATCGATCACCGTGTCGAGCGAAGAAGAACCCGGTGCCATGGCCTGCAGGGCGAACCATTTGTCCAGCACCAGCGGCGTTTCTTTGTAGCGGTCGTAAAATTCCGCAAGAAGCGCTTCGCCAGCGCCGGCCATGACAAGACTGCGCATCGGCGCAATGCGGTCGGTCAGATTGGTTGCAGCGGCAAAAGCGCCGGCAAATTCCGCATCGCTGATCTGACCACCGGCGAATGCAAGGTCATGGGCCGCATGGGTCAGCGCCCGCCGGCCTGCCTGACCGGCATCGGGCGAATAGGCCGGGTCCGGCGCCGCCCGCGCCGCCGCGGCAATCGCCTGTGTACCGATCGCTTCGCCGAATGCCGCCTTGATCGTCTGCCGGGCCTTGTGGATGGCGTCGGGGTCAATGTCGGCGCCGATTTCCTCCGCCACATCCATTTCACCGGGCAGGGCAATCGCCTGGGCGCGGAAAGCCGGCTCCAGTCCGTCGTCGTCGATCAGCCGGCCAAGCGCCTCAGCCAAGCGCAGGTCCGGTGACGCTTCGCCGCCGGCGCCAACATTGGCGCTTGCCCTCACCAGCATGTCGAGTGCCAGCCGCTGGGCCGCCTCAAACCGGTTGAACGGGTCGCGGTCGTGGCCAACCAGAAACAGCAGATCGTCGGTTGAAAGCCCGCTGTCCATTCGCACTGGCGCACTGAAGCCGCGCAATAGCGACGGCACTGGCGTCGCCCGCACCCCTTCAAAGCGCACCTGCGCCTGATCGCCGGTCAGATGGATCGTGCCATCGCTGACATCGGCACCCGACACGCCGGAATAACTCAGATCCTGGCCATCCGGCCCGACCAGCCCGAAGCGGATCGGAATATGCATCGGCTTCTTGTCGCGCTGCCCCGGCGTGTCCGGGATCACCTGCTCCAGATCGAGGGTCAGGGTTTCAGCATCGGCATCATAGACATGCCGGGCGGTGATCGCCGGCGTACCGGCCTGTTCGTACCACAGGGCGAATTGGGTGAGATCGCGCTGTGTCGCGTCGGCAAAACAGGAAAGGAAATGCTCAATTGTCGTCGCCTGGCCATCGTGGCGCTCAAAATAAAGCGCCATCCCGGCCGCAAAGCCGTTGCGGCCCAGCACCGCCTCCAGCATCCGGCACACTTCGGCGCCTTTCTGGTAGACGGTGGCGGTGTAAAAATTGTTGATTTCGCGATAGGCATCGGGCCGCACCGGATGGGCCAGCGGCCCGCCATCTTCGGGAAATTGCGCCCGCCGCAGGCCTGTCACATCGGCAATCCGCTTGACCGGCCGCGAGCGTGTGTCGGCGGAAAATTCCTGGTCGCGAAAAACCGTCAGCCCTTCCTTCAGGCACAATTGGAACCAGTCCCGGCAGGTGATCCGGTTGCCGGTCCAGTTGTGGAAATATTCGTGCGCGATCACTGTCTCCACACCGGCATGATCGGCATCGGTGCCGGTCTGCGCATCGACCAGCACATATTTGTCGTTGAAGACATTGAGGCCCTTGTTTTCCATCGCCCCCATGTTGAAATCCGACACGGCAACGATGTTGAACACGTCGAGATCATAGTTGCGCCCGAACCGTTCCTCGTCCCAACGCATCGATCGGATCAGCGCGTCCATGGCATAGCCGCAGCGTGCTTCCTTGCCATGCTCGCAATAGATCGCCAGCGCCACATCGCGCCCGTCGGCGGTCGTATACGGCGCGGTGACCACACCCAGATCGCCGGCAACGACGGCAAAAAGATAGGACGGCTTGGGGTGCGGATCGTGCCACACGGCAAAGTGGCGGCCATCTGCCAGGTCGCCGCTTTCCATCCGGTTGCCATTGGACAGGAGCACCGGCGCGGTCGCCTTGTCGGCGGCAAGGCGGACGGTATAGACCGCCAGCACATCGGGCCGGTCGTGGAAATAGGTGATGCGGCGAAACCCTTCTGCCTCGCACTGGGTCGTATAGACCCCGCCCGACCGGTAAAGTCCCATCAGTGCGCTGTTGGCATCAGGATCGACCAGTGTCTCGATAGTCAGTGTGAAGGCGTCCGCCGGCGGCGCATAAACGCTTAGCCGATCCGGTGTCGCGGCATAGGCGGTCTCGGCAAGCGGCGTGCCATCAAGCGCAAGGCCGGTCAGCGTCAGCCCGTCGCCATCCAGAACCAGCGGTGTGCCGGCGGCCGTTTGCGCGCGGCGCACAAAGCCGATGTCGGCCCGCACGCGGGTCTTGTCCGGGTGAAGGTCGAAATCAAGACGGACGGTCTCGATTGCATAGGGCGTCGGCTGATAGTCGGTGAGCCGGATCAAAGGCGCTTCGTCGGGTTTGGCTGTGGTCAAGAGTATTGCCCTGTTTCGAATGGGATGGCGCGGTGCGGGTTCGGTGATTCATCAACGGTGATGACGGTATATAGCGGCCTTGTCGCGCGCGAACATGGTTTTGTGCGCATTGCCGCGGGCGAAATTCAATGTGAAAACCGATTGCGCCACGCTTCAAACCCGATGCCCTCATTCAAACGGATACTCCCATGCCCGACAAACCGAAAATCACCGCGCGAAAAACCGTCTTTGACGGCTGGAACCGGCTGGAGATTGTCACGGTCGCCGCCGATGGCGCCAGCCACGATCGCGAAGTGATCGATCACGGCGATGTCGCTGTTGTCCTGCCCGTTGATCGGCAACGGCAGGTGGTGCTGCTGGCCCGCCAGTGGCGCGCGCCGCCTTTGGCCCGTGGCGACGATCCCTTTCTGCTGGAAGCTTGCGCCGGTCTTATCGATCCGGGCGAAACGCCGGAGCAGACAGCCATCCGCGAGGCGTGGGAGGAACTGGGCGTGCGTCTGGTCACGCTGGAGCCGGTCGGCTCCATCCAAGCCTCACCCGGTACGCTGGCGGAAATCATGCATCTCTACATCGCCCCGTTTGGTCCTGAAGATCGGCAAGGCGACGGCGGCGGCCTCGACCATGAGGGCGAAGCGATCGAGGTGGTGGAAATGGGCTTTGACGAACTGTTCGCCCTTGCCCGCACGGCCGAGGCGATCGACGGCAAGACGCTGATCCTCATCCAGCACCTGATGCTGGAAGAGGGCAATAATTCGTACCAGGAAGCACCTACCGAAACGCCGGCTCGTTAAAGCTCCTGAGTTTGCGTGAGTGCAGCGATTGCACGCCCGCCTCGCGCAGACTGTCCAGCGTCGTGATGCCGATCTTCAAATGTTGGTTGATCCGCTCGCGATAAAACGCATCGGCCATTCCCGGCAGTTTGATTTCGCCATGCAGCGGCTTGTCGGACACGCACAACAGCGTGCCATAGGGCACCCGCAGCCGGAAGCCGTTGGCGGCGATGGTTGCCGATTCCATGTCCACCGCAATCGCCCGCGACTGGTTGAACTGCTGCGACAGGGCGTTGTGCCGCAACTCCCAGTCCCGGTCATCGGTCGTGAACACCGTACCGGTGCGCAGGCGCGTTTTTAGTTCGCGCCCGGTCAGCCCGGTGATTTTGGACACCGCCGCCGTCATCGCGATTTGTATTTCGGCAATCGGCGGCACCGGCACAAACCCCGGCAGATCTTCATCCAGCACATTGTCGGCGCGCACATAGGCGTGGGCCAGCACATAGTCGCCGAGCCGCTGGGTCAGGCGCAGACCGCCGCAATGGCCAACCATCAGCCAGCAGTGCGGACGCAATACCGCCAGATGATCGGTAATCGTCTTGGCATTCGACGGGCCAACGCCGATATTGACGATCGTGATGCCTTCGTGATTGTTGCCGATCAGGTGATAGGCCGGCATCTGTGGCAAGTGTCGCGGCGCAACCCCGGACGATTCATGCCCCGACAGGTTCGGGTTTGGTGTGATCACATCGCCCGGTTCCACAAAGGCCGAATAGGCCGCGCCGTTATTTACCTGATCGCGGGCATAGGCGATAAATCCGTCGATATAGCGCTGATAGTTGGTGAACAGCACAAAGCGCTGGAAATGCTCCGGTGAGGTTCCGGTATAATGCCGCAGCCGCACCAGTGAATAGTCCACCCGTGGCGCCGAAAACAGCGACAGCGGATTGGGCATGCCCGGCGCCGGCTTGTGGGTGCCATTGGGCACCCGGTCATTGATGCGCGAAAGATCCGGCATCGGGAATATCCCGCGCAGCGCATGGACCTTGCCCGGCGTCAGGTCGGCGGTTGCTTCTTCGACGGCAAAGGGTAGGGGTATTGGCTCGGTGCTGGCGCCGATCACCACCGGCTGGCCATAGCTGCGGATCAAAAGATCAAGCTGCTCGCGGTAATAGTTGGCAAAAATGTCCGGCCGGGTCAGCGTCGCGCCGAAGGCGCCTGCGGCCGGCAACTTGCCGTAGGACATTTCACCGCCATGCTGCACCTGCTGCGGACCGATGGCGATCCCGGCAAAGGGATAGGTCGGCGGGTCGGCAAACGTATCCAATTCTCCGGCAAGGAAAGCGTCGAACCGCTCCCGCATTGTCGCAATGCTTGAATCATAGATTTCCCTGATCCGGTTCACCGCCGCCGCCGCATCGGTGAAGGGCCGGAAATCCGTCGCCGCTCCATCAAACGCGGAATTGTCAAAGAGTTCGCTCATCGTTTCACCTGATCGTATCTCGCCGTCGCACCCCGATAACCGGGGCCGGGCCTGCGGTCCATTTGAATTTTCAGATCGCCCTCAAAAGGAATGGCCGAGGATAGTGATCGCCCGGCTTTCTTCCACCCGCGTCTGAACGAAATCCCAATCCCGGATGTACAGCGCATTGGACGCCGCAATATCGACCGGTTGCCGCGCCAGATGCCGCCGGAACGGGTCATAATAGGCCCGTTCGAAACCTGCGCCTTGCAGTTGATCCTCAATCGCCGGGGTTAGCGTTTCCAGCTCGATGACATTCAGGTCCGGGCTCTTCAATGTCTGGTCCGCGCCTTCGAACATTAATTCCTCATAACCCTCCACATCCACTTTCATCATCGCCGGTTGACGTTCGCCAGCAACATCGTCCAGTCGCCGTTGTTCGACGATCCGCACATTGGAATCACTCGCGCTCGCCACGTGGTTGACCGTATCGAGCCCGATAGTGAAGGGTACTTCCCCGGTTTCGGCGCCCAGAGCGACTTCCCGAACCGTAACCAGATCGCCCAGCCCGTTGAGGGTAATATTGTGCGACAGGTGCGAAACAGTGCCCGGATCGGGCTCAAATGCCACCGACTGCGCCCCGCATACGCCCGAGGCAAGCACCGTGTAGGAACCGACATTGGCGCCGACATCGAAGAATGTGTCGTCCTGGCGCAGGAAATGCAAAAGCAGCATCATGTCGGAAAATTCGTGCAGGCCGGTATAGATATTGCCCGTCGCGCCGGTCATGCCGCGCCGCACCGCAAGCCGCTGTCCCTCAATCCACGGCACGATCACTTCGCGCTGCATGCGGCACCTGATCTGCCAGACGGCAAACCGGCGCCATGCGGACAACGGCGCATGGCGTGTCAGCGGATGGGATTTGAAAAATCGGTGAAACCCTGACAGGGAGCGCAGGAGTGCGGGGGATTTGCTTTCAGGCATCAGGGTCCGGATCTGGTCAAAACACGACAAGTCGACAGGTTGCCGAACCCATTCAGGGGGCCACGATCAGCCGGCGCATGATTCCCGAATCGGTATGCCGACATTATCCCAGACTTGCCGACGCCATAACGAAATCAGCGTTGGTTACGATTGCGCGGGCGCAATCCGCGCGGCACAAAACTTGAATTCGGGAATTTTACCGATCGGATCAAGCTGCGGATTGGTCAATACATTGGCCGGCGCCTCCACGAAGCAGAACGGAATGAACACCATCCCCGGCGGCACGTCCCGGTCGGCGCGAAGAGCAAGCGTGATTGCGCCGCGCCGGGTCTCCACCGTTGCCGTTTCGCCAGCCTGATAGCCCAGTCGCGCGATTTCACGCGGATTGAGCGAGGCCACCGGTTCCGGCTCCAGCGCGTTCAGCGTTGTCGCCCGCCGGGTCATCGCGCCGGTGTGCCAGTGCTCCAGCATCCGGCCCGTGGTCAGAACCATCGGATAATCATCGTCCGGCAATTCATCCGGCGGCAAAAGGTCGGCCGGCACGATCTTCGCCCGTCCGTCAGCAGTGGGAAAGTGGTCGCCAAACAGGATTTCATTGCCCGGCTGGTCGACCGTGTCGGCGGGGTAGGTGACCGAGCCTTCCCGATCCACCCGCTCCCAGGAGATATTGGCGAGCGAAGGCATCAGCCCGGCCATTTCGGCGAAGACATCGGCGACGCTGGCATAATTCCAGTCCAGTCCGACCCTGTTCGCCAGCTCGCAAATCAGTTCCCAGTCTTGCCGCGCCTCGCCCGGCAACGGCAGCACCGGTCGGCCCATCTGTACCTGCCGGTTGGTGTTGGTCGTGGTGCCACATTTTTCGGCGTGGGCCGAGGCCGGCAACACCACATCGGCGTGCCAGGCGGTCTCGGTGAGGAAAATATCCTGCACCACCAGATGCTCCAGCTTGGCCAGCGCCGCCCGGGCATGGGCCTGGTCCGGGTCCGACATCGCCGGGTTTTCCCCCATCACAAACATGCCCTTGATGCCGCCATCGTGGATTGCATCGATGATTTCGACCACCGTCAGTCCACGATTGGTATCGAGGGTTCGGCCCCAGGCTTCCTCGAACCGCTTGCGCACGTCCGGGTCTTCCACTGACTGATAGTCAGGATAAAACATCGGGATCAGCCCGGCGTCCGAAGCGCCCTGCACATTATTCTGGCCGCGCAGCGGATGCAGGCCGGTGCCCGGCCGCCCGACCTGACCGGTGGTCAGCGCCAGCGCGATCAGACAGCGGGCATTGTCGGTGCCATGGACGTGCTGGGAAATCCCCATGCCCCAGAAAATGATCGAGCGTTCCGACCGGGCATAAGTGCGCGCCACAGTGCGGATAGTCTCGGCGTCGACACCACAGACTTCGGCCATCGCTTCCGGCGAAAATTCGGCAACCTTGGTTTTCAGCGCCGCGAACCCGTCCGCATGGGCCTGCAGATATTGCTCGTCATAGAGTTTTTCCGCGACGATCACGTGCAACATGGCGTTGAGCAGCGCCACATCGGTGCCGGGCTTGAACTGCAGATTGTGGGTGGCGTGCCGCGACAGGCCCTGACCGCGCGGATCGATGACGATCAACGTTGCACCGCGCTTGGCAGCCTGTTTCAGATAGGTCGCGGCGACCGGATGGTTCTGCGACGGACGGGCACCGATGACGATGATGCAATCGGACTGTTCGGCGGCGCGGAAGGGTGCGGTGACCGCACCCGAGCCGATGCCCTCCATCAGCGCCGCCACCGACGAGGCGTGGCACAGCCGGGTACAATGGTCGACATTGTTGGTGCCAAAACCCTGCCGGATGAATTTCTGGAACAGATAGGCTTCCTCGTTGCTGCCCTTGGCCGAACCAAACCCGGCAAGGGCGTTGCCGCCATCGCGCTCATGAATGGCTTTGAGGCCGGCAGCCGCCCGGTCCAGCGCTTCCTCCCAACTTGCCTCGCGAAAATGGCTGAGTGGGTCACCGGCATCGATGACGATATCACCGCGTTTGGGCGCATCGTCGCGGCGGATCAGCGGTTTGGTCAACCGATGCGGATGGCGCACATAGTCGTAGCCAAAGCGGCCCTTGACGCACAGTCGGTTTTCGTTGGCTGGCCCGGCGCGGCCATCGACCTGCACGATCATGTCGTCTTTCACCGAAACTCGCGTCAGGCAACCGACACCGCAATAGGGGCAGACCGTATCGACGGTCCGGTCGGCCCAGACAGTGCGGGCGGCCGCGCCCTTGTCCATCAGTGATTTTTCATACAGCGCCCCGGTCGGGCAGGCCTGCACGCATTCGCCGCAGGCAACGCAGGTGCTGTCGCCCATCGGATCGGCAAAATCGAACACCGGCTGGGTGTCCATGCCGCGCATACCCATGCCGATCACGTCGTTAACCTGAACCTCGCGGCAGGCCCGCACGCACAAATTGCACTGGATACAGGCGTCCAGATTGACGGCAATCGCTGCGTGCGAAATGTCGGCTTCAAAGCCTTCGCGCCGGGGCAGGCGGCCATTGGCGGCCACACCCATTTGGTCTGCCCAGTTCCAGAAACTGGAATCCGGATCCGGATGGGCATCGCGGGCCGGCTGATCGGCGGCGAGCAATTCGAACACCATCTGCCGGGATTTTACTGACCGCTCAGAGTCAGTGCGCACCACTAGGCCCTCGGTGGCTTTGCGGATGCAGGAGGCGGCAAGGGCGTTTTCGCCCTCCACATCAACAACACAAGCTCGGCAATTGCCATCGGAGCGATAGCCCGGTTCATCCAGATGGCACAGATGCGGAATGCGGGTGCCAAGCCGCTTGGCGACCTGCCAGATCGTCTCGCCCTCGCGGGCCTCGACTTGCGCGCCATCGAGCGTGAAGCGGATGGAATCGCTCATGCCTTGCTCCCTTGCCGGAACACGCTGACCAAAAGGCCAAGGCCTAGCGCGCTGAAAAAGGCGCCGAGCGCGCCGTCCATCACTCGCTTGAACCGCTGGTAGAAGGTAACCACCCGCCGGGTGGAAAACAGCAGCGCCCAGGACAGGTGCCCGGCAAACGACACGATTGCGATACCGCCAACCATGGTCACAGCCACCCAGATCGGGGCCTCCGGCCGCAGCACCAGCGACATCACCGACAGCCAGTAAAGCGCCGCCTTCGGGTTGGTCATCTGCACCCCAAGTCCCTGTACATACAGCATGGCGCCGCTTCGCTTCGCCTTGCGCTCCTGCACTTCAATCTTTTTCCCGGCCTTTGCCGCCCGCAGATAATTCGACGCCAGCCACAACAGGTAACAGCCGCCGACGATGCGCAGCACCGTGCCGAACCAGGCAAAACTGGCCAGGATCGCCGTCAGGCCGAAAACCGCCATCAGCGCCCAGATCACCGAGCCGGTTGAAATGCCGAACGCCATCATCATGCCGGCATAGCGCGATGTGCCCATCGAGGTGCCGACGATCGCCAGCACATTGGGGCCGGGGCTGAGGATGCCCAGCGCGAAAGCCAGATAGGCGGCGAGCAGATAGGGGCCGTATTCCAGCAGTTGCGCGCCCATCACAAATCCTCCCGGAAATAGGTCAAAAGATGATTGACCGGATTGGGCGCGGCAAATCCCAGTCCGCAGATCGAGGCGTTCCGCATCACCAGTTCCAGATCGCGGATGGCGTCTTCGTCCAACGTGTCGCGCCGCAAGAGCTGCACCATTTTCTCCGTGCCGGCCCGGCAGGGCGTGCACTGGCCGCAGCTTTCATAGCGGAAAAACTGCATCAGATTGAGCGCAACGTCTTTGATATTGTCCTGACCGGAAAGCACGATCACCGCGTGCGAGCCGACAAAGCCGTGATGCGGCTCGAACGTGCCAAAATCGAGTGGTTGGTCAGCCATGGCGGCTGGAAAGATGCCGCCCGATGCGCCGCCGGGCAAAAATGCCTTGAGCGAATGCCCCTCGGCCATGCCGCCACAATGATTGTCGATCAGCGCCTGCAACGTGACCCCCGCCGGCGCCACCTTGACCCCCGGCTTGGCCACCCGCCCTGAGACCGAGAAGGATCGCAGGCCCTTGCCGCCATTGATCCCTTGACCGGCGAACCAGTCGGCACCCTTTTCGACGATGTCGCGCACCCACCATAGCGTTTCCACATTGTGGTTGAGCGTTGGCCGGCCGAACAGGCCCACCTCGGCAATATAAGGTGGCCGGTGGCGGGGCAGGCCGCGCTTGCCCTCGATGGATTCCAGCATGGCGGATTCTTCGCCGCAGATATAAGCGCCGGCGCCGCGCCGCAGTTCGATAAATCCCGGTGCAATCAGTTCGGCCTTTTCCAGCGCCGTGATCTCCCGCGACAGGATGGCGAGCACTGCCGGATACTCGTCGCGCATGTAGAGATAAATCCGCGTCGCCTCGACAGCCCAGGCGCCGATCAGCGCCCCTTCCAGCATCCGGTGTGGATCGGTTTCCAGATAGTGCCGGTCCTTGAAGGTGCCCGGCTCGCCCTCATCACCATTGATCGTCATCAGCCGCGGCCCGGCAAACGAGCGCACGATCCCCCACTTGCGCCCGGTGGGGAAACCTGCACCGCCCATGCCGCGAAGGTCCGCCGATGAAATCATATCGGCAATGCCTTCGGGTGTATGCGCGCCGTGCTGGCATTGCGACAAAAGGTGATAGCCACCCCCAGCCCGATAGGCGGCAAGGTCGGTATAGGCGGGAATATCGGCGGTCAGATTACCGGAGGCAAGGGCCGCGTTGATCTGGTTTGTGGAAGCGTTGCCGATCGCCTTTTTCCCGACATGAACTGCCGGTGCCTGGGCGCAGCGGCCGATGCACGGTGCCCGCACAATTCGGACATTGGCGGGATCGGCACTGGCCTCAAGTTCGGCAATCAGCTGTTCCGCACCGGCCAACATGCACGACAGGGATTCGCACACCCGCACGGTCACCGGCGGCGGCGGGCTCTCGTCTTCCTTCACCACATCGAAATGGTGATAGAATGTCGCGACCTCGTAGACCTCGGCCTGGGATAGACGCATGTCATCAGCCAGCGCCCGCATGTGCCGGGCGCTCAGATGGCCGTGCGCATCCTGGATGATATGCAGATATTCGATCAGCAGGTCGCGCTGGCGCGCGCCGGGGCCGAGCAGGCCGCGCACCTCGGCCAGCGCATTATCTTCAAGCTGACGGCCCTTGGGCGTAGCAAATTTTGCGCGGCGACCGGGTTTTGATTCTGTCATCTGAACTTTCCGATTACCTTAGCCCGGCCTTGGGCGTGTCCGAAGGGAACGGTGAGAAAGTGCCACAACCCGAACCCCAGTCAAACAGCTATTGCAGCGGTGCGGCGGCAAATTGTCCGACAACACCTGTTCAGCGTCGCAAATTGAACGATCTGCCGAATATGGCAACGATTATAAGGCCGGTTGGTGCGCTTTCATATTTACCGGCGAGCGTTCATCACACGCTTTGCCGGTTGACCGACGCGCCATATGATTGACACTGAACGACTGGCGCTTTCGCGGAAAATCCCGCGGCCAGTACGTGAAACAAAAGGGCGGGTGCCATGAAAAACAGCGCACAGGTTGTGGTCATCGGCGGTGGCGTCGTCGGCGTCTCGACGCTCTATCATCTGGCCAAAAAGGGCTGGTCCGATGTCGTCCTGCTGGAGCGCAAGGAACTGACATCCGGCTCCACATGGCACGCTGCCGGCCTCTTGCCGCTGTTCAACATGAGCTATTCGGTCGGCCAGATACACAAATATTCCGTGCGCTTTTATCAGGAACTGGCGGCCGAAACCGGCATGGATACCGGCTTTGTCCAGTGCTCCAACATTCGCCTGGCGCAAACCAAAGACCGCTGGGACGAGTATATGTATTACGCCGGCGTCGCCGAGACGCTGGGCATCGAGGTCAAGATTCTGACGCCGGACCAGATCAAGGACATCTGGCCGCTGTGCGAAACCGACGGCCTGCTCGGCGCCATCCAGCACCCCGAAGATGGTTACATCCAGCCCGCCGACCTGACCCAGGCACTGGCCGCCGGTGCCCGCAGCCGTGGCGCCGAGATTTACCGCAACACGGTGGTGACCGGTCTCAAGCAACAGGCCGACAGTTCATGGCTGGTGGAAACCGACAAGGGCGATATCGCCTGTCAGCACATTGTCTCGGCAACTGGCAATTTTGCCCGCCGCACCGGCGCGATGGTTGGCCTCGACGTGCCGGTCATTCCCGTCGAGCACCAGTTTATCGTCACCGAGGCCCATCCGGCCATCAAAGCCCGCCAGGAAGCCGGTCTGCCGGAAATGGGTGTGCTGCGCGAAAGCGATTCCTCCTGGTACATGCGCGAAGAGGCCGGCGGCCTGTTGCTTGGACCGTATGAAAAAGGCGCGCCGGTCTGCTATGTCGATGGCCCGGACGAAGATTCCGAATATGAGTTGTTTCAGGAAGACCTCGACCGGCTGATGCCGCACATCGAGACCGCGATTGCCCGGGTGCCGGCTTTCGCCGAAGTCGGCATCAAGAAGGTCTATAATGGCGCGATAGCCTATACGCCGGACGGTTCGCCGATTGTCGGCCCGGCCTGGGGCCTGAAGAATTTCTGGCTTAATGAAGGCCACTCGTTTGGTGTGACAGCCGCCGGCGGTGCTGGCTGGCAACTGGCCGAATGGATTGTCGATGGCGAGCCGACAATCGACATGATGGGCGTCGATCCCCGCCGTTTCGGCCCCTACGCCTCGCGCGGTTACCTCAGACAGAAGAACGAGGAGGCCTACGCCAACGTCTTCACGATGCACTATCCCGACGAGGAGCGTATTGCCGCGCGGCCGCTGAAAATGTCGCCGTGCCATGACCGATTGGCCAATCTCGGTGGGGTCTTCGGCTCGGTCTATGGCTGGGAGCGGGCCAACTGGTTCGCACCGCTCGACTATGCCGTGCCGGCGGACGAGTTGGATATCGATGACACCCTCACCGGCCACAACCATCCGCCAGCCGACCATTCCGGCAATGTCCGGGAGCGCTGGTCGTTCCGCCGCTCGAACTATTTCGACTTTGTCGGTGCGGAGGTGAAGGCAGTCAGCGAAGGTGTCGGCATTCAGGACATGACGCCGTTTGCCAAGTGTTTTGTCTCCGGGCCGGGCGCGGCGGACTGGCTGGATTCCATCCTCGCCAACCGCATCCCCAAGACTATTGGCCGGGTCAATTTGTGCCACCTGTTGACGCCGACTGGCGGCGTGCGGGCCGAATTCACTGTCTACAAGACCGGCGACAATGCCTTTTATCTGGTATCCGCCGGCGCCTTCGAGCGCCACGACCATGACACGCTGCAAAAGTTGATGCCCGGCGATGGTAGCGTGAAAATGTTTCCGGTCACTACCTCATGGGGTGTGCTGGTCATTGCCGGACCGAAATCCCGTGAAGTCCTGTCAAAAATCACCGACGCGGACTTGTCCAACGACGCATTCAAATGGCTGTCGGGCAAGCATATCT
Source organism: uncultured Polyangiaceae bacterium (assembly GCA_964196155.1). Taxonomy (GTDB): domain Bacteria; phylum Pseudomonadota; class Alphaproteobacteria; order Rhizobiales; family Afifellaceae; genus CAXMRP01. The sequence goes on from CAXMRP010000018.1 coordinate 21,119, forward strand.
CCATCGGCAATGCAGGTACCCACGCGCTGCGGCTCAATTTCGTTGGAGAATTGGGTTTTGAACTGCACCATCCGATCGAGCATCAGAACGCCATTTTCGACAAGATCATGGAAGCCGGCGCCGAATTCGGCATTCGCCCCTACGGCATTCGCGCCATGACGGCGATGGCGATCGAAAAATCCTACCGTCTGATCCCGCGTGAACTGTCGATCGAATATACCGCCTGGGAATCCGGCCTCGACCGCTTCGTGCATCCCAACAAGGGGGATTTTATCGGCCGCGACGCGCTGGTGCGCCAGCGCGAGGACGGGCTGAACTGGAATTTCGTCACCATGGAAGTCCATGGCGTCACCGATGCCGATGCGCGCGGCAACGAGGCGATTTATGCCGGCGATACGCTGGTTGGCCGCGCCACCCACGGCGGCTATGGCTGGCGCTGCGGCAAATCGCTGGCACTGGCGATGGTCAGGCCGGATCAGGCGGCCGAGGGCACAGAACTGGAGATCGGCATTCTGGGCACCCGCCACAAGGCGACGGTGATTGCCGAGAGCCCGTTCGATCCCGACAATGAGCGGCTACGGGCGTAAGTTAATACCTTGTTCCAGCAGGCGTTTACGCGGATTTTATGATTCTAATTAAGAATTGAACAGGCCAATCCCGACCTGACCGGAGATTTGCCAGTCAGCCTGGATCGCGCCTTGATCCGGTGACCGCTTCTGCTACCAGAGAAATCAAGCACGGTGCGAACAGGCAGGGGCGTCATGAAAATCGCAATAATGGGTGCCGGCGCTATCGGCGGCTATGTCGGTGGCCGGCTGGCGCAGGCCGGCGAGGACGTGCACCTGATCGCCCGTGGTGCCCATCTGGCGGCGTTGCGCGAAGATGGCCTGAAGATCGAAAGCCCCCACGGCGATGCGGTTTTGCCGGACATTCACGCCACCGACGATCCGGCGGATATTGGCCCGGCTGATGTGGTGATCTTCGCGGTCAAACTGGGTGATACCGATGCAGCGGCCCGGGCGCTGGCGCCCATGGTTGCCGCCGATACGCGCATCGTCACGCTGCAAAACGGCATCGACAGCAGGGCGATGATCGGCCGCCGCGTTGCCGCCGCTCAAATCGCCGCCGGAATCGCCTATCTCGGCGCGGAAATCAAAGGCCCTGGCGTCATTTCAAATCCGGGCGGCCGGCACAGTCTTGTCGTCGATGCGCTGGGCGGCGATCCGGTCATGGCGAATTTTTTCGCTGCGTGCGGGCGCGCCCCGAACCTTGACGCCGAAGCCACCGACGATATCGACCACACGGTTTGGCACAAATTTATCGCGCTTGTTGCCTTTTCCGGCGTCACCACGCTGACCCGGTGCCCCATCGGTGCTGTCTACGAAAATCCACAATCCCTGGCCTTCATTCGCGCCCTGCTTGCCGAAAATCTGGCTATCGCCCGGGCCTGCGGTCAGGATTTCGCCATCGATCACGCCGATACCGTTGTCGAATTTTTCGGTAGCCAGCCCTATGCGCAAAAGTCGTCGATGCTGATCGATCTTGAAGCCGGTAAACCGCTGGAACTGCCGTGGCTTGCCAGTCGAATCGTAGAACTCGGCCGCGAGCACAATGTTCCCACGCCTGCGAACGCAGCGGTCGTGGCCGCGCTGGCACCCCACGTTTCGGGCCGGCAAGCCGGCTAGTCGCCAATGATCGATATCCTGTTTTCGGCGGTCCTGCCGGTCTTTGCGGCGATTGCCATTGGCTATATCGCGGGCTGGGCGCGCTGGTTTGACGCCGCCGAGGCCACCACGCTCAACCGTTATGTTTTTTTCATCGCCCTGCCGGTGCTCGGGTTCCGGTTGTTGGGCCGGGCCGATCTGGCGGCGTTCGACTGGCCGGCGCTTGGCGCTTATGTCGGCGCTGAAGCTGTCATCTACGCGCTCGGTTATGGGATGGCTCGGCGGCTGTTTGCCCGTGGCGTGCGCGAATCCTTGCTCATCGGGCTGGCCTGCACCTTCGTCAATCATGTTTTTTTCATTCTTCCGATTGCCGGCGCGTTGATTGGCGAGGTGGCCTCACAGCCCATCGTCGGCGTTATCACCGTCGATATCGTCCTGCTTTACGCCGGCACGATTCTGGCACTCGAGGCGATAGGCGAGGGCGGCGTATCGGCGGCGTTTGGCCGCGTCGCGCGCAGTTTTTTGGGCAGTCCGCAAATAATCGCCATCGCCGCCGGCATTGCCGTCAGCCTTACCGGCCTGTCCTTCGCGCCCGGCATCGAACTGTTCACCGGGTTCATCGCCAACTCCGCCGCGCCGGTTTCACTATTCGCGCTTGGCGTGATTCTGAGCCGGCTCAGGGGCGGTGAGGGCTATGGGCCGGCCGCGGCCATCACCGTGTGCAAACTGTTGATCCATCCGGCGCTGATGGCCGTACTCCTTTTCTTCCTGCTTGATGTCACGCCACAGTGGCAGGCGCCGGTCCTGCTGGTTGCCGCCGGCCCTGTCGGCGCCATGCCGTTCGTGCTGGCCATCCAGTACAAGGTACCGTTCGAGATTGTCGCAAGGGCGCTGGTCTGGTCCACCCTTGGTTCGCTGGTGACCGTGTCCTTCGTCGCCAGCATCGCCGTCGCCATGTAAGGCACGGTGTTAGGCCGGGCGGATGATCCGGCGTAGCGGCCAGCAAACACCGATTTGACTGGACAGGCCGGCGCATCCCGAAGCACCCTTTCCCATGCGCCAGTTTCACAGATGGTTGCGCGTTGCGGTTTTTTCTGCCCTGTCCGGCGCGGGAGTGGCTGGCACCGCGTCAGCCGATCCGCTGCCGGTCGATCTGGAATTGGTGCTGGCTGTCGATGTCTCCTGGTCGATGGACTATGACGAGCAACTGCTCCAGCGCTCCGGCTATGTCGCGGCCTTGCGCGATCCGGCGGTCATCAATGCCATCACCGGCGGTGGCTGGGGTAAGGTGGCGCTGACCTATGTGGAATGGGCCGGCGCATCGCTGCAGCAGAACATCGTGCCCTGGACCCTGATCGACAGCCCGGCAGCCGCCAACCAGTTTGCCGACGCCCTCGACTTCGCGCCGATCGGCCGGATGCGCCGCACGTCGATCAGCGGTGCGCTGAACCACGGCGCGCGGCTGTTTGAGGCCAATGACTTTGCCGGCCTGCGGCGGGTGATCGACATTTCTGGCGATGGCGCCAACAATCAGGGTCTGCCGGTGACGGTTCTGCGCGATCAGCTGGTTGCCGCCGGCGTCATCATCAACGGCCTGCCGGTGATGGTCAAAAC
>CAXMRP010000019.1:0-37179 GCA_964196155.1 uncultured Polyangiaceae bacterium
CTGCTGTTTGGCGATCCATTCGGGATAGTCGGCATAGCGGTCGGGATCATGGCCATAAAATTTGCCGTCTTGCGGACGCTGGCTCATTTGTTCCGCCTGTCTGGCGGTGACAAATGGCTGTTTTCGCTGGGTTTGGCTCAGGCTGGCGAATTCGGATTCATTCTGGTGGCCTTTGCTGCCGGCGCATCGGTATTGCCGAACAGCATTGTCGGTCCGCTGACGCTGGCCATTGCCCTGTCCATGCTCCTGACCCCTGCCCTGTTTATCCTGTTCGAAAAGGTCATTGCGCCAAAAATGGCGAGCGGTACCGACCGTGATGCCGATACAATCGATACCCCGGCGACCACAATACTGGCTGGCGTCGGCCGTTTTGGGCAGGCGGTGTACAGGATCTTGCGTGCAAGTGGCCACGAGGTGGTTGTGCTCGACCATGACGCCGGTAACATCGACCGGCTCCGCAGTTTCGGCATCCATTCCTATTATGGCGATGCAAGCCGACCGGACCTCCTCCATGCCGCCGGCATCAACAATGCGCGGCTGTTCATCACGGCAATCGATGACCGTCAAAAGCAGATAGAAGTCATCGAACATGTGCGGCGGGAAAACCCCGGCATTCACATTGTCGCCCGGGCTTTTGATCGTCCGCACTATTACGCATTGAAATCGGCCGGTGCCAATGACGTGGTTCGCGAGCTGTTTGGTTCGGCCGTCAAGGCCGGTTGCCTGGGTCTGATCGCCCTGGGGGCCCACCCGTTTTCAGCCGAACGCAAGGCGCAAAATTTCAGCCGTTATGACGAGCGGTTGCTTGATGAGCTTTCCGATATCTGGACATCGGAAGGCGGCATGACGAAAGCGTTTATTGAATCGGCGCGCACCAGCGCGTCGCGATTTGAGAACATTTTGCAGGCAGACCTTGAAGGTCGCCGTGAACCCGGTGACGCAGGATGGACACCGCCGCCAACGCCGGCGCCTTCTTCGCAAGGCACGGCGGACACTGGGGAAACCGGAAAGGACGAAAAATAATAAGGGCGGACCACAAGGCCCGCCCTTTGTGTTGATTGACCAATAAATCGAAACTGCCGCAAAACCGCGGCAGTCCGACCGATAACAAGTTTAATTTGGCAGGTCGCCGTCAACGCCTTTGACGTAATAATTCATGCCCAACAGCACACCGTCGTCGAGGATTGCATCGGCACCGATTACTTCGGTCCCGTCCTGCTTGAGGATCGGTCCCTTGAACGGATGAAGTTCTCCGGACGTAATCTTGGCCTGGGTCGCAATCGCCATGGCTTTCACATCGTCTGCCATATTGGTGTAGTCGGCCATGTGCACCATGTTGGCGGCGAACCCGCCCCAGGTATCAGTCGATTTCCAGGTGCCGTCGAGAACGGCATTGGCGCGGGCGGAATAATAGGCGCCCCAGACATCGACAATTGATGTCAATTGCGCCTTTGGTCCGAATTTGATCATGTCGGAGGCCTGACCGAAAGCATTGATGCCGCGTTCTTCGGCAACCTGCATCGCCGCCGGGCTATCGGTATGCTGGGTAATGATATCGACACCCTGATCGATCAGCGCTTTGGCAGCATCAGCTTCCTTGCCCGGGTCGAACCAGGTGTTGACCCATACAACCTTCAGCTTGAAGTCTGGATTGATCGACTGAGCACCCAGAATAAAGGCGTTGATGCCACGCACCACTTCGGGAATCGGGAAGGAGGCGATGTAACCGGCAACACCGGTCTTTGAAACTTTCGCCGCAATCTGACCGATGATATAGCGGCCCTCGTAAAAGCGCGAGGAATAGGTCGACACATTGTCGGAGCGCTTGTAGCCGGTGGCGTGCTCGAATTTCACCTTCGGGAATTTTTTCGCGACCTTCAGCGTCGGGTCCATGTAGCCGAATGAAGTGGTGAAGATGATATCGGCGCCGGTGCGGGCAAGGCGCTCAATGGCGCGCTCGGCATCGGGGCCTTCGGGCACATTTTCAATGAAAATGGTCTCAGCCTTGTCGCCCAGTGCCGCCTCGATTTCCTGACGGCCCTGATCATGCTGATAGGTCCAGCCAAAATCGCCTGTCGGTCCGATATAGATGAAAGCGGCTTTCACCTTTTCCTGCTGGGCAAACGCCGTACTGGCAAGACCTGCCGCCAGTAGCGCAGCGGCTGCAAATTTGAGTGTTTTCATGACTACCTTCCTTTGGTTTTCCCGCCTTGGGCTCATTATGTGGCCTGATTGGCGGATTATCTCGTATCGTTATCAGCGCTCGGCCACAAATGGCTTTCCGAGCGCTGCCGGTGTGTTGATCAGCGTCAAGCGCCTGTTCCGGGATATCAGCACCAGAACGAGGATCGTGGCAAGATAGGGCAAAGAGGAAAGGAGCTGCGAAGGGATTTTCAGACCGATCGCCTGAGCATGAAACTGGGCGATGGTTACAGCGCCGAACAGATAGGCCCCGGCAACAATTCGCCACGGTCGCCAGGACGCAAAGACCACCAGAGCCAGCGCGATCCAGCCGCGACCAGCAGTCATGTTTTCAACCCACTGCGGCGTGTAGACGACCGATAACTGGCTTCCGGCCAGGCCGGCGCAGGCACCGCCGAACAGCACTGCCAGATAGCGTACCTTGATCACCGAAATGCCGAGCGAATGGGCAGACGTATGATTATCGCCAACCCCGCGCAAGGTCAGACCGCCGCGGGTTTTGAACAGGAACCAGGCAACGCCGATGATGAGCGCAAAGGACGCATAGACAATCAGATCCTGCCCGAATAGTACCGGCCCGAAAAACGGAATATCCGACAGAACCGGAATATCGATCGCAGTAAGCTTGATACCCGGCTGACCAACAAACGCCTCGCCAATCATGCCGGACAGTCCCAATCCAAGCAAAGTCAATGCCAGGCCGGTTGCCACCTGATTGGCGACCAATGTCAACGTCAGGAATGCAAAGAGCATGGAAAAGGCCGCGCCCGAAAGCGTGCCGATCAAAATACCGGCATAAGCACTTCCGGTCCATTGCGCGCCGGCAAAACCCATCACCGCGCCCATGATCATCATGCCCTCAACGCCCAGGTTGAGAACGCCGGAACGCTCAACCACCAGTTCACCAACTGCGGCAATCATCAGCGGCGTCGCCGCCGTGATGACGGTCAGGAGTATGGCTTCGAACATGGTCAAAGTGCTTCCTCCGCCGGCTTGAGATTTTCATGCAGTGCGAGCGGGGCATGCGGGCCATGGGATCGTACAATGCGCAGCTTGTACAAAATCAGCGTATCGCAACCCAGAACGAAGAATAAAAGCATGCCCTGGAACACCCGGGCGAGCTTGTCCGAGATGCCCATTGTCACCTGCGCCGCTTCACCGCCAAGATACGTCAGCGCCAGCATCAGTCCGGCGATGAGCACACCAATCGGATTGAGCCGGCCAAGAAACGCGACGATTATGGCGGTAAAGCCATAACCGGGCGAAATCACCGGCTGCAACTGCTGCACGGTACCCGACACGGTCGCGATACCGGCAAGGCCGGCCAGCGCGCCGGAGAGCATAAAGGCGAAATACACCATCTTCTTGCGGCTGAAGCCGGCAAAGGCCCCGGCTCGCGCCGATTGGCCAAGAACCCTCACTTCAAAGCCCTTGAGCGACTTGCCGAGCATTACTGCCATCGCGATGACTGCAACCAGAGCAAATACTGCGCCCCAATGCATCGCACCATTGCCGGTTAGCGACGGCAGAATCGATGCCTCGGTGAAGTCCCGCGATTCAGGAAAATTATAACCGCCCGGATCGCGCCACGGCCCGCGCACCAGCCAATCCAGAAACAGGCCGGCGACATACACCAGCATCAAACTGGTCAATATTTCATTGGTGCCGAACCGGTTTTTCAAAAACGCCGGGATGGAAGCATAGGCCGCGCCGCCGATCATCCCCATGATCATCATCATCGGCAGGACCAGGAATGAATTCCATTCCCAGAAATAAACCGGAATGATCGAACCGGCGATGGCACCGAACGTGTACTGCCCCTCCGCGCCGATATTCCAGGTATTCGACATGAAACAGACGGCCAGACCAACACCGATCAGCACAAGCGGTGTCGCTTTGGACACCAGTTCCTCAAGCGACCAGGCGGCGGTTAACGGTTCGATGAAATAAAAATACAACGCCCTGAGCGGGTTATGACCCGTTGCAGCGAACAGGATGGCGCCAAAAAATACGGTCAGTCCGATAGCCAGAAACGGCGAGGCGATCGCCATCAATTTTGAGTGGTCCGGCCGTTTGACAAGTTCAATCTGCATGGCCCGACGCCCCCTCACCTGCTGCCGACAAGATCTGCGGCTGCGCTGCTGCCATGTCATCTGGCTCGCCAAGACCACCCATCAACAGGCCGATGCTCTCCCGCGTTGCCTCCTCTGCCGGCTTTGGCTCCGACAAATGCCCGCGCGACAGGACTGCAATCCTGTCGGCAATCTCGAATATCTCATCCAGATCCTGACTGATCACCAGAACCGCCGAACCCGAACGGGCAAGATCAACCAACGCTTGCCGGATCAGGGCGGCGGCGCCCGCATCCACCCCCCAGGTTGGCTGATTGACCACCATCAGCCCCGGTTTGCGATCCAGTTCGCGGCCGATTACAAATTTCTGCAAATTACCACCCGACAGCGAGCGCGCCTCGGGGTCGGATCGACTCATGCGAACGTCAAAATCCTTGATCACCCGCTGCTCGATTTCTCTGGCGGTCGTTTTGTCTACCAGGTTGCCGCGAACGATCCCGTCTGAAGTGCTGTGCCGGGTAAGGACGACATTATCGAGCAACCGAAATTCCGGCACGGCCCCGTGTCCCAATCGTTCCTCCGGCACAAAGGCGGCGCCACAAACCCGGCGGCCGGTGACCGACAGGCTGCCGCATGGCGCGCCGTCAATTTTGATCGCATCGGGCCGATTTGCCGCGGTTTCACCCGACAGGGCATCGAACAGTTCACCCTGACCATTGCCGGCCACACCGGCAATGCAGACGATCTCTCCGGCAGCGACATTGAGATTGATGTTCTGGAGCGGCACCGAGAACGGTCCCAATGGCGGCAGGTCAAGATTGGTTATTTCCAGTCGCGGATCGCCGGTTGGAAATTCTGCTTTGCGCCGTTGGACATCACCCACTTCGCCGCCGACCATCATGCTGGCAAGGCTCACTGCTGTTTCGCTGCGCGGATCCGCTTCACCGACGATCTTGCCGTGCCGAAGGATGGTTGCACGCGCTGCAATCGCCAACACCTCCGCCAGACGGTGGGAAATATAGAGGATCGCCACACCCTCATCGGTCAGCTTCTTCAGCGTATCAAACAGAATGTCAGCTTCTTGCGGTGTCAGCACCGAAGTCGGCTCATCCATGATGATGAGCCGCGGTTCCTGTAACAGGCAGCGGACGATCTCCACCCGCTGGCGCTCGCCAACTGAAAGGTCGGCGATCGATGTATCGGGATCAAGCGGCAAGCCATAATCCCGCGATACCTTGGCGATGGTCTCCCCCAGATTGCGGCCAGTCTTCTCCGGCGGCAAGGCAAGGGCAATATTGTCGCGAACCGTCAGCGCTTCAAACAGTGAAAAATGCTGGAAAACCATGCCGATACCAACAGTACGCGCTTCCGCCGGGCTGTTGATCCGCACCGGCTTGCCTTCCCACAGCACCTCACCGGCATCAGGCTCAAGCGATCCGTAGAGCATTTTGACAAGGGTGGATTTGCCCGCACCATTTTCGCCCAGCAGCGCATGGATTTCGCCGCGCGCCAAGTGCAGGTCCACATGATCGCAGGCAACCAGTTCACCGAACTGTTTGGTCAGCCCGCGAACTTCCAGCAATAATTCCGTCATGCTGCCGTCATAGATTTTTGCGCACGCAGCGCCACGTGGGTTGGCGGTCGAAGAGTAATTGACATCGTTGGTGCGCGCCCCGGCGAAGTTTGAGCGCCAAGCCTAGGCAAATCCGGCCGCCGACGCCAGACCACATTCAATGCCTGTTCACTTTGCCCGTTTGCGGCGTTTGGACGCGAGCATGTTGAAGGCCTCAACCATGCCGGCAAAAACCATCGAAAAATAGATGTAGCCGCGCGGGATGTGAAAGCCGAGACCGTCGGCGATCAGCGCAACCCCGATCAACAGAAGGAAGGCCAGCGCCAGCATTTTTGTGGTCGGATTGTTTTTGATAAACCGCGCAATCCCCGATGAGGCGAAATACATCACCACCACAGATATCGTCACGGCAGCGATCATCACTTCCACATGTTCGGCAATACCGATCGCGGTAATGATGGAATCAACGGAAAAAACCATATCGATCAAGACGATCTGAACGATGACCCGGATAAAACCGCCAACCGGTGTACGGGCCAGCCGATCCTCCTCGCCTTCAATGTCCTGATGGATTTCCTGTGTCGCCTTGAACAGCAAGAACAGGCCGCCGGCCAACAGGATCAGATCCCGCCACGAATAGTCTTCGCCAAACAGGGAAAAGACCGGAGCCGTCAGGCCGATGATCCAGGTCAGAACCACCAACAGCGCAATCCGGAACACCAGCGCCAGCAACAATCCGATCCGGCGAGCCTGGTTGGCCTGCGCCTCCGGCAACCGCGATACGATGACGGATATGAAAACAATATTGTCGATACCCAGAACGATTTCCAGGATTGTCAGCGTCAACAAACTGACCCAGACCTGAAAATCGCCTAGCAGTGCAATCATCGCCGGCCTGGCATTATCGGGTCGGGAAAAGCTGCTGGGCGGTCGACACGACCATCAGATAAACGCTGGCTGCGACCAGCAATGTCCGGGCAATCGGCGCCGGACCGAAATCATAGGCAATCAGCCATGCCGCAGCCAACGCCCATAGCAGGGATACGGCAAGGCTCAGCGGCCGCCATCGTATCACCCGCACCGGATGGATGAAGCGGATCGGCGCAAAGGTCAGCCCGGCCAGGACAAATACCAGTATCAGGCTGACCGTCGCCGGTGGTGACATGGCGAATATGACAAACACTGCCATATTCCAGGCCGCCGGGAACCCGCGAAACGAGCAGTCCGGCTGTTTCATGCGGGTATCGGCAAAATACAGCGCGCCGGTGATGGCGACAATCGCACCGGCCGCCGCGCCCCATTCAACCGACAATCCGGTTGCACGGGCGACGATCAGGGCCGGCACGAACACATAGGACGTGTAGTCGATAACGAAGTCGAGCGCGGCGCCGTCCCAGGTCGGCAACGCCTCGCGCACTTTGAAACGCCGTGCGATCGGTCCGTCGATCCCGTCGACGAACAGCGCCGCGCCAAGCCACAAAAAGGCAATGCGCCAATTGTCCTGCATGGCAGCAACCATCGCAAACAGCGACAGCGCGGCACCGCTAGCGGTAATTAAATGAATACTGAACAGGCCGACTCGCCGCACCGGGTGCCCCTTTTTATCGCGGATGCTGATACGGCTTCAAAGTCGCGGTAAGCACCGGCAGACATGTCGGCAGGAGTGGCACCCTCACCCTCAGGGATCGCATATGCCGCCCCTTCGATCAACAATCCCGTAAACAGGCACAATTCTGAATGCCGTGCGGCGTCAGAGCATTTGCTGTATTCCCGACAAAACGCCACACTCCGACCATGACAAAACGCACGAATAATCGCCGCAATACCAGTTCCGGTCCGGCGAAGGCGAACACGCCATCCATTGTCCGGCAAACCAGCACAATCGTCGTAATCGGCGGCGGGGCAACCGGATATGCGGCCGCTATTGGCCTGGCGGCATCGGGACAGGATGTCACCCTTTTCGCGCCACCGACGCGCGATCATCCGGCCCGCACAGCGGCACTCTTGCAATCGAGCGTCGATATCCTGACCGATATTGGCGTGTGGCCGCAAATCCGCGACATTGCTGAACCGCTGGTTCGCATGCGGCTGATCGATGGCACGCGGCGGCTCATACGTGCGCCGGAAGTCACCTTTGATGCCGCCGAGGTCGACTTGCCCGCATTTGGCTACAATATAGCCAATAGCGCACTCGTTGACGCGATGGCTAATCAGGCCAGAACCATAGCAAACCTTCGCGTGATTGAAGCGTCGGCCGAAACCGTGGAGCGTTCCGAAAATGGCTGGCGTATTACTTGGCCCCAAGGCGAGACCGAAGCCAGTCTCCTGATTGGAGCGGATGGCCGAAAATCGCTTGTCGGCGAGGCAATAGGCGTTACCCGCAAGGCATGGTCTTACCCGCAGCAAGCGCTGGTTGCGATCATTCAGTGCGGCGAACTCCACCAAAGCACATCCAGTGAATTTCATTGCTCGCACGGGCCGGTCACCCTGGTTCCCCTTGCCGGCAATCAGGTCAGCCTTGTCTGGGTCGATCAGCCGGCGCGGATTGCCGAACTGCTGGATCAGCCGGATGAAAAATTCGCTGAAATTCTGGAGGAGCGCACGGCATCTATTCTCGGCGCCATGACGGTTGTCGGTCCGCGCGCTTCTTTTCCGCTTTCGGGCATGCGCGCCTTGTCGCTCACCGGCCCCCGCGCGGTTCTGGTTGGCGAGGCCGCCCATGTCTTGCCGCCGATTGGCGCGCAGGGTCTCAATCTGGGGATACGCGATGTCGCCCAGATTTGTGCGCTGGTGTCGGCATGCCCTGATGATCCGGGCGGCGATGGCGTCTTGTCAGCGTATCAGCGCCAGCGGCAACCCGATATCCTGTCCCGGTCAACCGCCGTCGACATGCTCAACCGCTCGCTACTCACCGATTTTCTGCCCGTTCAGGCAGCGCGAAGCCTCGGACTTGGGCTTGCCGGTGCACTGCAACCGTTCCGAAAACTCCTGATGAAGCAAGGCCTTGCTTCCGGATCGCGGCCCTGAATTCCACCATGTCCAAGCCGGTAGCGCTGTTTATATTGTCGCTCACCCAGGTGGCGATAATGTCACTGTGGTTTACCACCGCAGCGATCGCGCCCGCACTGCAGACCGAGTTCAATATCGACACGGCGCAGATCGGCTGGCTCACCAGCGCGGTTCAGATCGGATTTGTCGCCGGTTGTCTGGTGAGCGCCTTATTTGGGCTTGCCGACCGGCTGGACGCACGCCGGTTTTACGCCGCCAGCGCCCTCATCGGCGGGCTTGCCAATGGCCTGTTTCTGTTTGTCGATCCCGGTTCGGCTGCCGCTATTGCACTGCGGTTTTTGACCGGCGCGGCCATGGCCGGCGTCTACCCGGTTGGCATGAAAATCGCGGTCAGCTGGGCCGACAAGGATCGCGGCCTGCTGGTTGGGCTATTGGTCGGCGCGTTGACGATCGGCAACGCATCGCCGCACCTGTTTGCGTTTCTCGGTGGCGTCGAGTGGCGGATCGTTATGACTGCCACGTCTGTGGCGGCATTTGCCGGAGCGATTGCCATTCTCGTGGTTCCCATGGGGCCGGCGCCTGGCATGGCCGGGCGGTTCGACCCGGCAGCGGCGCTGACCGCATGGACACACAAGCCCACCCGCTATGCCAATTTCGGGTATCTCGGCCATATGTGGGAACTGTTCGCGATGTGGGCGTGGATTGCCGCATATCTGGCCGCCAGCTTTGCCGCAGCCGGTGTGGACCATGCGCAGACATCCGCCAGTCTTGCATCGTTTTTTACCATTGCGGTCGGCAGCATCGGCGCATTTGGCGGTGGCTGGCTGGCCGATCGCATGGGTCGCACTGCCCTCACGATGGGCGCTATGGCGATCAGCGGTGCCTGTTGCCTTCTGGCCGGGCCGGTTTTCGGCGCTGCTCCGGTTGTGGTGATCGCGCTGTGTCTCATCTGGGGGATCACGATCATCGCCGATTCCGCGCAATTTTCCGCCTGTGTCTCCGAATTGGCGGAACCGGGCACACAAGGCACCATGTTGACGATCCAGACCGCCACCGGATTTGCCCTCACCGTCGTCACCATTCAACTCATGCCGGGCTGGGTCGAATGGGTTGGTTGGCAATGGGCGTTTGCGCCACTGGCCATCGGTCCGCTTCTGGGCACCCTCGCCATGGGCCGCCTGCGGGCGATGCCCGAAGCGGCAGGGCTGGCCCATGGCCGGCGATAATGCCAGAACAGGTGCGCTACGCCGCAGCTTTGCCAAGCCCGTGGCCAAATCGATGAATTACCACTGCAGCACTCCATGATGGCCAACCGGACTTTGCCCCAGCCTCCCGATACAGATTCCGCATCCGGACCGCTAATCTACCTGGTTGCCGGCGAGCGCTCCGGCGACAATCTCGGCGCCCAACTGATGGCGGCACTTGACCGAAAAACCGGTGGCCGCGCCCGCTTTGCTGGCATCGGTGGTCCCGCGATGGAAAAATGCGGGCTTAAAAGCCTGTTTCCGATCAGTGAGTTATCGCTGATGGGGATAGCGGAAATCATACCGCACTTGCCCAACCTTTTTCGGCGTATGCGCCAGACAGCTGACGATATTGCGGCCAGAAAACCCGATATTGTCATCACGATCGACGCACCGGATTTTTGCCTGCGCCTGGCCAAACGCATCCGGCCGATCGGCATCCCGCTTGTTCACTATGTCGCACCGCAAATTTGGGCGTGGCGACCAGGACGCGGTAAAAAATTGGCCAAGTTCGTCGACTACATCATGGCGATCCTGCCTTTCGAGCCGGAATTTTTCGCGCAGTTCGATGTGCCCTGCACCTATGTTGGCCATCCGATCCTGGACTCAGGATCCGGCAAGGGTGATGCGGTCGCTTTCCGGGCGAGGCACGGCATTTCAGATGACAAAACCCTGATCGCGGTACTTCCCGGCAGCCGGCGGGGCGAAATTGGCCGTATCCTGCCGATCTATGCAGATGTGCTGGCAATACTTGCACGGCAGCGATCCGACCTCGTAGCCGTTGTTTCAACACTCGACACGGTCGCCGACGATGTTACCGCCGCGATGGTCAATTGGCCGGTGCCGGCAATTCTTGTCACAACCGATGGCGACAAACATGACGGGTTTGCGGCCTGCCGGGCGGCGCTGGCCAAATCCGGAACGGTCAATCTGGAATTGATGTTGGCCGGTGTCCCGATGGCTATTTGTTATCGGGTCAATGCCCTGACCGCCTTTATCGCCAAGCGTCTTGTAACAGTGTCCCACGCATCGCTGGTCAATCTCATGGCCGGGAGCGAGGTGGCACCGGAGTTCATTCAAGACAAATTCAAGCCCGAACCGGTCGCCGATGCCATCGCCGCGCTGCTCGATGATGGCCCGGTGCGGCAGAAACAAATCGATGATCTTGCCATGGTCAAAGGCCTGATGGCCGATCTGCCCGCTGGCCCCAGCGATATGGCGGCCGATGTGGTGCTGGATATGATGGCCAAACAAGAATCGTGATTTACGCACAGGAAACGGTCCTGAACAATTTCATCGACGAATTCTGGTCTGACGGGAATGTCGAAGTTTTCGGCGGCATTCCTGCTGCAGTATATACAATCAATCTCAAATCCGGAGACCCGTCGGAGCGGCAAACGTTGACGATTTACGGTTTCAAGGACCGGTTGGTCAAATCGCGGGCCGCAACACCGAATCCGGTGTTTTCAGTGAATGACATCTTAGAAAGCTGGAGGAAGCACCACGACTCCAAGCGACCATACAGCGCATTGGGCTCCCGCCCACCAGCACCAGAATCCATCATCCCATAAAGGCGGGCAGGTCATGCCTTAACACGCAAACTGAGCCATTCACGCGGGGTTGATCAAAACTATGGAGCTCTCGCGTCTGCCAATTGCCTAATTCGAATTTGGCTTGCTCCAACACTGCTCGAGTACGTTTGGGTTGTTATAAAGTATCAATTTATGATATCCTATTTTCCTAATTAGATAGTCAAATAAATTATTGAGGAGTAGTTTTAATGATTAGTCACCTGAAACTAATTGCCAATAAGGCTCCAAATTCATGCCCGCAGCTAAAAGGAAAAACATTCGATATAACGCTTGCCCAAAACGTCCAGGGTATAGCTGGCGCAACCGTAGCGATAAAAAATGATCTCAGTTACACTATTAAAACACCCGGTCGACCAGATCAATCCGGCCAACTCACGCCCGACGGACCGAACCGCTATAAATATAACGAGGCCGGTCCTCCGCCAATAACAGGCCGGTTGAACTGCATTGCTGGAACCTGGTACTTCAATGATAAATCGACAGGCGGCGGTGAAGCGGGTGCTTTGGAAGAAGCGGCAGGGTTTTAGTAAATTTTCATCCACCAATTCCGCGTCAATACCGAATTATTATGCCAGTTGCGGGCCGAATTTGCTCGGCATTGTTTGCCGTCTGATGAATAGCTCGCCGCGGCCGGCCTCAAGATCATAAATGATCCCGAAAACGAAATAGTATTCTGGTGATAGCAAATTAGTTGATGCATCACCGATCGACTGGTCAGCATCGCCACGGCCTATTTTTCGACGGATAGTTTCACCGGTTTGCCGTGCGGCGTACGGCGGTAAGCATCGGCCCAATCGCTTTGCCGTATTGTCAGATCGCCGGCTTTCAGATCGGTATTTTCAGTGACCAGCTTTTCCAGGGCGGCAAGCGCGGCGCTATAGTAAGTCGCAGGCGTATCGGGCGTCTCAAGGGATTGCGCATCTCGAAGGTTTGCCCCCAGCGCATTCGCCCAGTCCTTTGCCGTAAAATACCCGGCCACCCGCATTTCATCTGCCAGGGCAAGCACTTGCGCGTGCCAAGGTTCCTCAAACACTGCCTTCTCATCATCGATGAAGGGAATGACCGGGCATGCCTTATGCGGGTTCAAGATAGCTTTCCCACAGGTCGAGAATGACTTCATCGCGCCGGTCGCTGGCTTCCGGCCACAGATCGACCGCCAGAAAAGTCACCGAATAAATATGCTGCCCTTCCTCGACACCGGCAGCACTGGCATCAGCAAAAACATGGGCACCGTGATGGGCCCTGATCGTGCCCCCTCGCCCCCGTGCATATTGCGGCAACCGGGTGTGCGCTGCCGTAATGTCTCGCCGGGTGACGATTGTGTCGCCGGGTGTAAATCGCGGCTCATCGGGAATGGAAACCGAAAAGTTCCGGCATTGGTCCCGGCTTGCCGCCAGAACCTGTTCGAGGCTGAACACTACGGCAGGCGATTTGGAGTCATTTGCGGTGCCGGCAACAACATCATCAAGCGTGAAAATGCCGGAATTGATGAAACAGGCCAGGTAATTCTGCGCCCACTGATCGAAATAGGGCCGGGTCAGATAGTCTTCCGGCATGATCCGCTCCCGCGAATGCCGCCACCAGTCGATTGTCCAGTCCGGCGCATGGCTGGTGCGGGCAATCGCCCACATCCGGGCTTCCCAGCCGTGGTGAAAGGGCTCGTCGGGTTCTGCCGTATCAATCGGCCCAAACCCCTGTTTGCCACCAAGGTCGTGGATGGCATCCATCAGACCGCTGCCACCATGAGATCACGGTCCGTACCGATCATCGCGTTGCGGGTGACTAGCGCTGCGAGTTGCTCTTCTTCCCATCCGTCGGTGCCTGCCGGGCGCTGCGGGATGACCAGATAGCGAAGTTCGGCAGTACTGTCCCAGACCCGGACCGCGACGTCCGGCCCAAGGGTAACGCCAAATTCCGATAACACGGCGCGTGGCTCACGCACGGCGCGAGACCGGTAGGCGGCCGATTTGTACCAGATTGGTGACATGCCGAGGATCGAAAACGGGTAACAGGAGCACAATGTGCACACGACCAGATTATGAATCTCCGGCGTATTTTCAACCGCCTTCAAATGGCCGGTGGCGCTGCCCTGATAGCCAAGTTCGGTGATTGTCGCCGTGGCATCGGCAAGCAGTCGCTGCCGAAATTCCGGATCGATCCACGAACGGGCGACAACAAGCGCGCCGCGTTTCGGGCCGATTTCCTCCGAATAGGCTTCAATCCACGCATCCAGCGTCTCGGGGGCGACCATGCCCCGCTCGACAACCAGGCTTTCCAGCGCCTTGACCCGGAGCGCGGATTCGGAAGGCAGATGGCTGTGTAATTCCCGGTGGATATGGGCCGCAGATTCAGAATCAAAGGTTGCCATGGTCGTCCGCTCAAAGTCAGCTGAATTTGGAACAATCAATCGGCAAGGTGCCAATTTTCCAAATCCAGAGCAATAGCGGGAATTATAAGGGGATCAGCGCGCCAAATATCGCGGATTCAGACCGTAGAGGGAAAATGGCAAGCCACCCTACCCCACCGCGCGGATCACCGCGTCGCAAACCCGGTCAATGGTCGCCTCATCAAGATACGCATGCATCGGCAGCGCCAGGCTGCGCTTGGCCAGACGTTCAGAAACCGGCAGCGTGCCCGGCCCGTCGCCATAGTGCCGGTAGGCCGGTTCCAGATGGATCGGGCTGTTGTAATAGACCGCCGTCGAAATATTCTCGTCACCGAGCGCCGCACGCACCCGGTCGCGCTCATCACACTGAATGGCGAACACCGACCAGGCGATCTCGCCTTCTTCAAATGGAACGGGAAGATCGACAACGCCATCGAGGCGTTCACAATACGCTTGTGCCGCCTGCCGCCGCGCGTCCAGTTCGATGGCGAACACATCAAGTTTGGCAAGCAGGATTGCTGCCTGAATATTGTCGAGCCGCGAATTCACGCCGACATGGAGAACCGCCGGGCCATGATCACCCATGCCATGCTTGTGCAGGGCGCGTAGCACTTCGGCGCGGTCATCATCATCGGTAAACATGCAGCCCGCATCGCCGAACGCCCCAAGTGTCTTGGAGGGATAAAAACTGGTCGCCGACACCGGCGCCATGGTGCCGCACGATTTGTTGTCCCGCGTGCCGCCAAAGCTTTGTGCCGCATCCGAGAGTACAAACAGATTGTGGGTTTCGGCCAAAGCATTGATCGACCGGTAATCCGCCGGCCGGCCAAACAGATCAACGGGAATGATAGCCCGTGGATTGAGTTCGCCCGCATTGGCGACTTCCATGATCCGCTGCTCCAATTGCCCAACATCCATTGTCAGCGAGTGCGGATCGATATCGATAAAAACCGGCGTCGCCCCAAGACCGGCGACAACGCCTGCGGTCGCGACAAATGTGTAGGCCGGCACGAACACAGCATCACCCGGTCCGATTTTTTCCGCCATCAACGGGATCGACAACGCATCGGTGCCACTGGCGCAGGCGATGGCGTGACGCGCACCGCAAAAATCAGCAAGCCGCGTTTGCAGCTCATCGACCTCCGGGCCAAGGACAAATCGGCCTTCCGACAAAACCCGCTCGATACGCTGATCGATATTGGATTTCAGCGCCTGATACTGCGCCTTCACATCAATCAACGGCACCGGATCTGTATGGACAGTCACAGCAACCTGACCGCCGGCTGACGCGCCACAAGATTCTGTCATGATACGCATTGAACACTTTCCCCCACACCACTTTTGCCGGCGCTGGCATTGCCGCGCCGATCTGCACCAATTTCTGCTTGGCTATCGCCGGAAATCGCACGTTCCACCAACAACGCCGCTTCCAGTGCCGACAGTCCGTCGCCGCCGGTCACGAAAGGAATGTCCCGTGAATGCACACAGTGGAGAAACGATTCAATCTCGGCGCCTACCGGGTCATTGTTGGCGGATAATTTCAAGAATTCATGTTCGCCAGGTGCCGCCCCGTTTTCGGCTACATTAGTCGGCGGCACTTCCTGACGAGACAGGCAGCGGCGCTCGAAATCAGCGGTCAGAATTTCCGATGATTGAAATAGCCGCATTTGCCGCTCCCGCGCCGGATGAATGCGGCTGGCAACCAGATGGGCAACGCATCCATTTGCAAATGTCAGTCGCGCTTCGGCAAAATCGATATTCTCGCTCGCTGCAGTATGACCGGACGCCGTTATGCCGGTGATTTCGGAATTGGCGAACCACAGCACCAGATCGAGATCGTGGATCATCAAATCGAGCACGACGCTGACATCGGTGCCGCGTTGCTGGAACGGCCCTGCCCGAATGGCGTCAATGAAATAGGGCATTGCGATCCGCGGCTTCAGCGCAGTTGTGACCGCCGAAAACCGCTCCAGATGGCCAACCTGCAATATGCAATTATTGGCTTGCGCCAGTGCAACCAGCGCCCGGGCCTCGCCCAGATCGCGAGCAATCGGCTTTTCCACCAGCACATCGACGCCGGCATCCAGAAAATCCCGGGCAACATCGAAATGGGCAACCGTTGGCACGGTGATGCTGACCGCATCAACCTTGCCGATCAGTGCCCGGTAATCCTGGACGGCCCGGACATTGTGTTTTTCCGCGATATTTTTGGCCGCCGCACTATCACAGTCAGCAACCGCGACGAAGTCCGAAAGGGACGAAGCGGCATGTTTGTCAGCATGATAGCCGCCAAATATTCCGCATCCGATTACCGCAGTTCGTGCCTGTTTGGCCATTTGTCAGGAAATCACACTATTGCCCCGGTCGATGAAACCTGCTCTAGCCCCGAACTTGGTGAATAACAATCGGTTGGCAGATCACGAACGGTACCAAATTGAAATGTGGCAAACACGCGCTGTTACCGGGTCTGGCCATCCTCATTGCCGTCCACCGAAATTCCAGTAACAAACAGGCCAAGCCTATCGGCCAGTTTGACAATCGCAGGCCGATCAATCACCAGCGTTCCCCCTGCCTCCACCGCAATTCCACGCAGGCCCGCCGCGGCCGCCCGCTCAACTGTTTCAAGACCAATTGTTGGCAAATCGACCCGCCGCTCCTGCTGCGGTTTGGCGATCTTGACCAGTACCCCGCCCGGCGCATCTTTCTGCAATTCGCCGCACCGCTCAACCAGTTGGTCGGTTCCCTCCACGGCTTCCAGCCCCAGAACCTGCCCTTCCTGAACCACGATTGCTTGCCCGATATCGAGAATTCCCGTCGTTTGCAGCACGGTCAGTCCGCGTTCAATGTCACATTGTGCCGGTGCATCAGGCCGATGGGCTCCAAAAACGCCGGCATTCGCCAACAGCCCGTCCAGGATGCTGTCGGGCGCAACAACCCCGAAGCCCTCCGCCTCGAATAGGCGAACAACCGCACTCAATAGCCCATCATCTCCAAGTAATCCGACGCCTGCACGCGCGATCGCCTTCGCCGCCAGAGCGTCAGGTCGAAGTTCGCCCAGGCTCGGACGCCTGACCGCACCGCCAAACACGATCTCGCGCGCGCCCTCTTTGCGCAAAAAGTCTGTGATGGCGCCAACCTGACCCACCCGGAACACAGCGTCAGGGGAGACTGGCACCTTATCGTCGGTAAACTGGTCTTTGAGCGCAACAAGGCGAAAATCCCGCCCATGGTCGCGGCAGGCCTGGACAAGCAGACCGGGCAAGCGGCCACCGCCAGCAATTATGCCGAGAATTGGTACCGTCTTTGCCGCCGGATCGGACATGCCCTGTTACAGCGGTCCTAGACCAGCATCCCCATCGGATTTTCGATATAGCGTTTGAACGCGGTCAGCAATTGCGCACCAAGCGCGCCGTCTACGGCCCGATGATCGGTGGAAAGGGTGACCGACATGATCGTCGCAATGGCCAGCGCGCCGTCCTTCACCACGGGCCGCTTTTCGCCGGCTCCAACGGCCAATATGGTCGCGTGGGGTGGATTGATGACAGCCGAAAAATCCTTGATGCCGAACATGCCGAGATTGGAGACAGCTGTCGTGCCGCCCTGATATTCTTCCGGCTTCAGTTTTCGGTCCCGCGCCCGGCCGGCCATGTCTTTCATTTCGTTGGCAATGGTGGAAAGGGTCTTTTCATCAGCCCGCCGTACCACCGGGGTGATCAGGCCACCCGGGATCGATACGGCAACGCCGACATCGGCGTGCTGGTGCAAAAGCATTGCCCCATCGGTCCACGTGGCGTTGGCATCGGGTACCGCCATCAGCGCCAGCGCCAGCGACTTGATCACCATGTCATTGACCGACACCTTGTAGGCCGGTTTGCCGTCAATTTCCGGCGCAGCGGCGTTGATTTGCGCCCGCAGCGCCAACAGCGCGTCCAGTTCGCAATCCAGCGTCAGATAAAAGTGCGGAATGGTCGATTTGGCCTCGGTGAGCCGCTGGGCGATGATTTTGCGCATTGAGGAGTGCGGCACAGTCTCAAAACTGCCGGCTTCGAACAGCTTCATCACGGCGTCGTCGGCCATGCCTTTTGGGGCTGCCGCTGGTGCGCTCGCACCGGTTGCCGCCTTGCCGGCGCCACTTGTTTGGGCTTGTTCGATATCGCGCTTGATGATCCGCCCATGGGGTCCGGTGCCGGTCACCGCGCCAAGTTCGATCCCGGCATCGTTGGCAAGGCGCCGGGCGAGTGGCGAGGCCACGATGCGGCCGGCACCCGAAACCAAAGCGCCATTGGTGGCCGCCGGACTGGCAACAGTTGGCGCCGGCGGAACAGACGCTGCCGCTGGCGCAGGCGTGGCAGCCGGTGTGATCACAGCCTCAGGTGGCGCGGCAGCCGGTGGGGCTGCCACAGGTGTCGCCGATGGTACTGTTATGGCGCTGGCATCCTCGCCCTCCTCGGCAAGCACCGCGATGATCGCATTGACCGCAACTTCTTCTGCCCCTTCTGCAACCAGAATTTTCGCCACCGTGCCCTCATCAACCGCTTCCACTTCCATGGTCGCCTTATCGGTCTCGATCTCGGCAATCACATCGCCGGCAGACACCGTATCGCCTTCCTTGACGTGCCATTTGGCAAGATTGCCAACCTCCATGGTCGGCGACAACGCAGGCATCAAAATATTGATCGGCATTAGGTTTTACCTTTCTCGCGGTATGGCACACGAGTGAATGCAGCGAGCTTTTTCCCTGTTGGGAGCTGAACTGGAATTATAAATTTCAATCGATTGGATTCTTTGTGAATTCTCTCGAGACTTAAATCGCCTTTTCCGCCAACTCCTAATACTGATAACTTCGCGCCCGCTCCGCCGGATTTGGATTCAGTAACAACAACCGCAACGTCAAAGTCCAAAAACACGAGGTCATTTATGTCATAGTCTCCTGTTGATCTCGTATTGCCCAGCGCAGGTGGATTGACCGAACCGCCTAGCTTTTCGGCGGTCTTTGACGCTTTGGATACGCCCTTCATCACTTCGGTAATCGTAGTAGAAATGTAAGTCGAAAGTTCCATACCTACTGACCTACCCCGAATAGCTCACTGATTTCACCGCCGCCACCACATCGGCCACCGTCGGCAATGCCAGCTTTTCCAGATTGGCGGCATAGGGCATCGGCACATCAAGACCGGTGATCCGGGTGACCGGCGCGTCGAGCCAGTCGAAGGCTTTTTCCATCAACTGGGCGGAGATTTCCGAGCCAATGGAACTTTGCGGCCAACCCTCTTCGACAGTGACACAACGCCCGGTTTTCTGCACCGATTTGACAATGGCACCAACATCCATCGGCCGGATTGTCCGCAGATCGATCACTTCGCACTCGATCCCTTCACCGGCCAGGATTTCCGCAGCCTTGAGGGCATAAGTCATGCCGATGCTGAACGTGGCGATGGTGCAATCAGTCCCGGCCCGCGCAATCCGCGCCTTGCCGATCGGCACCACATAATCATCCAGCGCCGGCACCGGAAAAGACTGGCCGTAGAGGATTTCGTTCTCCAGGAAAATCACCGGATTGGGATCGCGGATCGCCGCCTTCAACAGGCCTTTGGCGTCGGCGGCGGAATACGGCATCACCACTTTCAGGCCGGGGACATTGGAGTACCACGCGGCATAGTCCTGGCTGTGCTGGGCTGCCACCCGCGATGCCGCGCCGTTCGGGCCGCGAAAAACAATCGGACAGCCCATCTGGCCACCAGACATGTAGAGCGTTTTGGCGGCGGAATTGATAATGTGATCCATCGCCTGCATGGCAAAATTGAAAGTCATGAATTCGACAATCGGTTTCAGGCCGGACATTGCCGCTCCAACACCAACACCGGTAAATCCGTGTTCGGTTATCGGTGTATCGATCACCCGGCGGTCGCCAAATTCAGCCAGCAGCCCCTGGGTAATCTTGTAAGCGCCCTGGTATTCGGCGACCTCCTCGCCCATTACAAAGACATCGCCATCGCGCCGCATCTCTTCGGCCATTGCGTCGCGCAGCGCGTCGCGCACCGATGTCTCAATCATCTCGGTGCCGGCCGGGATATCCGCATCGGCTTCCGGTTCGATTTGCACCTGTGCTGTTGCGGCGACGGCGGTTGGCGGTGTCGCGCCATTGGCCTGCGGTTCCGGTGACGGCTCGGCAACAGCCGCCGGTTCGGAGATTTGCGCCGTGATTTCCGAAGCCTCTTCGCCATCGACCAGGATTACCGCGATGGGCGTATTGACCTTGACCCCCTCGGTTCCCTCATCGACCAGAATGCGACCGATCTTTCCCTCATCAACCGCTTCAACTTCCATGGTCGCCTTGTCGGTCTCGATTTCGGCGATGACATCGCCAGCGGTCACGTCATCGCCTTCCTTGACAACCCACTTGGCGAGCGTCCCTTCCTCCATGGTCGGAGAAAGGGCTGGCATCAGAATCTCAATCGGCATGTGTCTCCACCCCGTTAAACGCGGCGGACACATGCCGGTCAAAACCTGCCCTTATCGGGCAGGCTCCGGTCTGCCAATCAGGGCAGCGGTACCGTCGCAGCTTTTTTGTTGTTGCCTTCATTGGTCTCGGCCACCGAACCGGCAGCGTCGGCCTTCATTGTGAATTTGTAATTGCCATTGGCCCAGACGAGACCGTTCCAGAACGGCAGTTTGAAATTGTAGACCTTGCCCTTTGCCAGCGCTGGCACTGGAATAACCAGCGCGTTCGGATAGGCCGGGTTGGTATAGCGCGCCATGGCAGCACTTTCGGCGCACGAACCGGCGCCCTTTTTCTTGCAAACCACAGTGACGATGCTGGCGCCCGCCGGTCCCGACCCGGCATTGCGCACCGAAACCGTGCCGTGCTTCATGCGCGAGGGGATTGGCACCAGATCGGCGGCATTGGCAGTGAGTTTGCCCGCAGCAAAGGCCCCGGTCGGCACTGAAGCGCCAAGAATAGCCGCGGACAGCGATGCCAGCACAAGTGTGCGGAATGCAGAAGTACGAACGGTCATGGTTATGTCCTTTCAGGCAGGGATCAATTTTCCCCGCCTTCAAACACTTGACCGTTGAACCCTGGCTGAACACGGTATTCACTATCCTTGCTGACCGATTTGCAGCCACACTGAACGACCGATCCGCTGCCGCCGGTTTGGGCCACCACCGATTGCCGCACGGCGCAACAAAGTCATCGGGTCACGACGCCTCTTTGTAGATGTCTGTCCACAATTCGGACAATTCCGGCTCTTGATCATTTTGGGCAAATTCAGCCGCCGCGTTGACCCGGTCGCGCACCGATTTGTCGATCGCCTTCAATTCATCCTCGGCCGCCCATTTTTTCTTGATCAGGCGTTCTTTCACCTGCTCGATCGGATCATGTTCCGAACGCATTTTTTGTACTTCTTCCTTGGGCCGGTATTTTGCCGGATCCGACATCGAGTGGCCGCGATACCGGTAGGTCGACATTTCCAGTATGATCGGCCCGCCGCCATCACGTGCATGGGCAATCGCCATATCGGCAGCTGATTTGACCGCCCGCACATCCATGCCATCGACTTGAATACCCGGGATTCCATGGGCATCACCACGATTGGCCAATTCCGTCGTCGCCGAAGCCCGCTGCACACTGGTGCCCATGCCGTATTTGTTGTTTTCGATGACATAGACTATCGGCAATGACCACAGCTTGGCCATGTTGAAACTTTCATAGACCTGACCCTGATTGACCGCGCCATCGCCAAAATAGGCGACCGAAACATTGCCATTGTCGCGATATTTGTTGGCAAAAGCCAAACCGGTGCCGATCGGCACCTGCGCCGCCACGATGCCGTGGCCGCCGTAAAAATCCTTCTCCTTGGAAAACATGTGCATGGAGCCGCCCTTGCCATGCGAATAGCCGCTTCGCCGGCCAGTCAGTTCCGCCATCACCCCTTGCGGGTCCATGCCCTTGGCCAACATGTGGCCGTGATCGCGATAGGAGGTCACCGCCTGATCGCCGGCCTTCTGCGCCATCTCCATGCCGACAACAACCGCTTCCTGGCCGATATAAAGGTGGCAAAACCCACCGATCAGACCCATGCCGTAGAGTTGGCCGGCTTTTTCCTCAAAACGCCGGATTGCCAACATTTCACGATAGGCGTGCAATTCCTGATCCTTGTCAAAATTCTCCGGTTTCGGCACAGACCGGGCGATGCGCCCACTTGCTTTCGCCGGTGATTTCGATCGCGCGCCGCTCGATCGGGACTTGGCCTGCGCCATCCGCTCGCTCCCAAAATATGTTTATCTTGTTGCCGAGCGTATAGCGCACCATGCGGCCGCGTAAACCGCATTTGACGCATATCGTCTATGTGATTGGGCCAAAAGTCGCTTTTTGGAAAAGAAAACAGGATTCGGACAGGTGAAAAGCGCCCGGATTTGCGGTCGATTCAACCGCCGGAACCTAATTTTTGGAGAAAACGCTGCTGCGATCGATAAAAATGACAACATCGTTGCGGTGAGCCAGGTTGAGTGCCCGTCTTGCCCGCTCATCTACCAGATCGGTATCCAGACTTTGCGACCGCATCAGCCTCACTTGCCGTTCCAGCTTGAGCCGGTCACCACGAACCCCGGCCAATTCGTGTTCAAGCACAGCGCGCTTGTCCGCAAGCCGCGCATGGGCGCTCAAGCCATATTCGCCCTCAACAGCGTGATAGGCAAAATAGCTGATGATGAGGAGACAGGAGACCGGCAATAACAGCGGCTTCAGTTTTGATCTTTTACGCTGACGTGTCGACATCGGCCGCCGTTACCCGGTACACGGAAGGTACAAGCGTGGGACGGAACGCAATACCTATCGACGTCCCACTGGCGACTTGTGTAAACGAGTAGCGTAAAGAAAATGTTTGCAACCAGAACGGCTTGCGTCCCGATTCGGGGCGAATCCCTTTACCCGCGATTAACCATATCGATCCAGAGCGTCGTTATTGGCGGCAGGCAGTCAGCGGGCCGACTGGCCACTAACCGCCGAACGCCCGGCATAGTGGGCCGATGCGCCCAGTTCTTCTTCGATTCGCATCAGCTGATTGTATTTGGCCAGACGATCTGAGCGGGCCAGCGAACCGGTTTTTATTTGTCCGCAATTTGTCGCCACGGCCAGATCGGCAATCGTGGAATCTTCCGTTTCACCGGACCGGTGCGACATTACCGACGAATATCCGGCCTTGTGGGCCATTTCGACCGCTTCCAAAGTCTGGGTCAGCGTGCCGATCTGGTTGACCTTGATCAGGATCGAATTGGCCACGCCTTTTTCGATGCCGGTGGCAAGCCGGGCCGAGTTGGTGACGAACAGATCGTCGCCGACAAGCTGACAGGCATCGCCAACCTTGTCGGTCAGCGCCTTCCAGCCGTTCCAATCATCCTCGTCCATACCATCTTCGATGGAAATAATCGGATATCGAGCCACAAGATCGGCCAAATAATCGGCCATTTCGCCGCTGGTCAGCACTTTGTTCTCGCCGGCAAGATTGTACTTGCCATCGGAGAAATATTCCGATGCCGCGCAATCCAGCGCCAGACACACATCGTCTCCCGGCGTATACCCGGCCTTTTCGATCGACGCGATGATGAATTCCAGCGCTTCGTTGGTCGAGGAAAGCCCCGGCGCGAAGCCGCCTTCATCGCCAACATTGGTATTGTGACCCGCATCCTTGAGCGCATCTTTCAGCGTATGGAATATCTCAGCGCCCATTCGCACCGCCTCGCCGATTGACGGCGCGCCGACCGGCATCACCATGAATTCCTGAATATCAATCGGATTATCGGCATGCGCGCCGCCATTGATGATGTTCATCATCGGCACCGGCAGCACACGGGCATTGGTGCCGCCGACATAGCGGTAAAGCGGCAGCGCGGATGCATCGGCCGCCGCCTTGGCCACCGCCAGCGATACGCCCAAGATGGCATTGGCGCCAAGCCGGCTTTTGTTGTCTGTGCCATCCAGCGCAATCAGCGTTTCATCGATATGCACCTGCTCTTCGGCGTCCATGCCGCCGATGGTATCGAATATCTCGCCATTAACCGCCACCAGCGCGCCGTTGACGCCCTTGCCCTTGTAGCGGCTGTTGTCGCCATCACGCAGTTCAACCGCCTCATGCGCCCCGGTAGAGGCACCAGAAGGCACCGCCGCCCGGCCCGTCGAGCCGTCTTCGAGGATGACATCAACTTCTACGGTCGGATTACCGCGGCTGTCCAAAATTTGTCGGCCGACAATGTCGATAATAGCGGTCATGGGAGAGGCTCACTTGGAATAGTCTGATTTTGGAGTATCGACCGGCCTTCTAGCTGCCGGTGAGAGGTGTCGCAAGGCCACGCTATCTGCACGGGATCGCGTCAATGCCAACAAGGCTTTACGGTTTCGCCTTTACCAGGCGATCGATGGCTATCAGCCGGGTCAGCATTGCCTTCATCTGATCAAGCGGCACCATGTTTGGCCCGTCCGAAGGTGCATTGTCGGGATCCTGATGGGTTTCCAGGAAAACGCCGGCAACGCCAACCGCCACTGCCGCGCGCGCCAGCGTGGCAACAAATTCACGCTGGCCACCCGACGCGCTGCCCTTGCCGCCGGGCTGCGCCACAGAATGCGTGGCGTCGAAGATCACCGGCGCGCCGGTCGCCGCCATCTGCGGCAGCGATCGCATGTCGGAGACCAGAGTGTTATAGCCGAAGCTTGTCCCTCGCTCGGTGAGCAGGATATTCGAATTGCCCGCATCGACAGCCTTGGCCAGCACATGCTCCATGTCCCAGGGCGCCAGAAACTGGCCCTTTTTGATATTGACCACCCGCCCGGTTTGGGCCGCGGCGACGATCAAATCCGTCTGCCGGCACAGGAATGCCGGGATTTGCAGGATATCAACGACCTCGGCGATCTCGGCGCATTGTTGCCGCTCATGGACATCGGTCAGCACCGGGCAGCTGAATTCCGCTTTCAGATCGGCAAACACCGGCAATGCCGCATCAAGGCCCATGCCCCGCGCGCCACTGCCGCTGGTCCGGTTGGCCTTGTCGAAACTTGATTTATAGACAAGCCCGATCCCCAATTCGGCACACAGCTCAGTCAGCGCACCGGCCATGTCAAAGGCATGGGTCCGGCTTTCCATCTGGCAGGGCCCGGCAATCAGGCCAAACGGCAGGGCGTTGCCAAACCGAACTGCGCCGGCGGCAACATTCGAATTTGCAGCGCGCGCGTCGGTCATCAGCTTTCCGCCTGTTCAAAGGCGATTGTGCCGCCCTGCCCGGATTCCGCCGGCACAATGATCCGTCCGCGATGCTCAAAATACCCGATGCCCGCATCATCGAGTCGCGCTTTCATCGCGCCAAGATCATCCACCGCCAACCGGAACAGTCGCAGCCGCAATCCGCGCGGCTGGCCGGCCACATCAATCCCGAACATCGCATCCATGGCATAGGGCGTCAGCACACCAACCGGACCATGCTCTGTTTCGGCATAGATGCCCATCGACGTCGCGCGGATCGAGCGATCACCGGTAACCGTCTCCAGATAATACTGAAAATCCGACGGATTGGGCTCGCTCATGTAAACACCCGTCACACCGACTGCACCATTGTCGTGATTCTGACTGGGCCCGTTGCCAAGTTCACCTTTTGGCAGATGCTGGCAGGTGAATAACAACACATCTGGCGCACGGTGATCAGCGGCCGAAGCCAGCTTCGCGCCGATTGTTGTTTCCGATCCGTCGGTCGCTGTCGCCTTGCGATAAAATTCATGAACCGGGCCGCAGATATACCCCGATTTTGAAAAAATCGCCTGATCGGCTTCTGCGTTTTCGGTCCGCAGCGCCAACATGGCAAAGCCTTCGCCATGCGCGAACACAAAGGCATCATGCCGGCGCACAAATAGATTGCGCTCCGTAATCGCCGTATCGGCTTTTTCCCGGTCGCCCACCGCCAGCGGTTCCAGATAGGTGCCGTTTTTGAAAAAGACGCAGCAATTTTCCGTGCCGAACGGATGCTGACGATCCTCGCGTACTGTAAAGCCAAGCGCTGAAAACCGCGCCCGCGCCGCCTCCAGTGTGTCAACGGCAAGCACGAGGTGGTCAATGGGATGAACGGACGGGAGTGAGACTGTGGCCATAATTGGCGGGATATCAGACCAGGCGGCTTTGTTCCACGGCTGCCTCGATAAAGGAGGCAAACAGCGGATGTGGCGCCAGGGGACGGGATTTCAGCTCGGGATGATACTGCACGCCAATAAACCAGGGATGGTCAGCCAATTCTATTGTCTCCGGCAAAAGACCGTCAGGCGACATCCCCGAAAACACCATGCCGGCGGCTTCGAGCCGCTCGCGATAGTCCCGGTTGACCTCGTAGCGATGTCGGTGGCGCTCTGAAATCTGCTGGCATTCGTATATCCCGGCAATCTTACTGTCTGCTTTGAGGTCAGCCGGATAGGCGCCAAGACGCATTGTCCCGCCCATATCGCCGGTCGCGCCGCGCGTTTCCAGTTCGTTGCCCTTCAGCCACTCGGTCATCAGCCCGACGACAGGCTCGCTAGTTGCGCCGAATTCGGTGGAGCCGGCTTTTTCAATGCCCGCCAGCGATCGCGCTGCGTCGATCACCGCCATCTGCATGCCGAAACAGATGCCGAAATACGGAACATTATGTTCGCGGGCGAAACGCGCCGCAGATATTTTGCCTTCTGTGCCCCGCTCGCCAAATCCGCCAGGCACCAAAATGCCGTTGACCCGCTCAAGAAGCGGTGCCGGGTCTTCACGCTCGAATATTTCGCTTTCGATCCACTCCAGATTGACTTTGACCGAATTGGCGATGCCCCCGTGCTGCAACGCCTCGATCAGCGATTTATAGGCATCCTTGAGGCCGGTATACTTGCCGACAATGGCGATGGTCACCTTGCCCTCGGGATTGTGGATCGTGTGGGAGACTTCCTCCCAGTTCATCAGGTTCGGCCCGCGCTTCACCGTCTCGCCGAAGGCAGCAAGTACTTCCGCGTCCAGCCCCTCTTCGTGATAGGCCACCGGCACATCATAGATCGAGGCAACATCCAGCGCCGGGATCACCGCCGATTCCCGCACATTGCAAAACAGTGCCAGCTTCTTGCGGTCCGAAATCGGAATTTCGCGGTCGCAACGCACCAGAAGGATGTCCGGCTGCACGCCGATAGAACGCAATTCCTTGACTGAATGCTGGGTCGGTTTTGTTTTCAACTCGCCAGCTGCCGGGATGTACGGCATCAGCGTCAGGTGAATATAAACACACTGGCCGCGCTGTAATTGATTGCCGATCTGCCGGATCGCCTCAAAAAACGGCAGCGCTTCAATGTCGCCGACCGTGCCACCGATTTCGCACAGCACGAAATCAAAATCTTCGTTGCCATCCAGAACAAATTCCTTGATGGCGTCGGTAACGTGGGGAATGACCTGAACGGTGGCGCCCAGATAGTCGCCGCGCCGTTCCTTGGCAATGATGTCCTGATAGATGCGGCCGGTGGTGATGTTGTCCTGCTTGTTTGCAGAACGCCCGGTAAACCGCTCATAGTGGCCAAGATCCAGGTCGGTTTCGGCACCATCATCGGTGACAAAGACCTCGCCATGTTGATACGGGCTCATCGTACCCGGATCGACATTGAGATAGGGGTCAAGTTTCCGCAAACGGACGCGATAGCCGCGCGCTTGTAAAAGCGCGCCGAGTGCTGCCGAAGCCAGTCCCTTGCCGAGTGAGGAAACCACGCCGCCGGTTATGAAAATGTACCGCGCCATGGGCCGCCAGACATAATGCCGGGATTGTTGTTTGTGAAGCGAAAACCGCTCCGAACAATCAACCGCCGCCGGTTTTTAACATCAAATGTTCAATCAACGAATTTCAGCGCAATTTTTTTTGCGACGAATTATCGCTACTGGGTTGGCGCAGCCGGAGCCGACGGTGCCGCAGGCGGGGCGCTGGGCTGCAACGCTTCAAGTATGCCCGGACCGGCACCCGAACCGCCAGGCACGGCCGGCGCTGAAGTTGAATCATCGGGATCAATCGGCACCGCAATGCCGCCTGCGTCCGTTTGCAGCCGGTCAAGAATATCAGCGGGCTTTGATTCGATACGCGCCAGAATGGTCAAGCCAATCGAAGTTACAAAAAACGTCATCGCCAGAATTCCGGTCGCTCGCGACAGCAAATTGCCGGCGCCGCGCGCCGACATGAATCCACCGCCGCCGCCACCACCAATGCCCAGCGCGCCGCCCTCGGAGCGCTGCAAAAGCACCAAGGCGATCATCGCCAGAACGACCATCAAATGAATTACGATTAGGACTGTTGTCATCGCTACACGTTTCCTGTTGCGCGCCTTCTACCGGACCGGTGCGGCGCGTCAATGCCTATTCGTCAGGCCGTTTGGCCCGCAGCGGCCTCGATAATTCCCAGAAAATCTGCCGCTTTCAGGCTGGCACCGCCAACCAGACCGCCATCGACATCGGCAATACCAAGGATCTCCGCCGCATTGCCCGGCTTCATCGATCCGCCGTACAAAATGGCGATACCGGCACCATCGGCGCCAAATCGTCCGGCCAACCAGGACCGGATATGGTGATGCATGGCGGCAATGTCATCTGTTGTCGGCGTGCGCCCGGTACCGATCGCCCACACAGGCTCATAGGCGATCACCAGCGAGCCGGAATTACCTTGCGGCACTGAGCCCTCCAGTTGCCGTTCGACAACACTTTCCGCGGTGCCGGCATCGCGTTCAGCTTCCGTTTCGCCGACACAGACTATTGCTCGCAGTCCGGCGTTCAAGGTCGCTTGCGCCTTGGCAAGCACTGTTGCGTCGTCCTCGCCATGATTGGTCCGGCGCTCCGAATGGCCGACGATAGTCGCCATTGCCCCGGCATCGGCGAGCATTTGCGCGGAAATATCACCCGTATGGGCGCCGGAAACATCAGCATGACAGTCCTGACCGCCAACGATGAGACCGGTTCCGTCAATCGCATCAACAAGCCGCGCCACCAGCGTCGCCGGCGGGCAGATCATCGCCTGAACGTTTTTGTTGGCCGGCAAACCGTTGGCAATCGCCCACGCTTCCTCGATGGAGCTGGTAAGCCCGTTCATCTTCCAGTTGCCTGCAATCAGCTTCGCCATGATGTTCCGCCTGCCTTCGCGATACGATAATTTGATAAATCGGATGCCGGACTGTTGATCGGCAGTACCGGAAAAATTGACGCGCCATCACCGGCCAGCGGCCTTGGCAGCGTGCGCGCAGGCCTCTATGATATTAAAGCCGGGGCGGATCAAGCGTACCCGGTGTTTTTTATCAGGCAAAGACTTTTATCAAGCAACGACCGGCCGACAGTTTAAGGACAGGACCAACATGCTCGACTCAATACGCAAGGCATCTGGCGGCCTCACCGCCAAGATATTCTTGGGAATTCTTGTCCTCAGTTTCCTGTTCTGGGGAATCTCGAGCCAGTTTTTCGGTTATGGCACCGGAACTGTCGCCCGTGTCGGCGATGCCGAGGTCACTGCCCAGGAGTTCAATACGGCGCTGCGCCAACGGATGCTGGACCTTGGCCGCCGGATCGGCCGCGGCGTATCGCTGGAACAGGCCCGGGCCATGGGCTTGCCGCAACAGGTTTTGAGCGAACTGGTGGCGGAAGCGGCGTTAAACGACCAGGCCGGCCGCTTCAATCTTGGAGTATCCGAAGACCGGCTGGCACAAGCCATCGCTGACGATCCGTCGTTCCGCGGTGTTGGCGGTTCGTTCGACCGGCAGCGCTTTCAGGGCATCTTGCGCAATCTCGGGATCAATGAAGACACCTTCATCGGCCAGGTTCGTGATCGCATCGTGCGCCGGCAGCTGGCCACTGCGATCGCCGGCGACGTAAAGGCACCATCGGCAATGGTCGAGGCCTATTACCGTTATGGCAACGAAACCCGGACCATTTCATATATCACGCTCGACGAATCATTTGCCGGAACGATCACCGATCCCGGTGACGCCGCGCTCAAGGAATATTTCGACCAGAACAAGGACATATTCGGCGCGCCCGAATATCGCGTTCTCGGCTATGTTTCTTTGCAACCGGAAGCCCTGGCCGATCCGGCTTCTGTGGCCGACACCGATGTCCGGGCCTCCTATGACGCCCGGATTGCCGAATTTACCCGCGCCGAGCGCCGACGGATCCTGCAAATTCGCTACGATACGACAGAAGAGGCCCAGAGCGCCCTGGATGCACTTGGCGCCGGCGGTACTTTCACCGATCTCCTTGCCGCAAAAAACCTGTCGGAAAGTGACGTCGATCTTGGCCTCAAGACCCGGGCGGAAATTATCGACCAGCGGGTTGCCGAGGAAGCGTTCGGTGGCCCGGCCAATTCGCTGATAAAGGTGCTGGACGCCGCTTTGGGACCAGCAGTCATCAAGATAACGCAAGTCGAGGACGGCTCTGTCGATCCGTTTGAGGCAGTGTCCGACCAATTGCGCACGGAACTGGCCCAGCGCGATGCCGCTGACGCGATTCTCGATATGTACGACAAAATCGAGGACGACCGTGCCGGCGGGGCCACATTGGCCGAGATCGGCGGAAAAATCGGGCTGGATTACAAGACCATCGGTGGTGTCGCCAGCGATGGCGGCATGCGCGGCGGTGCCTCATCGGTCGGCATCCCCGGCTTTGCGGCCATGGTCGCGGATGCATACCAGAGCGATGTTGGCGTCGAAAACGATCCGGTTCGGGCCGGCGAGGACGCGTGGACGTTTTATGAGGTTCTGGAAATTGTCCCGGCCCGGGATCAAGCGCTGGAGGAGGTTCGCACCGAAGCACTGGCCGCCTGGCGCTTGGAAGAAACCGCTGCATCGCTGGGTGAACGCGCCGAAGCGCTCACCGATCGCCTGAAGGGCGGCGAGACCATGGCCGAGATTGCTGCCGAACTGGGCACAACGGTTAGCATTGCCGAGAGCCTGAAACGACAGGGCGAATCCCCGCTGTCAAACAATGCCCGCGCCCAGGCTTTTGCCGGACCGCTTGGCCATGTCGCCAATTCCGAGGGCGATACGGCACCGACGCGAATTCTTTTGAAGGTCGACAATGTCACCGCCCCGGCCTTTTTCGGCGAATCCAGCGATGCCAAAACGATCCGGACCCAGTTGGAACAAAGCCTGACTACAGACATATTGCAGGCCTACAATTCCGACCTGATGCAAACTCGCGATCCGTTCATCAACAACGCGGTTTATTCGCAACTGATCGACCCGGCATCCTATCAAAACGGCCGTTAGCCAGGTTTGCCAGAACCCACAACCCTGCAGCCCCGCCAACAATGATTTCCGATGACCGCATTTGAACCCGCTTTTGAAGCGTTTGCGCAAACCTATACCGACGACGCATCGCAAATTGTCTGGACGAGCCTTGTCGCCGATCTGGAAACACCGGTTTCGGCTTATCTGAAACTGGCGGACAGCCGCACCAACACATTTTTGATGGAATCGGTCGAAGGCGGGGCCGTGCGCGGGCGCTATTCGATTATTGGCCTCGATCCCGATCTTCTGTTCCGTGCCGATGGCCAGACCGCCGCGCGAAGCACACTGCCCGATCTGTCCAGCTTCCAGGACGAAACCGCGCCGCCGCTGGACGCACTTCGCGCGCTGCTTGCGCAAAGCCGCATCGACCTGCCCGAAAGCCTGCCGCCGATGGCCGCCGGAGTTTTCGGGTATCTGGGCTATGACACCGTCCGCCTGATGGAAAACTTGCCACAACCCAATCCGGATTTTTTGAATGTTCCGGATATTTTCCTCGTCCGGCCGCAAATCGTCGTGGTGTTCGACAGTGTTCGCGATGAGCTGACCATCGTCACTCCGGTCCGGCCATCGCCCGACTGTACCGCACAAGATGCCCACCGCAGGGCCGTCAATCGCCTGACCGAGATCATTGAGGCCCTGGACAAACCCGTCGACCGGACGGCGGAACTGGCCGATGTCGATCTGGATGCGGCGATCCAGTCGAATACCCCGCCCGACGACTACAAAGCCATGGTTCGCCGCGCCAAAGAATATATTGCCGCCGGAGACATCTTTCAGGTGGTGCTCTCCCAGCGCTTTGAAGCGCCGTTTCCGCTACCGGCGATCGCGCTCTATCGGGCGCTGCGCCGGGTCAATCCGGCACCGTTTTTGTTTTTTCTCGACTATGAAGACTATTCGATCGTCGGCTCCAGCCCGGAAATTCTGGTCCGGGTGCGCAATGGGCAAGTCACCGTCCGGCCCATCGCCGGCACAAGGCCGCGCGGCGCCACACCCGATGAGGACCAGCGTCTGGGTGCCGAACTGTTGGCCGATCCCAAGGAACGCGCCGAGCATTTGATGCTTCTGGATCTGGGTCGCAACGATGTCGGCCGGGTTGCCGAGATCGGCACTGTCGAAGTCACAGACCAGTTCTTTCTGGAGTATTACAGCCAGGTCATTCACATCGTCTCCAATGTCATCGGCAAGCTGCGTCCCGATTGTGACGCCATCGATGCACTGGCAGGCGGCTTTCCAGCGGGCACAGTGTCTGGCGCTCCAAAGGTGCGGGCCATGGAGATCATCGACGAACTGGAGCATGAAAAACGCGGTCCGTACGCCGGTTGCGTCGGCTATTTCACCGCCGATGGCGAGATGGACACCTGCATCGTGTTGCGCACCGCCATCGTCAAGGACGGCAAGATGTACGTGCAGGCCGGCGCCGGCATTGTCGCCGATTCCGATCCGCAATCGGAACTCAATGAATGTGTCACCAAGGCCAAGGCACTGTTTCGCGCCGGCGAGGAGGCCCGGCGCTTTGCCAACGCGGCCGGGCGGGGGCAATAACAGACGATAGGTCTGAGCCACGGGTCGCCCCGGTCATCTTGCCAGGATCGGCAAAACGGAAGATACAAACCCCATGCTTCTTGTTATCGACAATTATGACAGCTTCACATGGAACTTGGTTCACTATCTGGGTGAACTGGGCGCCAGCCCCGTTGTTGAGCGCAACGACAAGCTGACGGTGGACGAGGCGTTGGCCCGGCAACCGGAGGCGATTGTGCTATCGCCTGGCCCCTGCACGCCGAACGAAGCTGGTATCTGTCTGGAACTGGTGGAAAAAGCTGCCGGCACCGTGCCGATCCTTGGGGTGTGCCTTGGCCATCAGGCTGTCGCCCAAACCTATGGCGCCACGATTGCGCGCGCTCCGACGCTAATGCACGGCAAACTGTCGCCAATCCGCCATGACGGTGACGGCATGTTTCGCGGCATCAACCAGCCGTTTGTCGCGACCCGCTATCACTCGCTGACGATAGCACCGGACACAATGCCCGAAACATTGGTGGTCAACGCCCGCACCGATGACGGCATCATCATGGGTGCGCGCCATGTCGACCATCCCGTCCACGGCGTACAGTTTCACCCCGAAAGCATCGCTTCGGAACACGGCCACACTTTATTGCGGAATTTTCTCGACATCGCCGGCGACTTCAACACCCGCACTGGCCGTCTGGCCCCGTAACCGGAATTTTTCATGACCGACAAAACCAGTGACCTGAAACCGTTTATCGCCAAGGCGGCTGCGGGGTCTGCCCTGAACGCCGATGAAGCTCGCGCAGCGTTCGATATTCTGATGTCAGGCGACGCAACTCCGAGCCAGATCGGTGGCTTCCTGATGGCGCTGCGGGTGCGCGGCGAAGCCGTCGACGAGATTACCGGCGCGGTTGCCTCCATGCGCGCCCGTATGACTCCGGTCTCGGCACCGGATGACGCCATCGATATTGTCGGCACCGGTGGCGATGCGTCGGGCACCTACAACATTTCCACCACGACGGCGTTTGTCGTGGCCGGTGCCGGTGTGCCGGTGGCCAAGCACGGCAACCGGGCGCTTACGTCCAAATCCGGTTCCGGCGATGTGCTGACGGCACTGGGCGTCAATCTCGACATCGGGCCGGAGGCGATTTCCCGCTGCATTGCGGAGGCCGGCATCGGTTTCATGTTCGCGCCCAACCATCATCCGGCCATGCGCCATGTCGGCCCGACGCGGGTGGAACTGGGCACGCGGACGATCTTCAACCTGCTCGGTCCCTTGTGCAATCCTGCCGGTGTCAAACGCTATATGCTCGGCGTGTTCGGCAAGGCCTGGGTCGAGCCGGTGGCGCAGGTGCTAGGCAATCTCGGAGCGCAATCGGCATGGGTTGCCCATGGCGAATTTGGCCAAGGCGGCGGGCTGGATGAGATATCCACCACCGGCACCACCCATGTCGCAGCCCTTGAAGACGGCAAGATCCGCACATTTGATCTGACGCCGGCCGATTTTGGCGTCGCACAGGCGCAGCCGGACGATCTGAAGGGCGGAACAGCAGAGGAAAATGCGCAAGCCTTGAACGCCGTGCTTGCCGGCGCGGCTGGCCCCTATCGCGACTGCGTCATCGCCAATGCCGCGGCCTCACTGATCGTCGCCGGCAAGGCCACCGATATCGCCGAAGGCGTTCGGCTGGCCGCCGAGAGTATCGACAGCGCTGCGGCATCGGAAGCACTTGCAAAACTCGTCGCCATATCCAATCAGTCGGCAGCAGATTGACCGTGACCGACATTTTGAAAAAGATCGAAGCCTACAAGCGCGACGAGATCGCCGCCGCCAAGGCCGAGGTGCCGCCGGCTGAAATCGCCGCAAAGGCTGCCGACGCCGATCCACCACGCGGTTTTCTGGCCGCCATGCAGGCAAAAATTGACGCCGGTCACACGGCATTGATCGCCGAAATCAAGAAGGCCAGCCCCTCCAAGGGCTTGATCCGCGAGGACTTCAATCCGCCGGAACTGGCCCGCGCCTATGAAGCCGGCGGCGCGGCCTGTATTTCGGTTCTCACTGACACACCATCATTTCAGGGCGCACCTGCATTCCTCCGTCAGGCCCGTGACGCGACCGGTTTGCCCGTCCTGCGTAAGGATTTCATGTTCGAGCCCTATCAGGTCGACGAAGCCCGCGCCTGGGGTGCGGACTGTATCCTGCTCATCATGGCGGCGATCACCGATGATGAGGCCTCGGCCATGGAAGACCGGGCCGAACAATGGGGCATGGATGTGCTGGTCGAAGTCCACAACAAGCAAGAACTGGACCGAGCGCTGACCCTGCGTTCGCCCCTTGTCGGCATCAACAATCGCGACCTGACGACATTCCAGACTTCACTGAATGTGTCGGCGGTCCTTGCGCCCGATGTGCCGTCAGACCGACTGCTGGTCGGTGAAAGCGGCATCTTCACCCCCAAAGATCTGACCCGCCTTGCCACATACGGCATCCGCGCTGCTCTGGTCGGCGAAAGCCTGATGCGCGCCGATGATGTGGCTGCGGCAACCCGGACATTGCTGGATATGCCGGCAACGATGGCAGCTCAATGAGCAGTAAACTTACCCATATCGCCGGCGACGGATCAGCCCACATGGTCGATGTCAGCGACAAGCCAGCCACCAGCCGCAAGGCGACCGCAGCCGGATCAGTGCGCATGGCGCCAGAAACACTCACGGCAATCAAGAAAGGCAACGCCAAGAAAGGCGATATCATCGCCACCGCGCGACTCGCTGGCATCATGGCCGCCAAGCGCACCGCCGATCTCATTCCGCTGTGCCACCCGCTGGCGCTGAACGAAGTAACCGTCGACATCGAAGCCGACGACGCCCTGCCCGGTCTTCGGGTCACGGCGTCGGCCCGGCTCACCGGCAAGACCGGCGTCGAGATGGAAGCGCTGACCGCCGTCAGCGTCGCCTGCCTGACCATCTACGACATGGCCAAGGCCATGGACCGTGGCATGGTGATTGGCGATATCCGACTTCTGGAAAAATCCGGCGGCCAGTCCGGCACTTGGCGATCTGGCTGAACGCCCATGTCTCTTCTGCCCGTTGAAACGGCGCTTGCCCGCATTCTGGATGGTGTCCCGCCCCTCCCCGCTGAAGATGTGCCGCTAACCAAAGCCGCCGGCCGTATTCTGGCTAGCGATCTCGCCGCCAATCGCACCCAGCCGCCATTCGCCGCCTCCGCCATGGACGGCTATGCCGCGCGCGCTGCCGATGTTTCCCCTGGGTCTGCTCTCAGCTTGGTCGGCACATCCCGCGCTGGCGAACGCTTTACTGGCAGCGTCGGTGCCGGCGAAACCGTACGCATTTTCACCGGTGCACCGGTGCCCGAAGGCGCCGATGCCATCCTCATTCAGGAAAATGCCGACGCCGGAGACAATCAGGTCGTCCCACGTGAGCCAGTCAAATCCGGGGCATTTGTCCGCAAGGCGGGGCTGGATTTTACCGACGGCGACGTGTTGCTCCGCGCCGGGCGCATCCTCGGCCCGCGCGCGCTCTCTTTGGCTGCCGCCATGAATCATGGCACCGTGCCGGTCCACAAAAGGCCCGATGTCGCCATTCTGGCAACCGGCGATGAGCTGGTGCCGCCCGGCGGCAATCCGGGACCGGATCAGATTATCGCGTCCAACAGTATCGGGCTTGCAACCCTTGTCTCAGAGTGTGGCGGCGCGCCACGCGATCTTGGTATCGCCAGCGATACGGTTGAAGATTTGAGCGCGAAGATCGAACAGGCCGCAAACGCTGATATTCTGGTCACAATCGGCGGGGCATCAGTCGGTGATCACGATCTTGTCCAGAGCGCGCTGACCGGCGCCGGCATGACCCTGGATTTCTGGCAAATCGCCATGCGGCCGGGAAAACCGCTGATGGTCGGAAAATTGGACGACACAATAGTGCTCGGCCTGCCCGGAAATCCGGTATCGGCGCTGGTAACCGGGCTGGTTTTCCTGCAGCCTCTGGTTCTGGCCATGACCGGACAAAATCCTCAGATCACGCCCCTTTCGGGTCAACTGGCCGCGCCATTGCCGGCCAATGATCACCGCCAGGACTATCTGCGGGCGCAATTTGTCGGCAACAGCGGCGCGGACCCACATTCTCGAATCCCGAATTTACTGCCGGCGTCAAGACAAGACTCAGCCATGATGGCGACACTGGCCACAGCCGACGCGCTGATAGGCCGCCCGCCCCATGCGCCGGCAGCCGAAACCGGCAATTTCGTGGACTATCTGCCCCTTGCCCGTTGACGCAAGTTCCCGAATTTTC
>CAXMRP010000020.1:0-8235 GCA_964196155.1 uncultured Polyangiaceae bacterium
AGCAGCACCGGCGCCATTCCCGATATCTGCGCCACCAATCCGGCGTGAGCCAGGACCAGGCCGATCAGCAGCGCCTTTTGTTCGCCGGTCGACGACAGCGCCGCCGGCATGTTTTTGTCGGCAAACAACACGGTCAGATCACTGGTGTGCGGACCGGTGAGAGTGCGCCCGGCGGCCCGGTCACGGCTTCGTTCGCGGCGCAACACGGCCTGATAGTCAGCGCATGCGGCTTGATCGTCGTCACTGTTTTCGCTGCCGGCAAAATCCATCTCAAACGGTCCGGAAAGCGCCAGCCGTGCGGCGGGAAAGCCAGTATTGTCATCGGCATGGGCGGCGATCCGCCCGGTCAGCAGGGCCACCGTTTGCCGGCGCGCGCGGGCGAGCGCCAATGCGCCCGCCGCCAGTTCCGTTTCCGTGGCATCCAGCCACGCCGGCTCGCCGTCATCTGCCAGAAGCCGGTTGCGATTGCGCATCTGCCGCTCAAAAGCCGTGACCCGCCGGCCATGGGCCGGGTCGATGGTCATGACCAGCCGGTCGAGAAAGCGCCGCCGGTCGCCGGGCGGGCCGGAGAACAACCGGTCCATGGCTGGGGTCAGCCACAGGATGCGCAAATATTCCAATAAAGCCTCGGCGGGCCGGGAAACCGCGTCGATCCGTACGATACGCCCGCCTGGCCGCCGCCCGGTCTGGTCACCGTCTGCATCGCCAACCGACCGGGATTCCGTTCCGGTTCCGATCACCGTGACATGATCGTCCCGGGCAATATCGGCGGTTACCGACCAGCCTGAATCGTGCCCGTCGATTGTTGGCGCGCCGGCAGCTTGGCCGGAAGGATTTTCGAGCCGCAAACCCATGTCGCCATAGCCGGCCCGGCGCAGGCCGCGCCCGGGGTTGAGCAGCGAAATTGCTTCCAGAAGATTGGTCTTGCCGGCGCCGTTGGGCCCGGTCAGCACCACCGGGTTGCCGGACAATGTCAGGTCAAGCGATAGGTAATTGCGGAACCGGGTCAGCCGAAAGCGGGATATTGACGAGGCCGCGCCAGCCGGTGCCTTGGTCTCACCGGGCATCGATTCACCACCGGCGCTGCCGGTCACACCCGCATCGGCATCAGCACATAAAGCGTATCGGCATCGGACGCATCTTCCATCAATGTCGGCGAGCCGGGATCGGCGAATTTTAGAACCGCTTCATCGCTGGTGATCTGCTGGGCAATGTCCAGCAAATAGCGGGCGTTGAAGCCGATCTCCAGCGGTTCGCCGGAATATTCGACAGCCAGTTCGTCCGTGGCCGATCCCGAATCGGGATTGTTGACCGACAGCACCATGGTGTCCGTGGACAAGCTCAACTTGACCGCCCGGCCGCGATCGCTCGACACCGTCGATACCCGATCGACGGCCCGCTCGAAATCGGCCTTTTCCAGCTTCAATATTTTGTCATTGCCTATTGGAATGACCCGCTCATAATCGGGAAACGTGCCGTCGATGAGTTTTGACGTCAAAACCACGTCACCGACTGTCAGGCGGATTTTGGCGTCGGACACCGATACCGTCACATCGCCATCGGTTCCATCCAGCAACTTGTGCGCTTCGGCGACGGTCTTGCGGGGCAGGATGATGCCGGGCA
Source organism: uncultured Polyangiaceae bacterium (assembly GCA_964196155.1). Taxonomy (GTDB): domain Bacteria; phylum Pseudomonadota; class Alphaproteobacteria; order Rhizobiales; family Afifellaceae; genus CAXMRP01. The sequence continues at coordinate 1,624 of CAXMRP010000020.1, forward strand.
GGCTGGCGCTGCCACCGGGCGCCGGCATCTCCGCCTTGGCCAGCCGATGGCCATCGGTGGCAACCGCGCAAAGCCGGGCGTCGTCGCCCTCGCCGATCACGTGGACATAGATGCCGTTCAGATAATAGCGGGTCTCTTCGGTGGAGATGGCAAACTGGGTGCGGTCGATCAGGCGCTTGAGGGCGCTGGCGGCAATGGAAAAATTGACCGGCAGATCGCCGGCATTGAGGTCGGGGAAATCGGCATCAGGCAACATTTGCAGGGCAAAGCGGGCGCGCCCGGCGCTCAGGGTCATCACCGAGCCGTCGCTGCTGTCCAGTTGAATTTCCGCGCCATCGGGCAATTTGCGGACAATATCGGTCAACAGGTGCGCCGGCACCGTCACCGAACCGGGCTGATCGATGGTCACCGGCGCAGTATCGATGATTTCCATATCGAGATCGGTCGCCTTCAGGCGCAACTGGCCGTCCTGCGCGCTCAACAGCACATTGGCCAGGATCGGGATCGTATTGCGGCGTTCCACCACCCGGTGAACATGCGTGAGGGCGCTCAGGAGATTGGCCCGTTCGATCGCAACTTTCATGTCTGGTGCCCCGATGATTTTGGCAGTGGTGCTTTTGGCGATAACGACCGCTGCACTTTAGTCCGCGCCGACGACAGAATTGACCCGGCACAGAAGCAGCGGACGCGAACCTTGAAGGTTCAGATTGGAAAAAACAAGTCGCCCCCGGCAATGCCGGCGCCATTGGCGGCCATTAGCTGTGTATGACGGCAATTTTGGCGTTTGTTCGCGGGTTCAAGCGGTTGGCGGCCCTGAATCCAGAATTCAGAGCCGCCATCACAATTCAGATCGCCATCCGCAAACCAGATATCCTGGCGTTACCAGAGGAGCGCCGCCGGTTCTTGATGCCGGCCTGGTTGGCGCTTGCTCGGGTCAGTCCTGAATCAGCCGTTTGAGCAGTTCGATTTCCTGGGCCAGGATCGTGTCGGCGGTGACCATGCCTTCGATCTTGCGCACAGCGTGCAAAACCGTGGTGTGATCGCGGCCACCGAAGCGCTTGCCGATCTCGGGAAAGGAGCGCGGCGTCATGGTCTTGGCCAGATACATGGCGATTTGCCGGGGCCGCACGATGGTCCGCGTCCGGCGCGCTGACAACAGGTCGTTCTTGCTGACATTGTAATGGCGGGCGACGACCTTCTGGATGTCTTCGATGCGGATGCGCCGCGGCTCACGGTTGCCGACCAGATCGGCGATGGCGAATTCGGCAACATCCATGGTCACCGGGCCATCGGCCAGTTCGGCACGGCAGATCAGCCGGTTGAGCGCGCCGTCGAGATCGCGGCCATTGGAGGTGACGACAGTCGCCACATAATCCAGGATCTGCTCGGGAAGATGAAGCGCCGGATTGCGTTTTTGCGCCGCCTCCAGGCGGACCTGGAGAATGTTCCGCCGCAGCTGGGAGTTCGGCTCGCTGATGCCGACCACGACGCCGCCCTTCAGCCGTGAACAGACCCGTTCGTCGATCCCTTCCAGTTCCGCCGGCGGGCGATCGGCAGCCACGACAACTTGCCGGGCGCTGTCGAGCAGCGCGTTCAGCATGTGGCAGAATTCCTGCTGCACCGCCTTGCCGGTCAAAAACTGCATATCGTCGATGAGCAGAACATCGATCGAGCGCAGCTTTTCCTTGAAATCCAGCGCCGAGCGGTCGCGGAGCGAGGAGATGAACTGGAACGCAAAGCGCTCAACCGTCAGATAAAGCACGCGGGTACCACGGCCCGAGCGAGAGGCCTGATGGGCAATGGCCTGCAGGACATGTGTTTTGCCCAGGCCGACACCGGCGTGGATATAAAGCGGATTATAGGCCGGCGTGCTGCCTTCGGCGGTCGAGGCGACAGCCCGGGCGGCCCGGCAGGCGACATCGTTGGACTGGCCTTCGCAAAAATTCTGGAAGGTCAATCTGGCGTCCAGGGGCGAGCCGCCAAAGCGTTCAAAGCCATTGTCGGCCACCGGGTTCGGTTCGTTGGCCGAGGCGTTGCGCGTCGCCGGCGCACTGTTGGGCACGACCCGCAATGGGCTGCGATGGCAAATATCGACCCGCCGGATTTCGGGAACTTCTTCCTTCCACAGGGCCACAAGCCGGTCGTTGTAATGGGACTTGATCCAGCCCTTCAGGAACAGGGTTGGCGCCGACAGTCGCACCAATCCGGCGGTCAGTTCGTCGAGCTCCACCCGGGCGAACCAGGAACTGAAGACGTCCTCGCCCAGTTCCGCCCGCAGCCGTTTACGAACTTTTTCCCACTTCGCATCCATGGCCCGCTTGTGCGCCGTTGGCCCGGTCTGTCCCGAACCATTCGCCTCCCTGGTTTTGTTGACCCCCTGATCACCGTTCAAACCGTCTGACTTTTTTCTCTGTGCCGCCCCTGTCGACATGAATTTTTACCTCCGCCGCATTATTCGACCGCCCAGACCGCCCCCCAGCCTGATACCGCCGTTTGTTCAATTCATGACTGGACCCATGGCAATCCCGCCACTTTCCAGCCGTTGATATTTCCGCGATGCCGATCGGAATCGGGATCGCCCTCAAAACCACTGCTCACATTCAGGCAATGCGAATATCCCGCCACCGTCATCGCCGCTGCCGCTGCCGCACTTCGGGCACCGGACCGGCACAGGAAGAAAACCGGATCGTCCGGTCCAACATCCGCCGCCTGCAACTGCGCATCGACCCGGGAAGAAAATTCCGGATCAACCGCCATTGAAGGAAAACTCTGCCACTCAACCCGGATCACTTCGCGGCCGACAGACGACAGGTCGGCAAGGCCGACAAATACGGTCTCCGCCGCCGTTCGCACATCGACCAGCGCTGCCTTGCCGTCACTCGACAATACCGCCCACGCCTCATCCGGCGTGACATCACCACGATAATTGCCAGCAACCACCACTTTCCTCTCCTCAAGTCCGGCAAGGGCGCAATCGCTGCCTGGATACGCAGGTCCGCAAAGGGAACGCCAACCGGAACATTTCGCCCCGCCGGGACACATCTACCCACCCAGACACATCTACCCACAAAGACACATCGACCCACCCAGACACCGGGGTACATACAGACCCAGCAGCCCTTCTTCACCGCGTTACGCTTGCGCCTCGTAGAATTCCGGCAGGACACCGGAAGGAGAAGGCGTCTGTCTTGCCAGACCGCACTGTTTCGCCTGCCATACACGCACACAGGCACGGACAGGCACACAGACCGACAAGACCCTGGCCGGATAGTGGCCAGTACGGGCCGGTGGTTTGGTTCGGCCTCGAAATCGGCATCCTCCAGGACGGCAATTCGAAACGACCAGCCAACCATCGGCCAGACACCGGAGCACTGCGCGCTTGTCAAACCGCGCTTTACAAAGCGCCCGCGCAGACTGCTGCACGCATACCGCAAATCCAGACACACCTGTCGCGTTGCGTGCCGGCCAATTATTTTGACATGGCACACCGAAAACGCAGTCCGTTACGGTTAGTTTTAACAGCGGGGTCGCCCCGTTGCTGTGAACATACACACGTCAGAACACGCGGCAATATGGCAATGCAAAATCCGCTGTGCGGGGTCTTGCCAGGCCGAAATCGACGGCTGGCCAAGGCGACCGACGGCCCGCGCCCGGATCAGAAAAAGCCTTTTGCCACAAGCCATTCAGCGTCAGTGTGTGCGGAATACAACAGCCGATTCAGATTCGAAAAAATAAATTTTTCCGCGAGGGGATTGACAGAACCGATGCCGACTGAATTTCGGGTTCCACTGAATCTCTTGCTGTTAACCTTCTGTTAACGTTTGTATTTTTGTGACTCCCAACGGCAACCAGACTCCCGGGTCCGGATCGCCGAAATTGGCCGGCGCGAAATGGCCGATCGGCGCGGGACCCCGTGCGGATCCGGCTGTCATCGGCTGATGTGCCTATTATACAACATATTCAAGGGGCTGGCCGTGGTGCGACAGACAGCGGGGCAAGGTTCGGGAGCGATCGCGCCGAAGATCGCAGACTAGCGGATGGATCACGACAGGAAAGCGGGAATTGCAAATTGGCCATAGCCTGGTGACCAATGAGCCGCGCCGGCTCGCAGTACCGGTCACGGCGCGCCGATCATCGCTGTGGGAATATCGGCCACTCCGCGGCATGGCTTGGGCCAGATGCGCGCTTGATTTGTCGCAAAGTGGATTGTCAGGAAGCGGATCGCCGGCGGGGGGCTGCACTTGCCACGCCCGCCGCACCGGTCGGGACCGGGCGCAATCGACAACAACCGGGCCGGGATGCCGCCGCTACCGGGCGACAGCCTGCGCCAATGTCAGAGCGCGTTTACCCGCAGTGTCAAACGGGAGACCTTACGGGCCGCCTTGTTCTTGTGGATGAAGCCTTGTTGTCCGGCGATGGCGATCATCGGCTGCGCCTCGCGCAGTGCCGCGCTGGCGACAGCCTTGTCGCCGCCGGCGATTGCTTCTTCAACGGCGCGAATATGTGACCGCATGCGGGTCCGCTGAACCTTGTTGACTTCGGTACGGCGCGCAATCTTGCGCACCATCTTTTTTGCCGAACGTGTATTGGCCATGTGTTCGTCTTTTCCAGCGTTGTGTGTCTTGCCGCAAATCTGACCTGTTGGCCCTGGATCTGTGGACCGGTCTTGCAAACAGGCGTTGGTGGCAAAAACAACAAATGCGGCACCCGGGCCGCTTTCGTGGGCGCCTCTATACGCAGGCAGCTTCCTTGCGTCAACGCCGCTGAACAAAGCAATCCAATGGATACGCTCAGCGGTTGGTGAAGCGGGCTTTTCGCTTTTCGACAAACGCCGCCATTCCTTCGCTCTGGTCTTGCGTGGCAAACAGCGAATGGAACAGCCGGCGTTCGAATTTCAGGCCTTCGCAAAGCGGTATCTCGTTGGCGCGGTTGATTGCTTCCTTGGCCATCATGACCGCCGGAGCTGAGTATCCGGCGATCTTGCCGGCAAGCGCCAGCGCCTCGTCCAGCAGATCGGCGGCCGGTACGATCCGGGCCACAAGCCCGGCCCGCTCCGCCTCTTGCGCTTCCATCATCCGGCCGGACAGGCACAGTTCCATGGCCTTGGCCTTGCCGACCGCGCGGATCAGCCGCTGGGTGCCGCCGATGCCGGGAATGATGCCGAGCGAAATTTCCGGCTGGCCGAATTTTGCCGTATCGGCGGCCAGAATAATGTCGCACATCATCGCCAGTTCGCAGCCGCCGCCCAGCGCATAGCCGGCAACGGCGGCAATGATCGGCTTGCGGATCTGTGTCACCGCCTCCCAGCCGGCGGCCTCATCGCCCATGAAGGCATCGACGAAATCAAGATCGGCCATTTCCTTGATGTCGGCGCCGGCGGCAAAGGCCTTGTCGGAGCCGGTCAGAACGATAGCGCCGATGTCCTGATCGGTATCGAAGGCCCGAAGCGCCGCGATCAGTTCGGCCATCAGCGTCGCCGACAGGGCATTGAGAGCCTTTGGCCGGTCGAGCGTCACCATGCCGACCCGCCCGCGTGTTTCGACAATCAGAGTTTCATAAGCCATGGGGTTCGCCGTTTTGCTGCCGGTTTTGTCGGGCTTCGACTACGCAGTTTCAGGCCATTGGGCAAGGCCGGGTGGTGGCGGGGAAATCACCAGTATTGGTCGTCGCGCATTTTGATCGGAAAACCGGTTCCCACTTTTGCCGAATGCGCTCTAGCGCTGGCAGGCCGGACAGTAAAAGCTCGACCGGCCCGACTGGACAATACGCTGGATTGTCCCCCGGCAGGATTGCCGTGGGCAGGGCTCGTCCGCCCGGTCGTAGACGGCAAACCGGTGCTGGAAATAGCCCAGCGAACCGTCGGTCTGAACATGATCGCGCAAGGAAGAGCCGCCGGCCTCGATGGCATCGGCAATGACCTGGCGGACGTTTTCGGTCAATCGTTCCAGCCGCTTTGTGGCCTTGCCTTTTTGCGTTACCAGGCTTTTCGCCGCCCGCAGCGGCGACAGTTTTGATCGCCACAGCGCCTCGCAGACATAAATATTACCAAGACCGGCAATGACTGCCTGATCAAGCAGGACCGCCTTCAATGGCGCCGTGCGGCCGGCAAATTTGCCGGAAAGTCCCTCCGCCGACATGGCATTGCCGGTCGGCTCAACACCGAGCCGGGCAAAATACGGATGGGCGGTCCAGTCATCGGCCGGCACCAGCATCATGAAACCAAAGCGCCGGGGATCATTGTAGATAATTTTTGCGCCACTGGTCAGATGAAACACCACATGATCGTGGCGGGTGTTTTTGGGTGCGATCGTTGGCTCGTCTTTTTCACCTGATTCATGCGCGACGGGTTCAACCCGGATTGAACCCGACATGCCCAGATGGATGACCAGCATCTGGTCCCTGTTCAACGCCACAAGCAGATATTTTGCCCGCCGGTGCAGGCCAGTAACGGTGGCGCCCTTGAGGGTTTGCGCAAAATTTCCGGGAAACGGAAAGCGCAGATCGGCCCGGCGCAGTTCGGCACGGGCGATTGTCGCCCCCTCCAGAACCGGCACCAGTCCCCGGCGTACGGTCTCCACTTCCGGCAATTCTGGCATAATTCCGGTCCGTTTA
>CAXMRP010000021.1:0-5816 GCA_964196155.1 uncultured Polyangiaceae bacterium
GAACGACGATGCGCTGCGTCTCGCCATGATCCGTCTGGCCAAGCAGTATGGACGATATGGATACCGCAAGATCGCCAAGCTGCTGCGTATCGAGGGCTGGCACGTCAACCACAAGAAGGTGGAGCGTCTGTGGCAGGAAGAAGGCTTGCAATTGCCGCACCGGCACAGGAAGCGCAGGCGGCTCTATCACAAGGACAGCTCCATCATCCGATTGCGCCCGACGCACCCCAATCATGTTTGGAGCATGGATTTTGTCCACGACAAGCTGAGCAACGGGCGGTCTTACAAGATGCTGACCGTGCTGGATGAATATACCCGCCAGGGTTTATGCATCGCCGTGGCATTCAAAATGGGTTCGGCAGATGTTCTGGAAGCGCTGTATCCGCTCCTGCTGGAACACGGCAAGCCGGAGTACATCCGATCCGACAACGGTCCGGAGTTTATTGCAGCCCCCTTGCAGGAGTGGCTGATGCGGGTCGGCATCAAACCCATCCATATCTATCCGAGGTCACCCTGGGAAAATGGATACAACGAGCGGTTCAACGGAACGCTGCGCAACGAAGTGCTCAACACCGAGTGGTTCTCAACCACCAAACAGGCACAGATCGTCATCAACCTGTGGCTCAGGCAATACAATCATATACGCCCACACCAAGCCCTCGGCATGCGTCCGCCCGTGCCGGAAACCATAATAGAGAAATCGCAAATCAGTGGCCCAGACATCGGGGGCTAGACATTTGCCCTGCCATTCCCGTTTATTCGGTGATATCATGCCGTTAACCGATATAACCAGTTTGGATCAGGGGGAGGGGGAACACCATGATCCGTTCAGGTGCGGTTCAGCCGTGGATGTTAGAACCCGCGCCATGAATCGGGTTTTGCTTTTGCTGTGGGCCGGCATGATCGCCGCGATGCTGCTGTCCAATGGGGCTGCGGCACAAGGCGCCTGTCTTGGCGCCGCTCAGGCTCGCGCAGCGATCCAGTCGGGCCAGGCCCGGCCGCTGGCGGCTGCCCTCAATTCTGCAGGGCTGAATGCATCCAAGGTGGCGCGGGCGCGATTGTGCCGGGGTGGCCGCGGTCTGGTATACCGGCTAACCCTCAACAACGGAAAACGCATTTCAGTACCGGCGAACTAGGACGCCGATACCGGTTTGTGTTACCGGAAAGCACAAGGCCTCACGGGGCACAACGGGGCACCACAGGGGGTTCTCATGCGCGTATTGGTCGTTGAAGATGACAAGGATCTGAACAGCCAGCTTGTCGAGGCGCTCAAGGACGCTGGCTATGCCGTCGACGCCGCCTTCGATGGCGAAGAAGGTCAGTTCCTCGGCGATACCGAACCCTATGACGCGGTTGTTCTGGACATCGGCCTGCCGCAACTGGATGGCCTGTCGGTGCTGGAACAGTGGCGGCGCGATGGCCGGACCATGCCGGTGCTGATCCTGACCGCCCGCGATCGCTGGTCAGACAAGGTGCAAGGCATTGATGCCGGCGCCGATGATTATGTCGCCAAGCCCTTCCACATCGAAGAAGTGCTCGCACGGGTCCGCGCCCTGGTGCGCCGCGCCGCCGGCCACGCCTCCAACGAATTGCAATGCGGGGCGATCCGTCTCGATCTGCGGGCTGCCCGCGTGACCGTCGATGGCAATCCGGTCAAGCTGACATCCCATGAGTTCAAGGTGCTGGAATATCTCATGCACCACACCGACAAGATCATCACCCGCACCGAATTGACCGAGCATTTGTACGATCAGGATTTCGATCGTGATTCCAACACCATTGAGGTGTTCATCGGACGTCTGCGCAAGAAACTCGACAGCGACCTGATCGAGACAGTGCGCGGTCTGGGATACCGTATCGCCTCCGGTGCCGCGCCCGAATGAGAACCGGTAATACGGAACGGTCAGACAGAGCGATGCGCCAGACCTTGCGCCCGATTGTACACCAGAGCCAGGCCGGATAATGGCGGGAACCACCGGGTCCCTGTCGTTTCGCCTGGCGCTTTATTCCGCCGCCGGCAGCACGATTGCGCTGATCGCCGCCGGCATTATTTTCACCACCTTGTTTCGCCAGTCGGTCGAACGCAATTTCGACGATCGACTGGATTTCCTCTCCCGCGCCCTTGTCGGCGCCTCGATTGCCGGCGAGCGCCTGACCCTCGACCAGACCGCCGCCATCGGCGAGCCGCGTTTCGCCTTGCCCCAGTCCGGCTGGTATTGGCAGATTCGCGACGGCGCATCGGGCGAAATCCTTGCCGCCTCTGCCTCGCTATTCGGCAACATCCTCCCCGAGCTTGATCTTCCCGCCAGTGGCGACGATATCCGCGTCCACGCTTTTCGCGGGCCCGGCGGTCGTCAGCTGCGCTCGCTGGAACGCCGCGTCCAGCCCTCCGACATCCAGTCCTATGCCATCCTGATCGCCGGCGACGCCGAGGCCCTGGCCGAAGATGTCACCAGGTTTCGCAACACGATCACCCTGACGCTTGGCCTGTTTTCGATCCTCCTGGCGCTCGGCGCTGCCCTCCTTATCCGTTTTGGCCTGCGACCCTTGCGCAAATTGCGGGCATCCCTGAGCCGGGTTCGCCTCGGCGAGGCTGAGCGCCTTGAGGGCCAGTATCCGAGCGAGATCGCGCCGGTGGTTGACGATCTCAACGCGTTGTTGAAATCGAACCGCGAAATCGTTGAACGCGCCCGCACCCATGTCGGCAACCTTGCCCATGCGCTGAAAACGCCGCTGGCGGTCCTGCAAAACGATGCCGCCGACAGCACTGATCCGGCCAACGCCAGGGTGCGCGAACAGACACAGGTGATGAACGAGCAGATCACCCATCACCTCAACCGCGCCCGTATGGCCGCCCACACCAATGTCATTGGCGCGGTCACGCCGGTCAATGAAGTGGTCGAAGGCCTGGCCCGGGTCATGCGCAAGGTGCATCAGGACAAGGGGCTGATGATCCATGTCGCGATCCCCGAACACATCAAATTTCGCGGCGAGCGCCATGATTTCGAGGAAATGGTCGGCAACCTCATCGACAATGCCTGCAAGTGGGCCAATTCCCACGTTGTGGTCCGCGCCAGCCAGATGCGCGGCAAATCCCGCGATTCGATGATCTTGACCGTCGTCGATGATGGTCCGGGCTTGCCGCAGGATACCGAATCCGAAGCCCTGTCGCGCGGCGAGCGGCTCGATGAAACCAAGCCCGGTTCCGGCCTCGGCCTGTCGATAGTTCGCGAACTGGTGCGCATTTATGATGGCAATCTGGTGCTGGAAGCCTCCGAAGTTGGCGGCTTGCGGGTTCGTCTGACCTTGCCGGTCTCCACAGAATCATGATTGGAACGGTACCAACACAAACAAGCGCCGCCGCAATTTTGCCATCTCGATTTGAAACCGGTGGCGCCGGCTGTTATGTGGCCGCAACACGTGAAGCATGGGGCGGATCGTTTATTCTGCCGTTTGGACGGCACAACGTCCGCCGCATTTGCGGTACCACTAGAGCGCATTCGAAAAAGTGGGAACCGGTTTTTCGAGTAAAATGCGCGTAGTAACAAAAGCATAGAGTGTTTTGAGTGATTCGATAATCACGAAAAACACTCTAAGAGGAATTGACATGAAGAAATCTATCGCAGCGGTGGCGATCGTCACGGTAATTGCAGCCGGGTGTAGCCCGAGCGCCGGTCCTCGCGAACAGTCCGGCGCATTGCTTGGTGGCCTGGGCGGCGCGGCCATCGGCAGCCAGTTTGGTGGCGGCACCGAGGAACGAATCGCCGCGGCGGTGCTGGGCGGTGTACTCGGGTCGCTGATCGGCTCCCAGATTGGCCGTGATCTTGATGAAATTGACCGCCAGCAGGCGCAGGAGGCCGAATACCGGGCGTTGGAATATGGCCGTTCAGGCCGTCCGGTCGTCTGGCGCAATGACAATTCCGGCCACTATGGCGAGGTAGTCGCCGGACCGGGCTATGAGGTCAATTCGCTCGATTGCCGCGATTACACCCACACGATCTACATCGATGGCCGCCCGCAGGTTGCCAAGGGCACCGCCTGCCGGCAACTCGACGGCTCCTGGCAGATCGTCAGCTGATCCGTTCAAGGTTCTGATTGCCGCAATAAATGGCAGGCGGCGCGCTGATGAGCGCGCCGCCTGCCAATTCTGATCATTCCTGATCGGGCCGGATCGACCCCAGTCGGCTGTTGTCAGCCCGATCAACTTTAATCAAGGGCGCGTTGTCGCAGTTGCCTGGTTCGGCCCGGCAGACTATCACGATATTTGGCAGCACAACGGGTATTGGCCGGGTCAAGTCCATGGCGCTCTGGATAATCTTTGCAGTAATGACGGTGGCAGCGATGCTTGCCGTGTTTTTGCCCCTGCGCCGCCCGGTGGCGCAGGGCGATGGCGCGTCCGCCGACAAGGCTGTCTATCGCGACCAGTTGGCGGAGCTGGAACGTGACGTTGCCGATGGCCGGATTGGCGGCCAGGATGCCGATGCCGCCCGCGCCGAAATTGCCCGCCGCCTGATCGCTGCAGAAAGCGGCGGCCCGGCGAACCAGTCTGAAGGCGAAGTTGGCGCCCGGTCGGGCTACGCCGTCCTGATCGCAGCGCTCGCCGTACCGCTGTTTGCGCTTTCCCTGTATATCTATGACGGCGCGCCCGGTCTGCCCGGCCAGCCGCTGCAAGCCCGTGCACCATCGGCCGGCGATGCCGATATCGCCAACCTGATTTCGCAGATCGAATCCCATCTGGCCGACGAACCCGATGATGGCCGGGGCTGGGCGGTTGTCGCGCCGGTCTATATGCGGCTGGGTCGCCCCGCCGATGCTGCCATCGCCTGGCGCAATGCCATTCGTATCGATGGCCCGACCGCAGCCCACCAGGCCAGTTTGGGCGAGGCACTGGTTGCCAGCGAAAACGGCATCGTTACCGCCGAGGCCGAAGCAGCTTTCAACGCCGCACTGGATCTCCAGCCGGGCACCGTGCTGCCGCGTTTTTATCTGGCGCTGGCGCGCCGGCAAGATGGCGATACCGATGGCGCCATCGCCGGCTGGCAGGCACTGCTAGCCGACGCCCCCGCTAATGCCCCGTGGCGCGCTATTGTGACCGATGCCCTTGCCCGGGTCGGCGGCGCCACCGCAAAAGAGCGCGCGGGAGGTCAGTTAGCTCGCCAGCCCGGTCCCAGCGCCGATGACGTCGCTGCCGCTGCTGAAATGTCGGCAACTGATCGCCAGGCCATGATTTCTGGCATGGTCGACCGGCTGGCTGAACGGCTGGCCAGCGAACCGGACGATCTTGACGGCTGGTTGCGATTGATGCGGGCCTATTCCGTGATGGGCCGCGAGACGGCGGCCACCGATGCCGCCCATGACGCCATGAAGGCGATAGCCGGCGATGACGACCGGCGGCGCATCGCTTCCCTGGCCGCAGAACTCGGATTGAAATTAAATGAACCGGTGACCCGATGAGTAACACCCAGAACGGCGCCCAAACCGGGCAAAAGACCAGTAACATCGTCACCCGGCGAATTGCCTCGCGCAAGAAGAAGCGCCTGGCGCTGATTGGCGCTGCCGGTCTGTTGATCGCGTTGACCGCGGCGCTGGTGCTGGTGGCGCTGAAGGAGCAGATTGTCTTCTTCTACGCCCCCGGTGATCTGGCGCAAAAGCAGGTCGCGCCGGGTACCCGTTTTCGGCTCGGCGGACTGGTCGCCGATGGCAGTGTGGAGCGTCAGGACAGGGATTCCGCCGTCGCCTTTGTCATCACTGATACCGTCGACACCGTACCGGTGTTCTTTTCAGGCATTTTGCCGGATCTGTTCCGCGAAGGGCAG
>CAXMRP010000022.1:0-8839 GCA_964196155.1 uncultured Polyangiaceae bacterium
CCGGCCAAGCCAGTAGTGGGCCCGGGAAATTGTCCGCGGCAGATCGGCAAGTCCGGCAACCCGCTGAAAATGGACCTTGGCGGCCTGCGGCTTGTCGAGAAAGCGCAGCGCGTACCAGCCGGCGTGAAACTCGGCCTCCACACGATGCTTTTCTGATTGCGCCGAATGCTCAGCCGCAACACGATAGGCAAGGGCCGGTTGGTCAATATCAATCAGTTGCCGCGACAGGTCCCGCCGCTCCGCCCACCAGGCATCGGGATCGGCAAGCACCTCCGGGTCCCGGCTGGTGTGAAATAAAAGTTGCGCGGCCGCGACCGGGCGTTTGTTGCGGCGTAAAATGCGAATGTTTGCCAGCTGGTAGGCCGGGTCGTTGCGCAAGGCCGGGGAAACCGAGTTCAAAAGTCGCGCCGATTGACGGCGGCGGCGCAGTGCCGGGATCACGGCCTTGACCAGACTGCGATAGTCACTTCCGGTCAGTTCTGCCTGGGTCAGGGCCGCATTGGTCTGGCGTTTGTAGATCAGGCGGCGCAGGCGGTATTGGTGATCGATTGGCCGCAGGGCGAATTTGAACTCCTTGGCAAGCCGAATTGCCGATTTCGATGAAAATGTATCCTCGCGCCAGATCCGGCGTATCTTGCTCGTTGCCGCCACTTTTTCCCCGCGAAGCACCAGCCGCCGCGCTGCAGCAAGCCGACCGGTAAGGGTCATCGGTGCCGTATCGCGAAAGAACGCCACATATTCGGCGTCCGAATAGGGCTTGCGCAAAATGGCCAGTTCGGCGCGCAATTGCAGCCGTTCCGGTTCCGGCCAGTCAGGCGTATCTTCCTGAACGGCCTTAATATAATTATGATCCACACCCGAATCCGGCGCCCGCGCCATGAACCATTCCACCAACCGGCGATCCATCGGATTGGTCAACTGCTGCAACCGCGCGGCGGCGTCTCGATAATTGTCACGGCCGATCGCGTCGAGCGCACCCTTCAGCGCTGGCGCCGCTGCAAAGCCATAGGGCGGCCGCTTGTAGCGGACCCGCTGCGCTGCCTTGGCCAGTTCCTTTGCAATTGCGCCGGGGTCCGGGCGCGGTTTGGGACGGGGCGCGTTGGGATCGCCCGGGGGTAATTGCGAAATTGCCGTAACTGTTACGGGTTCGGAAACTGTATTTGTCGGTTGTTCCGCATCGGCCGAGCCGGTGGCATCGGCACTGCCGGTTTTGGTGGTTTCGATGGATTCGACTTGCGCATTGTCCACTACTGACGGAACCGCGCTGTCCGTTTCCGCCGAAGTGATCGCGGTGTCGGGATCGGCAGCTGGTTCAACCTGGCCACTGCCAGTAGCGGGGGCATTCTTAATTGTTGCTGATAATTCCGGGTCAACTGCCACGGACGAGGGATCGCGGTCAGATTTTGTGGCGGTTGCCGGTAACGGGCTGGCTGCATCGCCTGTCCTGGCAGCATCAACGGTCGGTGTCGCATCTGCCGCGTCGGTTTCTGAAACATGCCCTTCAGACGCTGCAGTCGGCTCGGAACTTGCCGGAGCGTCCGCCGCGCTGGCTTCGGATTTCGGGCGGGGCCGGGGCTGGTGTTTCGGCCGGGCTGGCTGCGCCGCGGCAAGCAGGATTTCATTTCGCCAGACAGAGCGAACACCGCTTGCCTTGTTCACAGGCGCGAAAGTTGGGACATCGGAGGCCAGCGGCGCCGCCGAAACATTGGCTGATGGCAAGGCAAGCAGCAATGCGGCGTTGAAGCCAGCGAGGAACAGGACACAATTTCTGGTTTTGGCACTCATGGGCGGATATGAGCCTGTCCTGTTTGGCATGAAGATGGCAAGCGGTGCGCAATCGGCTTGCGTCCCGCCAATCCGGCTACTATCGTCCGCCGCCAATCGAAATTCAAACAATACCAGAGGCTTCCATGTTCCATGGATCCATACCAGCACTTGTAACGCCGATGCGCGAGTCAGCGCTTGACGAGGACGCGTTGCGCGCCTTTATCGATTGGCAAATCACCGAAGGCAGCAATGGTCTCGTTCCCGTCGGCACAACCGGCGAATCGCCAACATTGTCGCACGATGAACATCGCCGCGTCGTCGAAATCTGCGTCGAAACAGCGGCGGGCAGGGTGCCCGTTATCGCCGGGGCCGGCTCAAACAGTACCCAGGAAGCGCGGGCCTTGGCCATTCATGCCCAGGAGGCCGGAGCCAACGCTGTTCTCGTCGTCACGCCGTACTACAACAAACCGAGCCAGAAGGGCCTTTATGCCCATTTCAAGGCCGTGGCCGACGCGATCACAATCCCGTTGATTATCTACAACATTCCGCCACGCTCGGTCATCGACATGAGCGTTGCGACCATGAAACAGCTTTATGACGACTGCGCCAACATCACCGGTTTGAAGGACGCTACTGCGGATCTTGCCCGAGTCAGCACCCAGCGCCACGAAATCGGCACGGAATTCAACCAGCTGTCTGGCGAGGATGGAACCGCGCTTGCCCACCGCGCCCATGGCGGCCACGGCTGCATATCGGTGACAGCCAATGTTGCACCGAAGCTGTGTGCGGAATTTCAGGCGGCCTGTGCGGCTGGCGACTATGCCAAGGCGCTCGACTATCAGGACCGATTGATGCCGCTTCATCAGGCGCTGTTTCTGGAGCCCAGCCCCGGCGGAACCAAGTTTGCATTGAGCGAATTGGGCAAGATGTCCGAGGATCTGCGGCTGCCCATTACATCGGTTGGCGAGGAAACCCGCACGGCGGTACGGGCAGCGCTGCTCCACGCCGGCCTGATGAATTGATCGCCTGAAGCAATCATCTAGAGCGCATTCCGATAAAGTGGGAACCGGTTTTCGGACCAAAATGCGCGTAAAA
Source organism: uncultured Polyangiaceae bacterium (assembly GCA_964196155.1). Classification (GTDB taxonomy): domain Bacteria; phylum Pseudomonadota; class Alphaproteobacteria; order Rhizobiales; family Afifellaceae; genus CAXMRP01. Next base: position 2,863 of record CAXMRP010000022.1, read on the forward strand.
TCAAAGGAATAGAACATATTGAGTGATTCGATAATCACGAAAAACGCTCTATTCAGCCGACACGTTTGGGCGCATTGCCCCGGAGCAATCGATGGCCAAGAAATCGGCAGGTGCCGGCCGCGTAATCGCTGACAATCGCAAGGCGCGTTACAATTTCGAAATTGGCGATGCGATTGAAGCCGGCATTGCCTTGACCGGGTCCGAAGTCAAGAGCCTGCGGGCCGGCAAAGCCAATATCGCGGAATCCTACGTCAGCCCCGAGCATGGCGAGATCTGGCTGATCAATGCCAATATCCCCGAATATCGCCAGGCCGGCCGGTTCAATCACGCGCCGCGCCGCCACCGCAAATTGCTCCTGCACAAGAAGCAGGTCGACAATCTGGTCGGCGCGGTCCAGCGCGAAGGCATGACGATTGTACCGCTGCGGCTTTATTTCAACGACCGCGGCATGGTCAAAATAGCCATTGCGCCGGCCACCGGTAAGAAACTTCACGACAAGCGTCAAACCGAGAAAAAGCGCGATTGGCAGCGCGAAAAAGGCCGCTTGATGCGCGAAAAGGGTTAACTGGCCGGCAGTCGCACTGCGCGACATTGCGCCAATTCCCGTGGCCAATCCTAATTCCGAATGCTGGCGGCGATGTCGGCGAACACTGCCTCAAACATGTCGACGGTCAAACGGCGTGTGTTGGTGTTGTAGCGCGAGCAGTGATAGCTGTCGAAAAGTGTTACTTCACCCAGCGCCCCGGCGAATGGGCCAACCGCGCCGCTGACATCGTGGCGCCCGCCATGGGAAAACGGCACATTAGCCAACCGCAATCCGAGGGTGCGCACGGTGCTGTCGTGGGCAATGCGCCCCAGCACCAATATTGCCCGAAGCTGCGGATTGTCGGTAATTGTGCCGCTGAGAAACGGCCGGCACGCGCTGATTTCCGCACCCACCGGTTTGTTCTGCGGCGGCACGCAGCGCACCGCATTGGTGATACCCGCATCAACGAGCTTGAGCGTGTCATCGGGCGAGGCGGCATACTGGCCGGTCGCAAAACCGAATTTGATCATCGTATCGTAGAGCAGATCGCCGGCATAATCGCCGGTAAATGGCCGGCCGGTCCGGTTGGCGCCGCGAATACCCGGTGCCAGGCCAACCACCAGCAATTTGGGTTGCTTCGCGCCGAATGTCGGCACCGGCGCGTTGAACCAGTCCGGTTCGGTTGCGCGCCAGTGGTCGCGAAATTCAACAAGCCGCGGACACAGGGGGCAGTTCCGGCCCGGGTCATTTCGCGGGTTCCCGATTTCTGCCTTCGCCATTGTTCGCGACATTCCGGCTGCCAGTCTGGTCTGCCCCTAGTCCTCGTATTCGTACTCGTCCTCATCGTCAAAGACCTCGTCCTGACGCTGAGCCTGTTGATCATCAGTACGCTGCGGCCGTTCGCCCGGATCGCGCCGGACATCTTTGGACAGGGTCGCCAGTTCCAGAAAATGATCGGCCTGACGCCGCAGATCATCGGAAATCATCGGCGGTTGCGACTTCATCGTCGAGGCGACGGTCACCTTCTTGCCCTTGCGTTGGAGAGCTTCCACCAGCGGGCGAAAATCGCCGTCGCCGGAAAACAGCACAAAATGGTCGATATGGTCGGCAATCTCCATGGCATCGACCGCCAGTTCGATGTCCATATTGCCTTTGACCCGCCGCCGGCCCTGACTGTCGGTAAATTCCTTCAGCGGCTTGGTGACAACCTTGTAGCCATTATAGTCCAGCCAATCGATCAGCGGCCGAATGGATGAATATTCCTGATCTTCCGCCAGCGCGGTGTAATAGACCGCCCGAACCAGATAGCCCTTTTCCTGAAAATCCTTCAGCAACCGGCGATAATCCAGGTCAAATCCCAGGTTACGTGAGGCGCCGTAAAGGTTTGCGCCATCGATAAAAACGGCAATTTTTTCACGGGGATCAAACATGTCAGTCTCCAATATAAAGTTGGGCGAATACAGAATCAAAAATATGCAAAAAACAGGGCAGTTCGATACGCAATTGCCGGCCCGACTGCAAGGCACATCCGGCGGCCGTGCAAAACGAACGGTTTGCTACCAACACCGGGCTTGTGCATATCCCTTGTAATTGCGGATAAAATCGACTATCTGAGCGCGCAATTCCCATCATCAGGAGACCATCATGGCGCGGGTAACCGTTGAAGACTGCATTGACAAGGTCGACAATCGTTTTGAACTGGTGCTTTTGGCGGGCCACCGCTCCCGGCAGATGTCGAGCGGCTCGCCGCTGACCATTGATCGCGACAACGACAAGAATCCTGTCGTTGCACTGCGCGAAATTGCCGACGAAACCGTCTCGCCGGAAGACATGAAAGAGGAACTGGTCCATTCGCTCCAGAAATTTGTCGAAGTTGATGAGCCGGAGTCGGAAGCCGAAGTGATCGAGGCGGATTCGCCCATTCAGCCGGCAGGCGAACTGACCTTCGACCGGATGTCCGAAGACGATCTGCTGCGCGGCTTGGAAAGCCTCGACCCGCCCGAGCGCCGCGACGACTAGATTATAGGGGCGAATCGAGGGCCGATATTGAATATTGACGATAAAGCCCCGCCTCAGTGGGGCTTTTTCTTTGAGATTTCCGCTTCAGCATTATATTCATCAACACGGTCTAACCTCCGTGTTGAGCCGGAATTTCTGCCATGATGCGCCAGTACGAACTTGTCGAACGAGTAGCTGCCTACAATCCGGATGTGGATGAGGATCTGTTAAACCGGGCCTATGTCTATGCCATGCAAAAACATGGCGCCCAGACCCGCGCTTCCGGCGACCCCTATTTCTCCCATCCGCTGGAAGTGGCTGCCATCGTCACTGACTTGAAACTGGACGATGCCGCTGTCGCTGTCGCCCTGCTGCACGATACCATCGAGGACACATCGGCAACCCGCGACGAGATCGACGGCCTGTTTGGCCAACAGATCGCCAAACTGGTCGAGGGGCTGACCAAGATCGACAGGCTTGATCTGGTCTCGCGCGAGGCCCAGCAGGCGGAAAACCTGCGCAAACTGCTGCTGGCCGTCTCCGAAGACATCCGCGTCTTGCTCGTCAAGCTGGCCGATCGTCTGCACAATATGCGCACTATCGAATTTGTGCCGGCGGAAAAACGCACCCGCGTCGCCGAAGAGACCATGGAGATCTATGCGCCGCTGGCCGGACGCATGGGCATGCAGACTGTGCGCGACGAACTGGAAGATTGTTCCTTCAAGGTACTCAATAGCGAAGCTTACGAGACCATCAGCGCCAAACTGGTCGAATTGCACACCGCGGTAGGCGGCGATGTGGAAACCATCAAGGCCGAATTGCAGAACAATCTTGAAGCCGCCGGCATCGAAGCCTCGGTGTTCGGGCGCGAAAAACGCGCCCATTCGATATTCGCCAAGATGCAGAGCAAATCGGTAGGCTTTGAGCAATTGTCGGATATATTCGGGTTCCGTGTTTTGGTCGACAGTGTTGGTGATTGCTATGCCGCGCTGGGCGCGATCCACACCGCCTGGCGCATGGTGCCGGGTCGCTTCAAAGACTATGTGTCGATCCCCAAACAGAACGATTATCAATCGCTGCACACCACAATCATCGGGCCGCAAAAACAACGGGTGGAACTTCAGATCCGCACCCACGACATGCATCGGATCGCCGAGTACGGCATCGCCGCCCATCCGCTTTATAAAGATGGCATCGTTGGCGATCGCGACCGGCTGGCGTCCGAAAGTGGCGCCTATGCCTGGCTGCGGCAGACCGTCGATCACGTCGCTCGCGGCGATGCGCCGGAAGAATTCCTGGAAAACACCAAGCTGGAACTGTTTCACGATCAGGTCTTTTGCTTCACGCCCAAGGGCCGCCTGATTGCCTTGCCGCGCGGGGCAACGCCGATCGATTTTGCCTACGCCGTCCACACCGATGTCGGCGACACCTGCGTCGGCGCCAAGATCAACGGCAAACTGGCACCGCTGGTTCAAAAGCTGGAAAACGGTGATGAAGTAGACATCGTTTGCTCCAGCGAGCAGCGCCCGCCCGCCGCTTGGGAATCCCTGGTGGTTACAGGCAAGGCCCGCGCCGCGATCCGCCGGGCAACCCGGGGCCACGTGCGAAAGCAATATGCCGGCCTGGGGCGCCATATCCTGAAACGGGCGTTTGACGAAGCCGGCCGGCCCTTTGATGAAAATCTTCTTGAGGCGGCGCTGTCGCGGCTTGGTCATGACGATCTGGCTGATGCGCTGTCGGCCGCAGGTCGCGGCGAGTTGAAAGCAGCCGATGTGCTGGCGGCGATCTATCCCGACTACCGGGAAGGCAGGGCGCGGCAGTCTGGCGCCAGGTCGGAAGAGGGTTGGCTGGCCTCGGCCCGTGGCAGCCTGAAATTCAAGTTTCCCGGGCGCGCCCGCAAGGTCAACGGCAAGGCATCAATCCCCATCCGCGGCCTTGATTCCGATATGCCGGTGCGGTTCGCCGAAAATGGCGGCGCTGTACCCGGCGATCGCATCGTCGGCATTCTGACGCCGGGCGAAGGGATAACGGTCTATCCCATCCATTCGCCCTTGCTGGGCAAATTCGATGACGAGCCGGACCGCTGGATCGACGTGCGCTGGGCAATCGAAAAGGATTCCGCCGAGCGCTTTCCGGCCCGTATTCGGGTAATTGCCCTCAATGAACCTGGATCACTGGCCGCCATTGCCGAGGTGATCGGCGCCAATGATGGCAATATTGACAATGTGAAAATGATCGAACGCGGTCGGGATTTTACCGACATGGAAGTGGATCTGGAAGTCTGGGACATCAAGCACCTGAACCGTATCCTGTCGGAAATGCGCGCAAAACAGTCCGTGAGCCGGGTTGAACGGGTGAACGGGTAGGGCGTTGTCCATGGTCCGGGCCGCCCGAATTGGAGTGAAAGCCGCCCCTTATGCTGTTTAAAAGGCGAAGCAAGATCGGATTCTGGGAGCGCCTGCGGGTGGTCCTGTGGCCGCGCGTCAGCTGGCGCCGGTCCGGAACCTATTTCGCCAAGCGGATCCTGCGCCTGTCGGCCGCGCCGCACTCGATTGCGCTGGGTTGCGCTATCGGGGCGGCGGTCTCCACCACGCCATTTCTGGGCCTGCATCTGGTGATCACCGCCGGTATCGCCTGGCTGTTGCGCGGCAATATCATTGCCGGTGCGATCGGCACATCGGTTGGTAATCCATTGACCTTCCCGTTTGTGTGGGCGTTGAACCATCGCATCGGCGTCTTTGTGCTTGGCGGGCGCCACGGCTCCGGGCCGCCCGATCTGGAACGTCAGGTGTTGGAACATTCAATCGGGCAAATCTGGCCGGTTATCAAACCAATGATGGTTGGCGCGCTGCCTGTCGGATTGCTTATCGGCATCATCGTGTATGCGCTGACCTATTTTGCTGTTACCACCTACCAACAGTCCCGGCGCGCCCGGTTTACATCCCGACGGGCGGTCATGCGGGCAACCGCTTTGATACGAAAAAAGAAAACGAAAAAGGAGGGTTCGGTGGATATGAACCATCAAGGCCGATGAGGGGCCAATCTCCCGCGATTCCGGAAAAACTGCGCCTCGGCGTCAACATCGATCACGTCGCAACGGTGCGCAACGCCCGTGGCGGCAACCATCCCGATCCGGTGCGTGCAGCAATATTGGCGCAGGAGTGCGGCGCCGATGGCATCACTGCGCATTTGCGCGAGGATCGGCGCCACATCACCGATGGCGATATTGACCGCCTGATGGCGGCAATCACCGTGCCGCTCAATTTCGAGATGGCGGCGACCGACGAGATGTTGGCGATTGCCCGCCGTCATCGCCCCCACGCCGCCTGCATCGTGCCGGAAAAGCGCGAGGAACGGACGACCGAAGGTGGTCTGGATGCCGCCGGCGGTCACAATCATCTGCAGCGCTTCGTTGGTGATTTGAGCGAGGCTGGTATGCGGGTGAGCCTGTTT
>CAXMRP010000023.1:0-15069 GCA_964196155.1 uncultured Polyangiaceae bacterium
TCAGAAAAACTAGTCTATCAAAGAAAACAGAAATCGCGAGTCGTAATGTAGGGAATGAGAATCCGGCAGGAATTCGATCGCGCCCTAAAACCGTCGGCCCAGTTGCAATCGACCTCTCGTCTCGCCGTTTTCGTCCGTCCAAAGCTCGCGGGTGACCACCCGTTTGTCGGTTTGATATTCCCAACGTGTCACTTCTCCGCGATCGCCGTCGAGGAAATCCCCAGTCGTAACTGTCGTAAGGCTGGGGGCGTTTCCGGGCAGAATAGTGGCGGTCACGCGGATGCACAAAATCTCTGCAAATTCATCGGCGGTTTGCGCGTTGCTGATCCCTTTGCCACACCAAGCAGGCCGCAAACCGGGTAAAAAAGAAAATTCTTTTCATCATCACGAACAAGCTTCCTGTAAAGGCTGAAGAATTGTCCGTTTCATCATTGAAGAACTACGCGGTCAATGGTGGCGAAATGCGCGAGCGCAATCTTCGTGGCTCAACGCTCAGGTGATGCCAATGTACCAGATAGCGAACTGCCATGACGGCATTGTCTCACACGCTGGAATCGGACGCGTTACCGGATTGCATCCAAAATCGCTTGAACCTCTTGCCCTGCTCTATAGGCCGGGTATTGGGCTCTAAGGGCTTTTGCAACTTCTGCAGCTCGGGCCAACTCGCCAGTCTGTGTATAGGCAATCGCCAGAACTTCCAGGGTTTCCGGAATAAGCAATCCGCGGGCGCGCGCCTTCTCCAGCTCCACCACGGCCAATTCCGGCCGTTTCGCCGCTAAATGAAGACGAGCTATGTCGAGTGGAATGGATGGTTCCCGGGGCTCGAGCACTCCTGCTTGCTCCAACATTTCGAGGCTATCATCGAACAGGCCTTGTTCGAGAAACGCATTGCCGAGAGATTGCTTCAATATGGCCGTGTCCGGATTCTTGTCGATCGCGGATTGCAGGGCTGTTGTTGCGGATTCCGGACCATCCTCGACAAAGGCTATGCGCCCGAGCGTCATCCACGCGTCGATGAGTTGCGGGTCCATTTTCAATGCCGTTTCGAATGCAGCTTTTGCCGCCGGCAGATTGCGGCGCGTGAGAGCAAGCCCTCCAAGCTGGAGATGAGTTTCTGGAAAGTCCATGCGGCCTTGCAGGGTGCGCTGATAGTCGTTGCGGGCATCGGTAACGATCTTCAACTGTTCCTGGTCCAGACCTTGCGTCGGTAAATCCATGGTCGCTCGCGCCGCCTCTTGGCGCACGAGCCGGATGTCGTCGTTCATCAAGCCCGCGACAAACCGCCCTCGCAGACCTGACGGCGCAGAGACAAGCGCCCGGACCGCTGCCGCGCGGACCAATGGCTTCGTGTCGCCCAAAAGCGGAAGCATTTTTCGCGCCACCGCTTCGTCCAGGCGCTGCGCCAGACGGGCGATAGCCGTGGCGCGGACGATGCCAGCGGCTTCTTGATCTTTCGCAAGTTCAACCAGGCGCTCCGTCGTCCCGGGATTGTTGAAGGATTCGGCTGCTTTCAGCACTTCACCAAAATGGGGTGATCCGGAGCGGCCGTCCGGAAACCATTCCGACACCCAATCGGCGGCCCACTGAGCGCTTTGGTCCGCGTGGCACAAATTGCACGCATTAGGCGTTCCGATTTTGACGGACAGATCCGGACGTGGAACCCGAAAGGAATGATCCCTGCGTGGATCGACCACCATGTAGTTCTTGGCCGGCATATGGCAGGCGACGCATTGCGAGCCTTCAGTGTCCTGCGGATGGTGGTGATGCTCTGGCGTGTTGTAGTCAGCCAGAGGCAATGAGGGAAAATCATCCCGACCTTGCGGACTGTGACACTGGGTGCAGACAGCATTTCCCTCGGCAATCAGAGCGCCTGAGTGGACCTCATGGCAATTGCTGCATTTGACGCCATTGGCGTGCATTTTTGACTGAAGAAACGAGCCGTAGACGTAAACCTCATCATCGATCTGTCCGTCCGCGTGGTATGTGCCGGGCCGTAGCAGGGCGAGATTGAAGTGATCATTGAAGTCGGTGCCGACCATTGGGCTATCCGGGTCCAGCGCTTCGCGGCGAGAATGACAGCCGGCGCAGCTATCGATCTCCGTTTTCTGCCCGCCTTTCCCGTTCAAAAAATTTATGAGCAAGCCTTTAGCATCGGCCTCTGAAAACTGACCAGGGTCGTACCCGTCTGGGTTTTGCGCCCATGCAACATGCGCTTCCCCGGCGCCGTGGCAAGCTTCGCATCCGACCGTCAGTTCCGACCACGTGCTTTTGTACCCATCGGTATCTCGGTCATAATTCTTCTTGAAATCCGTCTGATGACATGTGGCACAGCGGGCTTGCCAGTTCTTGTATGGGCCAGTCCAATGAAGGCCATCTCCGGCATTGGCAATGTCATTCGCGTATAGATGGAACCAGCGTCGCTTATCCCTGTCCCATGCCAGATCAAGCACTTGCAGACGGCCGTCGCGGGTTTCGGCAAGATACTGCTGAAGCGGTTCGACGCCGACAGTATATTCGATTTCATATTCAGTTGAGGCACCATCCTCGCCGTCCGTTTCGACGAAGTAGGCGTCGCCTTTGCGAAAGAACCGTGTGGTAATGCCGCCAAACTCGACAGAAACGTTGCTGAAATCCCCGAAAATGCTTGCTGGCTTCGCTTCGCGTAGGGCCCAGCCGTGATGGGACTTAATCCATGTGTCATGCTCGGCCCTATGGCATTGTGAGCATACGGCAGAGCCGACAAAGGCGATATCTTGCGCACTGAATGATACACCGCTGCCAGCCGCTGTGATTATCGCCAAAGAAAACAATCTGGCGCCGAAGCATTTGATGCCCATTCCACTTCGCCTTTTTGTCTTTCGCCCAATGATCCGTTCAACGAGCTGTGGACGGGCGTGACGCCGGTCCGCATGGCAAAACTGACCGTCCTAGTGATAATCAGAGGTGATATGTCTCGAATAACAAACCGTATCCTACGCGGATCCGCAAAGGAAAATAATGGGCCCCGCTGACCTGGCCGACCCCGTCGATTGGTCCAGATTCAATATTGGTGCCCGATTTGTATCGCCCTAAGCCACGACAAACGTCGCCAGCACGCTGACAAAAATCCCGACGTTCAGCGCGGAGAGGAGATTGAGCCGCGCGGTGATAACGCGGAGATCGGCACGCAGATCGGCGACGTCGGACTTGGTGGCCAGGTGCTTTGCCTCTTCCCTGCTGATGACAAGTTCGGCCACACGCTCGGCGCCCTTGGTTATCGACCACCGGCACCTGAAACAATCATCCCAATGGACCAAAGGCCGACCATGAACTAACATTCAAACTGGACCAATCAACCGGGGCTGGTCAAACACATGATCGCGTCGATGGCATCCACTGGGAACAGCCGGATGGCAGTCGTGCTTCCGCAGGGCGCGCTTTTCCGAAAGTCCGCGGAAGGCACGATCCGGCAGGCGCTACTCGAGAACGACATGATCGAGGCGGTTATCGGTCTAGCGCCGAACCTCTTCTACGGGACCCAGCTCGCGGGCCGCATCGTCATCCTGCGGCGCAAGAAAACAACCACGGCGAGCGGACGTTTGATCGCCTCGAATCCGTGAGGCAGACGGGGCTTGAATGTGAATCCCTGGAAAAGCTCCGCCAGGGCCACCTCCGGAACCTCCGCGCAATCGACGCCCAGCTCGCGGTCCTGACTCCGCTGTCGCGTATTTCTTCGGCGCTGAAATGACCCGCCTCGCTCTCGCCCAGGCCCGCCGGATCGTGTCCCTCCTGGCCGAGCTCGACCAGGCCCAGAGCCCAACTCGGGCCGAGGCCGCCGAGAAGGAGATCGAGGAGCTCGCGGCGAAGATCACAATCGCCTCCTGGAGCCGCTTATGACTCCCGTCGGCCAGATAGCAATCAGGAAGAGGACCGCCCAGCTCGGCGCCCGCATACAAGCGGCGCGGCTGGCGGAATACAGAGCGAAGGGACTCCCCGACAACGCCGAGGCCCTCCACCAAGCTCGCGCCGATATGGTCGCCGCAAGCCGCGAGCTCGGCGAGCTGTTTCGGAGGCCTGGGCGATGACTCGGCGGCCTTCCGGTCGCACCCGAAAATATCCTCCCGCCCCGCTCGACGAGCGAAACCAGGCCGCCGTCCGGCGCTGTCTGTATTGTCTCCAGGATTTTGAGTCGGCCCATAGGGGAAATCGAATCTGTTCGAACTGTCGCCCGATTGTCGCGGCCCGCTCGACGTGCTCATTCGACGTCTAATCCATAAGCGATCTATAACGGTCCGCCGCAACGGTCCAAGGAAAAGAAATCGTAGTTAATATCGTTGATATTCAAACACTTAGGGCAAAACAAGATGCTGATTAAGAGTCAGCTGCTCTGCCAACTGAGCTACACACCCTTGCTGTGCGCCGGGTTATAGGGATGCCTGTACCGAACTGCAAGCCGTGCGGCATTGTGCAGGCCCGAATATGCCCGCCCCGAAAACGACAGCGCATGTCGCCAGCGGCGGTTCCATTCAAAAGCCTCCGCCATTAAACAGGCGGCATGACAGATCGTCCCCTGGCCGTCTCCCGCATAGCCGGCTCCGATGTTGCGCCTGCCGGCGTGACGCGGTTCGATACCATCAACCCGGCAAATGGCGAGTGCCTGGCCGAGGTGGTTCCGGCCGACGCCGCAGCGATCGATCTTGCCGTCGCCAGCGCGGCAACGGCTCAGAAAGAATGGATGGCGATGGCGGCTGCCGAACGCGGGCGGGTCCTTAATCGCATTGCCGCATTGCTGCGCCACCGCAAGATGGACCTCGCCGCGCTGGAGGTCGTCGATACCGGCAAGCCGATCCAGGAGGCGCCGGAGGCCGATATCGGCTCGGCCGCCGATTGTTTTGAGTTCTTCGCCGGCCTGACCCAGATCATCCATGGCGAGCACATGCCGCTGGGCGATCAGGCCTTTGCCTATACCCGCCGCGAGCCGCTCGGCGTCTGTGCCGGTATCGGCGCGTGGAACTATCCCATCCAGATCGCCAGCTGGAAGAGCGCCCCGGCGCTGGCCGCCGGCAACGCCATGGTATTCAAGCCGAGCGAAATGACGCCGCTGACGGCGCTCGAACTGGCCCGCATTGCCGAAGAGGCCGGCGCGCCGCCGGGTTTGCTCAATGTCGTGCTCGGCGCCGGCGATGTCGGCGCCGCGCTGGCCAATCATCCCGGTATCGCCAAGATATCGGTGACCGGATCCGTCCCGACCGGCAAACGGGTCATGGCAGCCGCCGCCGGAACGCTCAAACATGTGACCATGGAGCTTGGCGGCAAGTCGGCGCTGATCATCTTCAGCGACGCCGACCTTGATGAATCTGTTTCTGCGGCAATTCTCGCAAACTTCTATACGCAAGGCGAAGTCTGCTCCAACGGCACCCGTGTTTTCGTCCATGACGACATTCGTGACGCCTTTATGGAAAAGCTCGTCGCCCGCACCAAGGCGATCCGCGTCGGCGATCCGATGGACCCGCAAACGCAGATGGGGCCGCTGATTTCCGCCGATCATCTGGAAAAGGTGCTTGGCTATGTCGCCAGGGGCGAAGCGGAGGGCGCACGCCTTTTGACCGGCGGGCGGCAGATCACAGATGGTGCCCTGTCAAAGGGCAATTTCATGCAACCGGCCATCTTCGATGCCTGCCGGGACGACATGACCATCGTGCGCGAGGAAATTTTTGGCCCGGTGATGAGCGTCCTCGCCTTTTCCGATGACGATGATGTCGTCACCCGGGCCAATGATTCGCCGTTCGGGCTGGCCGCCGGCATCATGACCAACAGCCTTGCCCGCGCCCACCGCGTCGCGGCGGCATTGCAGGCCGGGACGGTCTGGATCAACGCCTATAATCTGACGCCGGTGGCCATGCCGTTCGGCGGCGTCAAACAGTCCGGCATCGGCCGTGAAAACGGCCTCACTGCACTTGACTTCTACAGCCAGCGCAAGAGCGTCTATGTCAATCTGGGGGCAGTCGAGGCCCCCTATTGATGGCGGAACCGGTCCGAACCGGCGCCATGGAATGAAAAAGGCGGGCGCCCGGCCCGCCTTTCGCGTCTTTGATATGCCCGATGATCAGCCGGCCGCCTGGGCGTGCAGCCGCGCGCCGCGCGCCATCAGCTTGTTGAGCGCCGACAGATAGGCCTTCGCCGAAGCCACCAGCGTGTCGGGGTCCGATGCCCGGCCGGTCACCGCCCGGCCTTCGCTGTCTTCAAGCCGTACGGAGACCTCGGCCTGCGCGTCGGTCCCTTCGGTCACCGCATGCACCTGATAGAGCGCCAGCTTGGCCTCGTGTTGCACGATTGCATGGATGGCGTTGAACGTCGCATCGACCGGGCCGTTACCGGTGGCCTGCACGGTCTGGTGCGCGCCGTCTATGTCCAGCGTCAGCGTCGCCGATTGCGGTCCCATCGTACCGGCAATGACCGTCAGCGCCTGCACCTTCATCCGGTCGGCAGCGGTTGCGATCTCCTCATCGACCAGCGCCTCGATGTCCTCGTCATAGATTTGCTTCTTGCGGTCGGCCAGCGCCTTGAACCGGTTGAAGGCATCTTCAAAGGCGTTTTCGCCCAGCTGATAGCCCAGGTCCTGCAGCTTGGAGCGGAACGCATTGCGCCCCGAATGCTTGCCCATCACCAGTGACGTCTTGGAGACGCCAACCGATTCCGGCGTCATGATCTCATAGGTCTGATTGTGTTTCATCATGCCGTCCTGATGGATACCGGCTTCATGAGCAAAGGCGTTCCGGCCGACGATCGCCTTGTTGTATTGAACCGGGAACGAGGTCGCCGCCGAAACCAGCCGCGAGGCGCGGTTCAACATCGCCGTGTTGATGCCGGTGCGGAACGGCAGGATGTCGGCACGGGTGCTGATCGCCATGACGATCTCCTCCAGCGCCGCATTGCCGGCCCGCTCGCCAATGCCATTGATCGTGCATTCCACCTGCCGCGCACCGGCTTCAATGCCGGCGATCGTATTGGCGACGGCCATGCCAAGATCGTTGTGGCAATGGACTGAAAAGACCACGCCGTCGGCGCCGGGCACGCGCTCGCGCAGCATTTTGAAAACCGCGCCATATTCTTCCGGCACGCTATAGCCGACCGTGTCGGGTATGTTGATCGTCGTCGCCCCCGCCTTGATCGCGGCCTCAACGCAGCGGCACAGGAAATCGTGCTCGGTGCGCGTGCCGTCCTCGGCCGACCATTCCACATCGTCAACCAGATTGCGGGCGCGGGTCACCGAACTCGTCACCAGTTCCAGAACCGCCTCAGGTTCCTTCTGCAGCTTGAACTTCATGTGCACCGGCGATGTGGAAATGAAGGTGTGAATGCGTGGCCGCGCGGCGTGCCTGACCGCCTCTCCGGCCCGGTCGATATCCTTGGGGTTGGCACGCGACAGGCCGGCGATCGTGGCATTCTTGACCCGGCGGGAGATTTCCGAAACGGCCTCGAAATCGCCGTCCGAGGCGATCGGAAAGCCGGCCTCGATAATGTCGACGCCCATTTCGTCGAGGAAATCGGCAACTTCGAGCTTTTCCTCAAACGTCATTGTCGCGCCGGGGCATTGCTCGCCGTCGCGCAAGGTTGTGTCGAAAATCAGGATGTTTTCCCGGTTCGACGGATGGTTTTCAGTATCAGTCATGAGGTGCGACCCTTCTCCGGTCCCTTCCCGTAAAATTTACGGGCATCATTTTAATGAAGTTTGAAAGTGCCTCCCCTGAAAGCCCGCCCTGCGCAATCCGGAAAACCGAATTCGGGCTGCCGGCGCTCAGGGGCGCCTAAGGAGAAGGAGACCGAGGCAAAGCGGCGCCAGCCGCAAACGCGGCGGCGAAAATTCCGATATTTGTGCGCGGGCAACGCCCATAAGACAAACCCCGAAGCCTCGGTAACGCGGCTATATAGACTGCAACTGCGCCCTTGCGCAATGCAAACGGCACCGGCCGACCCAGTCCGCCCCCGCGCCGACTGTCGTTTCGGCGGATCCGCCTCAATATTTTCATGTTTCATTTTGTGATCGGAATTCGCGAAATTGTACGGAAATTGCCATCGCTTTGAACCGGCTGTGCCGTCTTCGCGCCATGGCTCGCTCGTCTCATGCGCTGCGTGTCGGCAGCGGCTGGCACGAACAGCAATCCCTTCAAAAGGAGGTTCTCATGCGAATCGGACGAACTCTTTCCATTGCGCTTCTTTCAGGCGCGATCTTTGCCCTCGGCACCATTGCCGCGCAGGCACAGGACGCCTGTGCCGACGGTCTGGCGCAGATCGATGTGGCTCAGCAAACTACGCCGCCGGCGGCCGGCGAGGCGCCGACGATCCAGGCGCTTGTCGACGAGGCCCGGGCCAGACAGGCTGCGGGCGACGTTGAGGGCTGCGCCGCAAGTGTTGCGCAGGTCAAGCAAATGCTGCAGATCCAATAGGTCTGAAAAGCGGGACTGCCCGCTTCACGTGAAATACCGGACGCCGGGAATGGGTCACGAATCCGCCCCAATCCCGGCGTTCTCTTAAACTGATTTTCGGGAGCCGGAAGCCGGCCCCGACAGGGAGAACACCATGTTGAAGAACATCATGAAATCGATCCTGCCTCTGGCCGCGGCGATGGCGTTCGCCACGCCAGCCTTTGCCTTCCATTGTCCGGCCGACATGGCCAAGATCGATGCCGCGCTGCCAAAAGCCAGTCTTTCCGCGGCTGACCTCGCCGAAGTCAAGGCGTTGCGCGCAACCGGCAAACAGCAGCACGCTGCCGGCAATCATGCCGCATCGATCACAACGCTCAGCAAGGCGATGAAGATACTGGAAATCCAATAACCGACCCGATCGGTCGGAGAAAAACCGGCGGGGCGCGCCGCTCCGCCGGATTGCCCTGCCAACGCTGCAACCGGTTGATACCAGGGGACCTTTGGTATCAGGGTCTCGCGAAAGACACTACCGCCAGGCAGATCGCCAGAAGCGCCGACAGCCAGCCGACAGACGTCCACAATTCCAGCTGCTTGACGAGGTCCGCGTAATCGTCACCCTGAAAGCGTGCGGCTTTGGAGCGCTGCATGATGTGGGCGCCGGTAAAAAGTCCGACAAATGCCATCTTGCCATAGAACCAGGCGTTCACAGCGCGATCCGGATCACCATAGCGGCTCCACAAAAGCGTTAGTCCGGTAATCCAGATAAACACCACAACCATGGTCGTGATATCGCCGAGGACGCGACGCGCATGGGCAAGCGCCAAGCCTCGTTCTCCGGCCTCTCCGCTCGATACGCGCAGGAAGATCAGATGGGAAAACGCCATCCCGGTTCCCATCGCAATCAGGATAAGATGGGCGATCAGAAGGATTTCAAACATGGCCGGTCTTTCATAGGTGAACTTTCAGAAATTGCCTCTTCCCGCGTGGCGCGCAATGCCGGAATTGTGGCCGTAGGTGATCGGCAAAACGCGCTCATTGACTCAAATCAACACGGCCAATCGGCGCCAAATCGATCAAACCGACAGAACGCCTTCCGCCACCTGCACCGCGTGGCCGCCAATGCGGGCTGCCCCAAGCACACCGTTCTTGACCGTCATGTCCAGCCGGATCACCGACGGGCGTCCCATGTCATCGCCCTGTTCGATCAGGATCAGGTGGTCACCATCGGGATGGTCGTCGAATTGCTGAACAAGGCCGGCAAAGGCGGCCGCAGCCGAACCGGTTGCCGGATCTTCCTCAATGCCCGACATCGGCGCAAACATCCGCGCCCTGAAATCGTGGTCGTGACCTTCCACGTCACGGGTGTAAAGAAAGGCGCTATCGTTGCCGAAGGCTGCCGCACAGGCTTCCCGGACCGGGTTCGCCGCCGCCAGCACGCCGCTGTTGCGGACCGGAACGAACTGGAAGGGATTGCCCGCGGTCCAGATGCTTGCCGTGTGATTTTCAAAGGTGACATCAGCCGGTTTCAGACCGAGCGCCGCGGCAAGGATTTCCTTCGGTTTCGCCATGCCGAGATTTTCCGGCAGCCGCGGCAGGTCGAATTCGGCAAATCCCGATCCGTCTTTCAGCCTGACGCCGCAGCGGATCGGGCCAATGCCTTCTTCCAGCACGACGACAGCGTCCTGCCCCGATCCCATATCGCCAAACCGCTCCGAGGCCAGACAAATCGCCGTGCCGACGGTCGGATGGCCGGCAAACGGTAACTCCACCGCGGGCGTGAATATTCGCACGCGGGCCGAATGGGCCGGATTGTCGGCATCCAGAACGAACGCTGTTTCGGAAAGATTGAATTCGCGCGCAATTGCCTGCATTTGCGCCGTCTCCAACCCATCCGCGTCAAGCACGACGGCCAGCGGATTACCAGTCAGGACCCGGTCTGTAAAAACATCATAGATTTTATAACGCCGACCCATATGCGCTGTCCCTTGGTTCTGGCCCTATGAGAAGACGACGCGCCGCACCAGTGAGCGGATCGTCAACCCCTGCACAATGATTGAAAAAATCACCACTAGATAGGTAGCAACGATGATTGGCGCCTTCTCCGGCACGATCGGCAGCGATAGCGCCAGTGCCACCGATATTCCGCCGCGCACGCCGCCCCAGGTCAGCACCGGAATGGAACCGGGCGTGAAGGTCTCGCGCAATGAGAGCACGGTGATCGGCACGGAGACGGCAACAAAGCGCGCCGCCAGCACGAGGGGAATGGTCAGAACGGCAAGCCCGGCCAGTGAGGGATCGATGGTGATGACCAGGACTTCAAGGCCGATCAGCAGGAACAGAACGGAATTGAGGAGTTCATCGATAACCTCCCAGAACTGAAACAGATGCGCGCGTGTTTCCTCGCTCATGGCTGTATCGGCACCGCGATTGCCGATCAGAAGGCCGGCCACCACAACCGCAATCGGACCGGACATGTGAAGCCGCTGGGCGGTCGCATAAAGCGCCGTTACGAGCGCCAGGGTAAGCAGTATCTCAACGGAATAATTGTCGATCGCCCGCATGGCCCGCACCGTGACGAAGCCGGCCACAAGGCCGATCACGGCGCCGCCGATGGCTTCGGTGACGAAGATTTCTCCGGCATGGGCCAGATCGAAGCGACCGCCGCCGGCGGCAAGCGCCACCAGGATGGTGAAGACGACAACGCCGACGCCGTCATTGAACAGGCTTTCGCCGGCGATCTTGACTTCCAGGCTTTCCGGTATCCGCACCGATTTGAGAAGTGACAAAACGGCGACCGGATCCGTCGGGCTGATCAGCGAGCCGAAGACAAGCGCCCAGATGAACGGCATGTCCAGGCCGAGTATCCGGGCGGCGCCCCAGAACCCGACACCGACGATGAAAGTCGAAATCAGGACGCCAAACGTCGCCATGATCCCGATAATCCATTTCTTTTCGCGCAAAAGACCCAAATCGACATGCAGGGCCCCGGCAAACAGCAAAAAGGCAAGCATGCCGTTCATCAAGGCTTCGAAGAAATCGATCTGGCCGACAGCTGCCGCCACCACCTCCTTGATGTTGGAACTCGGCACGATCAGGTCGAAAACGATCAGGCTTCCAGATGCGGTAAGCGCCATGAGCAACAGGCCGATCGTATGCGGCAATTTTAGAACCCGCACATTCAGCCATCCGAACACGGCCGAAAGTACCAGGAGAAACGCACTGATTTCAAAAAGACTGAGCATCGCCGCCCCCTGATACCAGCGTGCAGGGATAGCGGAAGCGCACGCCGGATCAAAGCGGGCTCTTGCACACTTGCCCTCTCGCGGCCCCGGCAAGGCAAACTGGCGGCCGGCGGGCACGGAAATCAATTTTCCGGTTAACAAAGCGGTAACATATGGCCCGGGTTTTCCGGACATTCTTTCAGATTTCCCTTCGAATTGAATTGTAATCTTCCTCTCATGAAACTCGCAATCTGCCATATCCGGCATTTGCGCCGAACATCCGCGTTATCGGCCGCTTGCGTCTTTGCGCTTGTCGTCACAAGCGTGATTCCAGCGTCCTCCGGCTTGGAAACGCTGGGGTTGGGCGCCGATTCCGCCTGGGCCGGCAACGGCAACGGCGGCGGCAATGGTGGCGGCAACGGTGGCAATGGCGGCGGCAACGGCGGCGGCAACGGCGGCAACGGTGGCAATGGCGGCGGCAACGGCAGCGGCAAAGGCGGCGGCAAAGGCGGCGGCAACGGCGGCAACGGTGGGTCGCTGAGTGCGGCGCCCGGCGAGCAGCGTGCTGTTCCCGGAGGCCTGCTGGGCCGGTTTTTTTTCGGGGCACGGCGCGGCTCAGCATCCGATACCCAAAAAGCCGTGAGAATCAAGAAGGGCGCAGCGCCTGCCAATACCGGGACAACCGACAAACCGACATCCGCGCCGCAGCTAACACCGAAAGCGCGCGCTCCAGCTAAACCGAGCATGCCCGAAACGCCCGCCCCGGCCTTTGATTACAAGGACCTGGACATCAAAAGCCCAGACGTCACGGCAGCCGTCGTTGCCAAAATGGCCACCTTTTCCTACGCCCAGGCCGTTCGAGATCTACAGGCGTCAGAGCCAATCACCTCAGGCGAGATTGCTGCGCTGAACGAAAAGATTGAGCGACTGGAAGCTGGCGCGGCGAACGCAGCGCCTGACGACGCGCTTCATCAAGAACTGGCCGCAGCCAGAGACGAGCTCAAATCCAGTTTGCAGGCCATCGCCGACTATCGCGATGCCCAAGACCTGGTCGATACGCTCCAGGCAGCTGCGACCGACGCCGTGCTGGCGGCGCCGTCGGACAAAATGACGGCATCCGGCACAAACGGTTTCAATCCGCTCAAATCGGCCATTGACGACATTTTGCGCATGCGCCCCACATTACCACCCAGCGGCTAGCCATCAGGCCGCCGGCAACTGCCTGTGGCATCCTTCCAGGTCATCACCCTTCCTCCTGCCGCTTGCCGCTTGCCGCCTGGGGGCAAATGATCTCCACAATGATCGGCCGCCCGTCCGCCAGATTTTCCATGGCGACGCACACGAAAATTTAAAACCTGAATACTATTTATAGTTGTGATCATACAACTTTATAGAGATATTTGATGCCCAATAATGCGATGAGCTGGCGGACTGCGGGCGCTGATCTGAGAGTCGAATCACGTCAACGAACACTTTCACCGGGATTCATCGTGACGCGTGGCGATACGACCGGGGTCGGATGCACCATTCGCGATTTATCCGATGAGGGTGCAAGGCTGCGCGTTGAAAACGGCTATTCACTGCCACTGCGTTTCAAACTGAAAACCGAAACGGACCCTGTTGGATACCACTGCGAGGTCATTTGGCGAAAATCCGATGAGGTCGGAATCCGCTTCATTGAGGAATGATTCCGGACGATCTGTCTGGGTCCCAATCTCCCCGGCCCGGACCATCATGCTTAAGAGGCATGATAAAAGCGGTGTGAACGCCGACCCCTG
Source organism: uncultured Polyangiaceae bacterium (assembly GCA_964196155.1). Lineage (GTDB taxonomy): Bacteria > Pseudomonadota > Alphaproteobacteria > Rhizobiales > Afifellaceae > CAXMRP01. The sequence continues at coordinate 13,405 of CAXMRP010000023.1, forward strand.
AATTTCCACGGTCGCTTTAGGCTTTTCGTTTTCTCTTGGTTGTAAAACCGGGGGCGATAACTCAAAAAAGTCGGAGGCGGACCATGTCCAGCATGACAACCAGGAAGATTTCAACGCTCGCGCTGTTAACCAGTGCGATTTTTACCATTTCAAGTCTTGCACCCATCGAATTCGCACCAGGCCCGTTTTCGCCTGATGCCGCTTGGGCTGGCAACGGCAATGGCAATGGCAACGGCAATGGCAATGGCAATGCCGGCGGCAATGCCGGCGGCAATGGCGGCGGTAAAGGCGGCGCCAAAGGCGGTGAAAAGAGCGCCGCGAAAGGCGGCGGCAACGGCAATAACGGTGGCGGCAAGGGCAGCAGCAAAGGCGGCGGCAAAGGCCTCGGTGGCCTGTTCGCCAAGGCATCCCAAAAAGGCGGCAACCTGGTCAAAGGCGTGTTTGGCAAGGGCAAGACCAAGGTCAACGCCAACAAGCCGGCGTTCGCCGCAGGTGAAACCCCCAAGGTCAAACCGAAGGCTATGTTGGCCGGGATGGGATACGCTCCCAACGAAGTTAAAGGCTGGAACGGCGTCTTTAATGCCAACCCGAACGCGGCGAGGCATGCCAGCGTGAATTCCAAGCATGGCCGGGCCGCTGCGTTCTTCGCGCAGCAGATGATCGCCGACGATGCGGCGGCGGATGCCTTGCTAGCCGAAGGAGACTATGCGGCAGCGCTTGGAGCTTTGGCGGCAGACGAGACTTTGCAATCTATGGATCCGACGGCAGAGGGCTATGACACCGCTGTGGCTGCACTGGCTGCACAGAGGTTGGCGGAACTCGCCGTTGAACTCGAAGCGGCGGAAGCTGCTCTCCAACCGACTGAGGCGATCGAGGCGGAAATCGCGGCCTGGTCGGACGTTGCCAACACGCAGACTGCCGCCCAAAGCCTGCGGGAGACGGCCGACATGGAGCAGGCCGAGGCGGAATCCGCTTTTGCCGCGGTTACGCCCAATGTGGAGTACTCACCGCTAAAGGCCGAACATTTCTATTCCATGGTGGAGGACAACCAAGCCATGGTGGATCGCGTGGCCGGCATCGTCGAAGCAGAGGCGGCCGCCGCGGCCGCCGCAGAGGCAGAGGCGGCAGCTGCCGCCGGAGGCGAGGTGGTTTTGAGAACCAGCGACGGCGAGACGATCGCGCTGGTGGTCGAATAAGCCTTCTTAACCCTCTTTCAAAAAAATCAGCGGCCCGCCGATCGGCGGGCCGTTTTCTTTTGTTCCGCTTTCACGCAGTTTCGCCGCCTCAGTTCTTGTCCTTGTCGACCAGCTTGTTGGCGGTGATCCACGGCATCATGCCGCGCAGCCTTGTCCCGACCTCCTCGATCGGGTGAGCGTCATTGAGCCGCCGCGTCGCCTTGAATTTCGGCTGCCCGGCCTTGCATTCGCGGATCCATTCGGTGGTAAAGGCGCCGGACTGGATATCCTTCAGCACGCGGCGCATCTCCGCTCTGGTTTCATCGGTGACGATGCGCGGGCCGCTGGCATATTCGCCGAACTCGGCGGTGTTGGAGATCGAATAATTCATGTTGGCGATGCCGCCTTCATAGATCAGGTCGACGATCAGCTTGACCTCGTGCAAGCACTCAAAATAAGCCATCTCCGGCGCATAGCCGGCCTCGACCAG
>CAXMRP010000024.1:0-21688 GCA_964196155.1 uncultured Polyangiaceae bacterium
CCGAGTGGGCCTATTCACCCGGCAGCATCGAGGTGAAACCCGGCGAGCGGATTCTTCTGAAAATCCGCAATGGCGGCCAGATCCCGCATGAATTCATGTTCATGTCCATGCCGGCCATGGCGGCGGTCGGATACCGGGCGCAGCGGGCCGACTGGAATCTTCTCGAACATGAGGCTCTTTACGAACGCTCGCTCGTACTGCCGGGTCAGGATTTCCAGGTTGCCGTGAAAATCGAAGAGCCGGGCGTGTGGATGTTCATGTGCATGTTTCCCTACCACATGCAGTTCGGCATGATGGGCGGCATGGCGACGCCTGGTATGAGCATGCAAGGCATGGCCATGTAGTCACGATTGTTTTGCCGGAAGCGTTTTCAGGCGTAGTTGGCAGTCTGTGGAATGGCACCGAGCGCCGGCTGTGTGGAGAGGTGGCGCTGAGCCTGCCCCCTTTTTCGGCGTGTTAACCAGCATTTCCGCTGGTTGACTTAATGTCAATTTATCGTTGTTTTTCAATATGTTAAAAACCTCCAAATTTGTTAACCTGTAAACCTTCCAAAAATTGACCTCGACTAGCGCGATGTCGCCCCGCGAATGCCCCGCAGTCGAACAGGCCAAGAAGGACCCGCAGCGCAGACAAGATTGAATACGAACCTGCACCCATTCGCCCAGCCAATGTTTTCAGGTGTCAAAAAAAGATTCTCGGAATTTCGCGGGGATTTGTGTGTGATTACCCCACCGGCCCGTTGGGGAAAGGTCTCAGAGATTCGACCCGCCCCTCCCCATGAGTGCCGAATAACAAGGGTGCCTACCAAGCTGTCGACGTTCCGTTAAATGCGTCTGTTCGTCGAGGGCCAAATGCACCCTCGGCTCGAAGCGCTGCGGAAGGATACGCCCAAGATTTCTGAGCGACGTCTGCCGTCGCATCCCTACAACGCTAGCTAACCCGCGGCGTGAATCACCGCTTCACCGGCTCTCGCACGAGTGTCCGGCATCAACGCCTAGGGAACAGCTTGAGGTGTTTGCGTAAGGGAGTGTTTTTGGCCGCCTGTCAGACAACGCCGCTCGCGACGAAAATCCGGTTACCGTCGGTCGATGCCATGAAGTCGACCAGTGCGCGGGCGGCGTCGGGCCTGGATGCGGAGGCAAGGAGGCCGACGGCATAGGGTGTCTGTCTTCCGATGGCCTTGGGCAGCGGACCTACCAGATGGGTCCCAAGATCGTCGTGACGGCGAATCTCGGTGATATGCCCGAAGCCGATCCCATCGAGTGCGGCATCCTCGGCCAGTCTCTCCATCACGGCGGCGCCGTTGGGAACGATGACGGTCCTGGCCGCGATCTTATCGGCAAGGCCGAGGCTCTGGAGCGTCTTGGCGACGTACTGTCCGCTGGACGCCAGGTTGTAGACCACGGCGTCCGCCGCCAGCACGGCCCGGGTGAAGGCCTCGACCGACGAGAGGTCGGGTTCCCGGGCGCCGTTGCGCACGACGACGCCGACGGTCACCGAGCCGATCACACAGACACTCCCGGGATCGACGTGGCCGGCGCTTGCGAAAGCCTCCATGGCAACGTGCGGCGCGACAATGACATCGGCGCCGGCGGTTCTGGAATCGACGCGCTCCTTGAGGACCGGCGCGGTGGCGTGTTCGATTTCGAACGGCTGGCCGGTCGCGGCGGCGTTGGCCTCGGCGCACTTGCGAACGCCGGTCATCGGTGCGCCGGCGCTGAGGATGCGGATGGCGGGGCGGTCATTCATGGCGCGGCTTCCTTGCTGGCGACCGGTCCGCGGACGCGCCCGATATTGACGACGCCGGGGCGAGCGGCGGGTCAGTGTCGGCGCGCCACGGAGCAATGTCAAAACCCCGGCCGGGAAGGACAAGGCGGCACGCCGGTCAGCCTCGATCCGGTCCGGCGGATGAGGAGCGATTCACGATTGGACCTTGCGAAGGTCGCCACCGGACGGCAAAAATGGCAACCGGCAGGCCGCGACGAACGGATTGAGGGCTAGGGTTGGAGAGGCGAGGGTGAGCCGGTCTTCGCCGGCCATGTCCCGGCTGGTGGCGAACGAAGAGGCAAGGGCGGGATAAACGTTTCCATATGCAAGGGATCGATACGGAATTCCAGGCAAAGCGCGGGTTCGGCTGCAACCGGATGCCCCGGTCGTGCCTTTGAGGCAACTCGCGTTTACCTCACGGGGCGGACCATGAAATTCGAACGCGGAGCGGACAGGACGGTGGAGGGATCGAACGGCGAATCCGTGAAGGCGAAGAACACGGACGCGGCTGGGCGAACGCGAATGATCGTTATTTCCGCGGCCGTTGCCGTCGTCATTGGCGCTACAGCGGGTTTCGCAATCTACTGGGACCAGGTAAGGCCCTTTCGAACGACCGTGTTGATCGTCGATGACGCGTCGATCGATATGCGTTATTTCCTGAAACGGTCCTTCCTGTCCGGGCAAGCGCCGCTGTCGGTGTTGCAGGCGCTTTCCTTCGAGGAGATCATCAAGCAGGTAGCGCCCAGCCCTCCTTACAATATCGGCGTTTCAGTGCAGGACATCGATCGGCACCTCAGGGAAACGGCCCGCGGCGAAAACGAGACGATGCGGGAGAGCGAGTTCGGCGAATGGTATCGCCAACAATTGAACGATACCCGGCTTTCAGATGCTGAATACCGGGACCTGGTCCGAACGGGCTTGCTGAGCGCCGGATTGACCCAATACCTTGCCGGGCGGGTGCCGACGGTCGCCCAGCAGGTCCGTCTTCACGTGATCGTCCGGCCAACAGTCGAGGATGCACTTGCCGTCCGCAAAAGGCTCGACGCTGGTGAGGATTTGGGCCAGCTGGCTCGCGATCTGAACGAGGATCCACGGCTGCGTGACAAAGACGGCGAGCTTGGATGGTATACCCGCCAGGCGCTGGCGCCGGACCTTGCAACGGCGGCGTTCGAAGATCTTCAGGTCGGCGAAGCGAGCAATCCACTTCAAGTCGGCGACGGGAAATTCGGTATCTTCGTGGTCACGGAAAAGGCAGCACGGGAGGTGGACGGCGATGATCTTCAGCGCGCCAAGGCGGCGGTTCTCGACGACTGGCTTGCCGACGCCTTCAAGACGCACAAGGTGGAGTTCCACGGCTTCACCAACGGCTACGATTCAGAAACCGACGCCTGGGTTATCAAGCAGCTTGAAGCAATGAAGAGCAAATCCGGATCGGCACAGTGATCAGGGTAAGGAATCTTTCCAAATCCTACCGTGAGCGTTTGGCGGTTGACGATATCAGCTTTGCCGTCGGCAAGGGCGAAATCGTCGGGTTCCTCGGGCCGAACGGCGCCGGCAAAACCACCACCATGCGCATGCTGACCGGATATCTGGTGCCCAGCCGCGGCGATGTCTGGATCGGCGAACACAATATGGCGACCGAGTCGCTCGCCGGCAGGCGGCTGGTTGGCTATCTGCCGGAAAAAGTGCCGATATACACCGACATGACAACCCGAAGTTACCTTACCTATGCGGCCAGGCTGAGGGGGCTGGACAGAAAGCGGACCAAGGGCCGGATCGATGACGTTGTAGTGACCTGTGGGCTTGCCGACCATATCGACGTCATTTTGGGCAAGCTTTCCAAGGGCTACAGGCAGCGGGTCGGGCTGGCGCAAGCGATGGTACACGACCCGCAAGTGCTGATCCTTGACGAACCGACGGCCGGCATCGATCCAATCCAGGTGGCGCAAACCAAGGCGCTTATCACCGAGCTTGGCAAGGATCGGACGATTTTGTTATCGACCCATATTCTCCCCGATGTCAGCGCTATCTGCGATCGGGTGATCATTATCAACAAGGGCCGAATCGTGGCGCAGGACCGGATCGACAATCTCTCAGCGACGATGAATTCTGGAAAGCGGTTGCGGCTGACCATCGAGGGTCCGGCCGAGGCGGTGTCCGAAGCGCTCCGCCGTATCGATCTGCTCGTCAGCGTTACGTTTCAGAAGCCGCATCATTATGTTGATTATTCTTTCGATCAGGAACCGCAGGCGGCGATCACCCGTGTCATGGTGGAGCGCGGATGGACGCTTCTTGCCATGGAGCCGGCCGGCATGGACCTGGAGGCTATATTCCTCAAGCTGACCGACGACGCCGGAAGCATCCATTGAGGAATATCGGCATCATTGCGGCCAAGGAAATTCGTTCGTATCTGAACGCGCCGATGGCCTATGTCGTGACCGCGATATTCCTCGCGCTGTCGGGTACCTTCTTTGCCGCCTATCTTGCGGGCACGAACTATTCTGACACCAGCCTGACCGGATTTCTCGACGCTGCGGGGTTATTGATCCTGCTGTTCGCCGCGGTACTGACCATGCGGCTGATCGCGGAAGAGAAGAAGCTTGGCACATTCGAGTTTCTGCTGACAGCACCGGTGCGCGATGCAGAGATTGTGCTGGGAAAATTTGCCGGCAGCATCGCCGTGCTCACCGCAATGATAGCGCTAACGCTCTATTTTCCGCTGCTCCTGATCGTGTTCGGCGATCCCGATCTCGGTCCGATCGCGACCAGTTATATCGGGCTATTGCTGATCGGCGGCGCGTCGCTTGCGGTCGGTATCTTTGCCTCCTCAATCACCTCCAACCAGATCGTCGCGGCAGTGGTCGCGGGTGGAATATTGTTCGGGTTGTGGTTTCTGGGTATCGCTGCCCAATTTGCGGCTGGCGGTCTCGGCGACGTGCTCTCCTATCTGTCGCTGGCCGATCACTTCCCCGATTTTGTCCGCGGCATCATCGATACACGGGCGATCGTCTATTATCTCAGCGTGACCGCCCTGTTCCTGTTCCTGGCCGTCCGGTCAATCGAAACCGGTCGATGGGGCCAGGGGCAATGACCACCGGCAATATTGCGCTTCTCGGCCTGGGCATCCTCATCGCCGGATTGGTGATCGAGCTTATCCTGCCGGGGATCGGCGCGTATGGCTGGGCAATCCTGGCGCTCGGTGCAGGGTTGATTGTGCTTGCGGCCGCCATCGACGCAAGGCGCGTATATGGCGCACTCAAGAGCCGTCCGGGCCGGTTCGGTATCGGCACGACGGTCGGCGTTTCGCTCTTTTCCGCAATCCTGATCATCGCCAATGCGATCAGCATCGGCAGCTATCACCGGTTCGATTTCACCGGGCTGGATCAGTTCACCCTGACGTCCCAGACGCAGGACATGCTCGGTGCGCTGGACAAGCAAGTCGAGGCCGTGATCTTTTTCGCGCCAGGGGCGACCAGCCCGGTTGCGAGCTACGCCGAAAGCCTGCTCGCGGAATATCAAATTCACACTGACCAGCTGACCGTCAGGCGGGTCGATCCCGAGCTCAGCCCCGACCAGGCGCGGCAATATGGGGTCGACCAGGTCGGCGCCTTGGTGGGTGCCGTGGTGTTTTCCGGTGCGGCAGGGCGTCGCCAGGTGCTGGGGCCGAAAATCCGCCTTGAGGCAGAGCATGCCTTCACATCTGCAATCCTGGAAGTGACCGGGATCCGCCAGAAGATGGTCCATTTCCTGACCGGCCATGGCGAAAGCGGGATCGCTGCAGATTATTCCGCAGCCGGACGAGGCCTGCGCGACAATCTCTATATGGTCGTGGAGCACGACTTCGCGGCTCAGGGCGGTCTCCCGCAGGACACGGCGGTCGTCGTCATCGCCGGACCGCAGCGGCCAATTCCAGAGAAGGAGATCGCCGCGATCGGCGACTTTCTCGACAGAGGCGGCCGCCTGTTCGTTCTCCTCAACCCCGATCCCCAGCAACAGCTTCGGCAATTGTTTGCCCGCTGGGGTCTTGATATCGAGGCTGGCTATCTCGTTGATCCGCCTTCCCATGTCGTGCCCAACCCGGACGTGCCGCTGGTCGATCGGGGCCGCAACGCATTCGGCCTTGGCGAGACCTATTTCCCTGGCGCCACCGCTGTCATTCCCCGCGCCGGCGTGCCCGAAGGACTGGAAATCGGGCCGTTAGTCTGGACGACGCCGCAGAGCTGGCTGGAAAAGACCGTTGCGTCAGGCGACGCGCCGGTCTTTGACGCCGGCACCGACAGAAAAGGCCCGCTGGCAATCGGCGCGCTGGTCTCAACCGGCGCGCTCGATTCAGCTTCGGCCGAAGGCGCGCGGCTTGCAGTGATTGGCGATTCGGATTTCGCCTCCGACCGGCACTTTAACAATGGCGATAATGCCAACCTGTTTGTGACTGTCGTCAACTGGCTGAGCGCCGGTGGGACGATCGTCTCGGTCGATCGCAAAGTGCTCACGACCCGCCGTCTGATTTTGGGCCCGGCGCAAGCGCGGTTTCTCAACCTGACCAGCATCGCCATGCTTCCGTTCGTTTTATTTGCCGCCGGGGGTTTCGTCTGGTGGCGCAGGCGGTAGTCATGAGGCCGAGCAGGTGAGAGTCCGCGCCATCCTTTTCATGGCCGTCGTCATGGCCGCCCTGGGCGTGGTTTTTTTCATCGCCAACCGACCCGAGCCCGAAGCGGGTGCGCAAACCCAACCGTTGGTCTGGTCAGTCGGGATGGACGACATCAAGGCCATATCGATCAGCCTTCCCGCGGAAGGGAAAAGCGAGGCCTGGCTGAAACGCGGGAACCGGGACTGGTACTTTAACCGGCCGGACGGACCGAAGGTGAACGCGCGGCGGTGGGGCGGCATCCCGTTGCTTCTCAGCGGCGCGAAAGCAGAAAGGCTTATCGCGACAAATGCGACCGCCGACAAACTGGCGGTGTACGGCTTCACGGACCCCAGGATGGTGATCGACCTGGTCCTGGAGAACGAGGATACGATCCGCATCGCAGTCGGCGACGGCACGCCTGACGGCAACGCGGTCTATGTCAGACTGATCGATTCAACGGAGGTCTATTCGGTCCACCACACGTGGTTCGAGGTGATCGAGCGCCTGGTTCTGGATCCGCCTTATACCAAAGGTTCTGACTATTGACCCATATGATGGCCCAAAATCGTCTGCCGGCAAGGCGCGTCCCGAACGGTGATGCGGGGCATCATCGGAGGGGCGCAACGCTGCCCGGCGGGCGATTTTGGGCCACCGAAGGCCGGATTTCTGCGGGTTCTGGATGTCGTTGCGATCGGCTCGTGGTACTCGTACCAGGTCGCCGATCGCGCCTAACCAGAACCCGCAGAAATGCCGGTCATATGAGTCAATAGTCAGAACCTTTGGTATTATCCCGACCTTGACAAGAACTGATTGCACGTCCTCCATGCAATCAATCCCGTGCGGGAGGAATGTCCGGCCCGTCGGCGCCGCCTCTAGACGCCTTCCCTTACGAAGCGATTGCGCAGCGTACCGAGACCGGTGATCTCCGCCTCGACAATGTCACCGTGCTGCATGAACGGCGACATGCCCTCCGCGCCCAATGTCAGGATATCGCCCGGAAAAAGCGTCATGTATCTGGAAACGGTGACCAGGACGTCGACCGGGCTGTAGAACCAGTTGCTGATGTGCCACTTGACCTGTTCGACGCGATTGTATCGCACCGTGCAAACGGCCTGCTCCAGGTCCAGATCGGTTTCGATCCACGGCCCCAGAGGCTTCCAGGTATCGCAGTTCTTGCTTCGCCAGGGGCTCGGATCCCGCCTCGCCCAGCTCATGCCCGTGACGTCGTTGCCGATGGTGTAGCCGAAGATGGCGTCCTGCGCCTGCTGGCGGGTGAAATTCTTGCCGCCCTTGCCGATGACCACGACCGGTTCGCACTCGTACTCGACGTCGTCCGGGCAGTCGGCCGGAATAATGATGTCCGAATTCGTGCCGGTGAGGGCGCTGGCGGACCGCCACCATGCCCAGGGCTCCGGCGGCATGGGTGCGCCGGCGCGTGCACGGCCTTCCACGTGGCCTTTGTAATTTCGCCCGATGGCGTAGTAGGCGGGATTGTCGACCGGCGCGAGAAGCCGGGCGCCCTTCAAGGGCCTCTTCGTCCTGGTCCGCTTGTAATTCGTGAAGGGGCTGCCTTCGACCTGGACGATCGTGTCCCCCTCGACGATTCCGAAGGATGGTCCGTCCTTGGACTTGAACCGGCACCAACGCATGGTCGCTCCCCTACAATGTCATCGGTTGCGTTCAGTACCAATCCACCGACTTGACGAAACTGTTGCGCAGCGTTCCCAGGCCGCGCAATTCGATCTCTACCGTGTCGCCGTGCTTGACGTAAGGCGAACGGACGCCCTCGGTTCCCATCATCAGGATGTCACCGGGGTTGATGGTGATGTAGCGGGTGATGGAGACCAGGACGTCAGCGGGGCTGAAATACCACTCGTTGATGTTCCATTTCACCGTCTCCTTGCCGTTGAGGCTGACCCGGCAGACCGCCTTGTCGACATTGAGATCGGTTTCGATCCAGGGCCCCAGCGGCTTCCAGGTGTCGATGTTCTTGCCGCGCCAGGCGCGGGTGTCGGTGGTCGCCCAGGTATCGCAAGTCACGTCGTTGCCGATGGTATAGCCAAAAATGGCATCCCAGGCCTCGTCATGGGTCAGATTCTTGGCCTTCTTGCCGATGACGACGACCACTTCGCCTTGAAAATAAACGTCGTCCGGGCAGTCGGCCGGTATGACGATGTCTGAATCCGGGCCGGTGATGGCGGACGCCGCGCGATAGCCGGTCCACGCCTCGGCGGCGGCGAACATGCTTCTTGAACGGCCGATGTTGTCCTGCAGGTTCTTCTTATAGTTGCGGCTGGTGGCGTAGAAGATCGGCTTTTCGACAGGCGCCAGGAGCTTGGCCCGCTTGAGGGAAACTCCCGCGTTGATCCGCTCATACTCCGTGAACGGGCTACCGGTGACCGGGACGATGCGGTCGTCCTCGATGATTCCGAATGATGCGGCATTCTTGTATTCGAATCGACACCAACGCATGCCTGCCCCTTCGCCGCGCGATACTTCAAGGGAAAACTTCCAATGCCCAGGAAAACAGCCCTTCGATGAAAGGTGTCGGCCCCACTCCTCGGCTCAACCCTGCCGTTAGGCAAATTGAAGCCGCGAAAACCTTCCGATTTCCCAAATCGTCTTACATCCCAAAACTGTAATCTGTCAACAGAATGCAAAGTTGTTGACAGTCCAGCACGCAGGTGGAACTGTGCCAACATGAACGTCGGGTCCGATGCCATTGGCGCCGTCGCAAGCCGCAAGGCGAGTTCGCTCCGTGAAATCGTGCAGAGCGAGGTCGAACGAATGATCCTGGACGGGGATCTGGCCGCTGGCGAGCGCCTCAACGAGCAAAAGCTTGCGTCGCAACTGGGCGTTAGCCGGGGACCCGTCAGGGAAGCACTTCGAGCCTTGGAGCGGTCCGGTCTCGTCACCGGGGTGGTGAATCTCGGCGTCTTCGTCAGACAGGTTGGCGTTGAGGAAGCCGTTGAAATTTACGAGATGCGGGGGGTGGTCTTCGGCTTTGCCTGCGCGCGTTTGGCGGAAAAGATCACACCTGGGCAGGAAGGCACACTTGCCGGTCTTGTCGGGGAGATGGACGCGGCGATCGCCGCCCAAGACCCCTCAATCTACTATAAATCCAATCTGCGGCTCCACGACATGGTCATGGAATTCGCCGGCCACGGCCGTGCCGCCGCCATCTATCAATCGCTGATCAAGGAAAGCCACCTGCTTCGCGAACGTTCCTTGCAACCGCTGGAGTCGATGCAAGCGTCGAATTGCGAGCATAAGGTGATCCTGGCGGCGATCGTCTCAGGCGATGCCGATGCGGCGCGGACCGCAGCGGAAAACCACCATTTCAAGGGGAAGCGGCGCTGGCTGAACACGCTCGGCGCTCAGCATGACCGGTTGCTTGGTCCAGATTCCGGCGGGATTGGACCAGGCAGGCAATAAACAACCGCCGATTGCGGCGGCAACAGATCAAAAAACTGATTTTAAGGGAGGGTGATCATGAACCAGAAAGCCACAATTGGGACAGTATCCTTGCGCGTCTGCGCGTTGAGCGCGTCCATGCTCGTTCCGGCATTATTCACGGCGATACCGGCGGTTGCCGAACCGGCCGGCAGCGTCGTTACGGTGACGTCCGACATGTCCGAGATGGGCATGGATCCACTTCTGGACAATACCGGCAATGTGAAGGTGTTCACTGACGAGATTCACCTCAACGGCATCATGCAGGACCCCGACGGGACATTGATTCCCGGCGCCGCGGTGAAATGGCAAGTGTCGCCAGACCTGCATAGCTGGATCTGGACGGTGCGCGAAGGCGTCAAGTTCCACGATGGGTCGACGATGACCGCGGAGGATTTCGCCTGGAGCTGGAAGCGCGCGGTGCTTTCCGATGAGTCTGAAAATCCCTACCACGCCTCCTACGGACCGCTGATCGAGGACATTTACGCGGAAGGCAACACGGTCATCGTCAAGACCAAGGAGCCGCAGCCGCTCATGCCGCTGTGGTGGCCGACCTACGACAACCAGGTCGGTTATGTCCTGTCGAAGGCCCAGTTCGAACGCGAAGGCAATGATGGCCTGCGCAACAATCCGATTGGCGCCGGCAGCTTCAAGCTCAAGGAGCGTAACGCCAGCGCCCGCTACGTCGACCTGGAGGCGTTCGAAGACCATTATTGCTGCGTGCCATCGGTCAAGAATCTCAGGATCATGGAGGTACCGGAGCTTTCGACCCGGCTCGCGCTGCTGCGGACCGGCAAGGCCGACGTGGTCGAGGCGACACCGGCCGCGAAGAAGGAAATCCTGGACGCCGGCTTCAACGTGTCGTCGGGGCTAGCGGGTTCGCTGTCGGTGATGTGGTACAATTATCAAAATTTCTCCAACAACCCGTTCAGCGACATTCGCGTCCGTGAAGCCATGTCGATCGCGATCGACAGGCAGACGATCATGGACCGGATCTATGTTGGTGAGGGCGGTCCCCTGCCGAGTTTCTTCTCCGGACCGGGCACAGTTGGCTTTGTCAAGGACCTGAAAGCCGATCCATATGATCCCGAACGGGCCAAGCAGCTGATGAAGGATGCCGGCTATCCGGACGGATTCCCGGTCAGGATCGTCACCTATGCATTCGACGGCGATTTCCCCGACATGCCGACACTGTCGCAGGCCGTGCTCGGCTACCTGCAGGAGCTCAAAATCACCGGCGAAGTCCAGGTGGTCGAATGGAACGCCATGAAGGCAGAAATGGTCAAGATGCTGCAGGACGTATGCGGCGATGACAAGAAAGTATGTAGCGAAGCAGAGGCCAAGAATCCGCAGGTCGCCGGCAAGGAACCGTTTACGCTGATGATCCGCGGCGACAAGTCCCGATATCATTCGCTACGGCAGAACCGCCAGTACCAGTCGACGCTCGCCAATTCGCGGCCCGTTATCCAGGTCGCGGAAGTTGACGCGGCCCTGAAGGCGGTGACGGAGGAGTTCGACCTCGCCAGGCAGACGGCTTTGTTTGAGGATTACAACCGCCTGCTGCGGAAGGGCTTCTACAATGCGCCGCTGCTTTATTCGAACACGGTGTTTGGCGTGTCGGGCAAGATCACGGACTGGCAGCCGGTCGCCGGCAGGCCGTATCCAAACAACCACTGGACGCTCAAGACAAAGTAGGATCGTCCGGACTCTGCCGGCAGCCTTGCCGGAACATTGAATTCGGTCCGGCGGTGACGTGTCGCCGCCGGGCTGAAGATTTTTGGCAAGGCCCGTTTCATTCATTCATTCGTCGAGAACAAACTTGTGGCGTCGTACCTGCTCAATCGTTTCGCCCAAAGTCTCATAAACATCTTTTTCATTACGATTTTGGTGTTTCTGCTTGCCCGGGCGACGGGCGATCCGGCCGCGGCGCTGGTGCCGGACGATTTGCCGGAAGCCGCGGTGATCGAGCTGCGCGCGCGGCTCGGGCTCGATAAGCCTCTCATCCACCAGTATTGGCTCTTTGTCCAGGACATCGCCAGCGGCGATCTCGGCATGTCAATCAAGGGCCATCGCCCGGTAATCGACATGATCATCGAGCGCATACCAGCCACATTCAGCCTGGCGCTCGCCGCTCTTGTCATCGCCATGGCGATGGGTATTCCGCTCGGCGTGCTGAGTGCCGTCTATCGCGACACATTCATCGACCGTGTCGCCAAGGTCGTGGCTTTCCTCGGCCAGTCGACGCCGCCCTTCTGGCTGGCGATCATGCTCATTCTCTTCTTCGGCGTGTTTCTATTCGAGCAAGGCTTGCCGTCGCTGCCAGTATCTGGCCGCGGTGGCCCGGCAACCTACATCATGCCGGCCTTCGCCATGGGCTGGGCGGTGACCGCCGGGGTGTTGCGCATAACCCGATCCAGCATGCTCGACGTGCTCGACAGCGATTACATGACGATGGCGCGGGCCAAGGGATTGTCGGAAACAACAGTGATCTGGAAGCACGCATTGCGCAACGCGCTGATCCCGGTGGTGACCTATTTCGGACTGATCATTGCCGCGTTCATGAACGGTTCTGTGGTGATCGAACAGGTTTTCGCCTGGCCGGGACTTGGACGGCTGGCGCTGGTCGCCGTCACCGGGCGGGACTTTCCCGTCGTCCAGGGCGTCGTCATCACCGTTGGGGTATTCCTGATCGTCATCAATCTGGCCGTCGATATCCTTTATGCCTTCATCGATCCCCGTATCCGATACACCAAGCAATGACCGGAAAAAAATTACATGCGCGCGATATCGGCGCCAGCGCGGCGCCGGCGGATACGGCGTCAATAGGCCGGCAATTGCATACGGCCCTGTCGGCCCTGAAGCGTGCGCCCCTGGTGCCGACGTCGATCCTGGGTATCCTGATCTCTTTTGCGGTATTTGCCCCACTGATCGCGCCGCACAATCCGATCAAGATCGACATCATGGCGAACCTTACACCGCCGGTCTGGCACGAGGGTGGTTCCAGCCAATATCTGCTCGGCACCGACAAGCTCGGCCGCGACGTTCTGAGCCGCATGATTTACGGCAGCCGCCTCTCGCTGTCGCTGTCGCTGATCGTCATCTTTCTCGGCGGCACCACCGGGGTGCTTCTTGGCATGATATCGGGCTATCTCGGCGGGTTCGTGGATGCCCTGATACAGCGTAGCGTGGAAGCCATGCTTGCGCTTCCGACAATTCTTGTCGCGCTGGTCTTCGTTTTCACGTTCGGGTTCGGCTTCTGGAACGTCGTCTTCATCCTCTCCCCGTTCATTGCAGCCAGGTTCGCGCGCATGGTCCGGGGCGAGACGCTCAGCATCAAAGAGCGGGATTATGTGGCAAGCGCCAAGGTAATCGGGACATCGAAAGCCGGGATCATCCTCAGGCACATCCTTCCGAACGTCGCAAATACCGTGATCGTCCTGGCGACGCTCGAAGTTGGCCATCTCATTCTTGTAGAATCCTCACTGAGTTTTCTCGGCGTCGGCATTCCCCCGCCAAATCCGGCCTGGGGGCTGATGGTATCGGAGGGCCGGGAATATATCGCGACCGCCTACTGGATTTCACTGTTCCCGGGGATCGCGATCCTCGCCGCCGTGCTGTCGCTCAATCTTTTTGGCGACTGGCTGCGCGACGTTCTCGACCCGCGGAGAAAACAGCTATGAGCGGGCAGACCGACGCGGCTCTGCCAACGCCGGACAAGACAGCGGACGCCGATATCCTTCTCAGGGTTGAGGGATTGAAGACCTATTTCTACACGCGAAAGGCCGTGCTCAAGGCCGTCGACGGCGTTAGCTTCACCGTCAGAAAGGGCGAGACTGTCGGGCTGGTCGGTGAATCCGGATCCGGTAAATCGATGACCTGCCTGTCAATTATGGGCCTGGTGCCGACGCCTGGCGCGCGCGTTGTGGAGGGCGAAGCCTGGTTCGGGGGTGCAGACCTTCTCGCCATGAACAAGCAGGACTTGCGCGGCTATCGCGGGCGAAGGATGGCCATGATCATGCAGGATCCGCAGACATCTCTCAACCCGGTATACACCGTCGGCAACCAGGTGTCGGAGCCGATCCGGCTGCATCTGAAGGAACGCGGGGAAAGAGTGATGGCCAGGGTAATGGATGCGCTCCGGGCCGTTCGTATCCCGCAACCGGAAGTCCGGGTCGCCCAGTATCCGCACCAGTTCAGCGGTGGCATGAGGCAGCGGGTGGTGGCCGCCATGGGGCTGTCCACTCATCCTGAACTGCTAATTGCCGACGAACCAACCACCTCGCTGGACGTAACGATCCAGGCCCAGTTCGTTTCGCTCATCAAGGACCTCCAGCGCGAAAGTGGCACCAGCGTCATTTGGGTGACCCACGATCTGGGCATCGTCGCCCAATGCTGCGACCGGGTGAACGTCATGTATGCGGGCCGGATCGTGGAGAGCGCTGAAGTTCGCAAGATCTTCAAGGCGCCGCAGCATCCCTATACGAAAGCGCTGCTCAATTCCGTGCCGGTCAAGGGCGTAAAAAGAGAGCGGCTCTACCAGATCGACGGCCAGCCGCCGGCGCTCGAAAGCCGGCCGTCAGGCTGCCCGTTCTGGCCGCGCTGCCCGCACGCGATGGATACCTGCAAGGAAGAGTACCCACCGAAAACCTCCACCGGAGGAGACGATTTTGTCCATTGCTGGCTGGTGGAGAATTGATCGACCATGGCTGACCTGATCCTCCAAGTCGATAACCTCACCAAGCACTATCGGGCCGCCGGTTCGTTCTTTTCCCCAGGCGCCAAGCTGGTGAGAGCCGTCGACGGCGTCAGTTTCGCCATTGAAGAGGGCAGCACTTTTGCCCTGGTGGGCGAGTCCGGGTGTGGCAAGACCACAATCACCAAGGTGCTGCTGAGGCTGGAGGAGCCGACGAGCGGCGTGGTGCGGTTCCGCGACAAGGTGGTGCATGATCTGACCGGGCCGGACCTGCGCGCATACAAGCGAACCGTTCAGGCGGTGTTCCAGGACCCCTATAGTTCGTTGAACCCGCGGATGCGCGTTATCGACATCATCGCCGAACCGCTAAAGGTGCACGAAAATCTCGGCGGCGCGGCGTTGCGCGACCGGGTCGGAGACTTGTTGAGGGATGTGGGCCTGAGCGCGAGCGCCGCCGCGCTCTATCCCCATCAGTTCAGCGGCGGACAGCGGCAGCGCATTGCCATCGCACGGGCACTGGCGCTCCGACCGAAACTGATGATCCTCGACGAACCGGTATCGGGCCTCGACGTGTCGATCCGCGCGCAGATTCTTAATCTGCTGGCCGACCTGCAGAAAAATTACGGACTCAGCTACCTGCTGATATCCCACGACTTGGCCATCGTCGAACATATGAGCCATATGGTCGGCGTCATGTATGTCGGGAAGCTGGTTGAACTGACCAGCAACGAAGCGTTCTACAGTGATCCGCTGCATCCCTATTCAAAGGCGCTGCTTGCCTCGGTGCCGCAGCCCGATCCGGACTTGCCGATGGCGGCAACGGTCGCCGGCGAGGTTGCGAGCCCGATCAACCCGCCACCGGGCTGCCGCTTCCATCCCCGTTGTCCGATGTATGGCGAAAGTCCGATATGCCGCGAGCATGACGCCTTGTGGCGCGCGGCCAGGCCGGATCACTGGGTCGCTTGCCACAAGGTGGAACCGGCTATGCAGGAGGCCGATTTCGAACGGCAGGCCGGCATCGCAAAAGCCGGTGATGCGCTGACCTACCGCGCCGCCGCGCCAGCAGACGAAACAGCCTGAGTTGACGGAGCGCAGGACCAATGAAGCGCAAACCCCTGGGCAATACCGGCGAGACGGTCGCCGAAATCGGTCTTGGCACCTGGCGCTATGCCGGCGGGTCGGTCCCGCTTCGCGCCGGCATCGCTCTTGGGGCCGATTTTATCGATACGGCGGAGCGCTATGGCACTGAAGACGCGGTCGGCGAGGCAATCGCGGGGATTCGCGAAAAGGTTTTCGTCGCAACCAAGGTCCGGCATGAAAATCTGCGATATGACGATGTGCTGCAGGCGGCCGACAACAGCCTGAAAAGGCTCGGTATCGATACCATCGATCTTTACCAAATCCACCGTCCGAACCCTCAGGTGCGGATCGCCGAGACGATGCGCGCCCTGGATGAGCTGGTTGATGGCGGCAAGGTCAGATTCATCGGCGTCAGCAACTTTTCGGTTATCCAGTTCGAAGAAGCCCAGGCTCTCACCAAAAACAGGATCGTATCCAATCAGGTGCGCTACAGTATCGTCGATCGAACCATCGAACGGGACGTTCTTCCCTACTGCCAGAAGAATGGTGTGACAGTCATTGCCTACAGTCCCCTGGCACGGGGCATCGGCAATTTGAGAGACGGTTTGACAAACAATGCGTTGACCAAGGCTGCCGAATCGGAGGGCAAAACGGAGGCGCAAGTCGCGCTCAATTGGTGCATCGCCAAGGAAAACGTCATCGCGATACCAAGGGTCAGTTCGGTGGAGCATGCCGAAGACGTTTGCGGTGCGTCGGGCTGGAAATTGTCTGCCGCAAACAGCGAACTTCTCGAGACCGCCTATACGCGGGACCCGTAGAGCGCTTTTCGTGAAATCGGGGGCACTCAAAGCGCTCTAGTCTTTTGTTTTTACGCGCATTTTTGTCCGAAAACCGGTTCCCACTTTTGCCGAATGCGCTCTAGGTTTTGCCGACAGCAACCGACCGCGCGATAGTCACCGACCGGTCCAGTCGCACCAAAGCGTGACGTGAGGCGTCAATTGGGATGAGGAAAATGATCAAGGTTGCGGTTCTTGACGACTATCTGGGCGTTGTTCGGGAGGCGGCGGATTGGGATGCTCTTCCCGGCAATGTCGACGTTCACGTCTTCTGCGATCATCTTTCCGATGAGGATGCGATCGCCGAGCGCCTGCGGGACTTCGCGCTGGTGGTAGGAATGCGTGAACGAACCCGGTTTGGAAAGTCGCTCCTGGAAAGGCTCCCGAACCTGGCATTGCTTGTGACTCTGGGCAAGGTCAACCCGTCGTTCGACCTTCAGCGGGCGACGGAATTGGGAATCGTCGTGTCCGGAACGGGGGTGCAGGGCACCGACCCGATGGAGCTGACCTGGGGCCTGATTCTCGCCATTGCGCGAAACATCCCCCGGGAAGACCGGGCAACGCGGGAAGGCCGTTGGCAGACATCCTTCGGCGTACGGCTCGCCGGCAAGACGCTGGGTGTGGTCGGTCTGGGCAGGATCGGGTCGCAGGTGGCCCTCGTCGGCCAGGCATTTCAGATGCCGGTCATCGCCTGGAGCCAGAACCTGACGAGGGAGCAGGCACGCGAATGCGGCGCGACCCTGGTCGCCAAGGACCACCTTCTTGCCAATTCCGACATCGTTACCCTGCATTTGCGGCTCAGTGACAGGACGCGCGGCATGATTGGAGCGCGTGAATTTGAACAAATGAAATCGACCGCGTACCTGGTCAACACGGCGCGAAGCGGCCTGCTCGATGAGGTCGCCCTGATCAACGCCTTGCAGAACGGTGCGATCGCCGGGGCCGCCCTCGACGTCTTCGACCAGGAACCGCTTCCCGCCGACCATCCGCTGCGAGGCATCGAGAATACCGTCATTACGCCCCATCTCGGCGGGGTGACCGCCGACAGATACCGGGCCGACTACAACCAAGTCATCGAAAACATCCTCTCCCACTTGGATGGTAAACCCCTCCGGGTCCTCAATACCGAGGTTTTGGGGCGGCCCAACCTCCGGCGGTTGGCGTAGTCCAAGCGGCATTGACACGTTAACTGCCGCGGTCGGCCGCAATGCGCCGCACCATGGATCAGGCTGCCAGGCAACTCTGCCGCCAGACAGCAAACGTCTCGGCCCGAACCGTCTTGAAGATGGCGCGAGGCAGAAGATGGCGTTGGACGTAGAAGGCGTTCTGGGCGGCGGCGTGGATCGACAGGAAACGTTGCGCTGATCCAGCCGATTTGAACCGCTGCTGTTTTCGGTCTCGCCGCCGAACCGGCTGGTGTGAGTTTTCAGCTCGATTGTTTGCTCGCAAGCCCTGATCATGGACCACGCAAAGCCGCTCCTTGCAGATGGCGACGCAATAGGATTTGAGCTTGTCTGAGGTGATGCGCTTGGGCGCAAAGCCCTGCTTCTTCGCCTGCTTTGGCGGTAATCTCCTCGCCGATCGAACACAGCGTCGTCGCTGGACCAGGAAGTCGAGCACCTCCCCTTCATCGTCGACAGCCCGCCACAGCCAGTGTTTCCGGCCACGGATCTTGATGGCCATTTCGTCAAGATGCCAGCTTGCGCTCGGCCGTGGGCGGCGGCTTTTCGGAATCCGTAGCCTGTTCCCTTGTACCTAATTTTGTCGCCCGGATTGCGGCCGCTAACGAAGCTGAAATGCGACAAACAGCGAAGCGATGTAGACCGCCAGCACGAGCAGCGAGTCGATGCCGATGCCGAAAAGCGTGCGGCGGGAGCGGATAACAAGACCGATCACATAAATGACCGTGACGATGATGCCGGTGAGGATCGCGAAGGACGCAATGGAATCGGCCTGCGCCAGCACAAGGCCTTCCGTATAGAGAAGATCAGCCGGCAGCAGCAGAATGATCATAATCAGATTGCTGCCGAAGATGTTGGAGATCGCCATGGTGTAGGAGCGTAGCCGCACGGCCATGATTGTCGTGCTGAGTTCGGGCAGCGAGGTGGAGGCGGCCAGAATTGTGACGCCGATGAAACTCTGGCCGAGGCCGGACTGGACGGCGATCTGCTCTGAAAGGGCAACCAGCAAAACGCCGCAGATTAAAATGACCAGGCTGGCGATGGCGAACCGCATCACAAGGCCGGGCATGGCGATCTTTGCCAGCGCAACGTGCCAGCGATAGACCGGCGCGTCGCCGCTTTCTTCGGGAAATTCGACCGCCAGCCAGGCGTCTTTTTCATCAAACCGGCGCAGCATGCTGATTGCGACAAGATAGACGATCGCCACCAGGCAGGCGCCAAAGCCGACGTGAAACACGAGTGTCCGCTCGCCGAACAGGATGATGGCCTGCAACAGCGCCAGCAGCAGGATCAGCAGCGCTCCTTCCAGGATCGGCGTCGGCTTCCGCGGATAGAAGGTGATTGAGGCACCGACGGCGCAAGCATCGGCGACTGCCAGAATGGCGGTTTGCATGGTAATGCTGCCGAACATATTGGCGAGAAGCAGCCGCGCGTTTCCGGCAATTGCTGCAGTAGTGGCCGTCACGATTTCCGGAAGAGAGGTCGCAGTCGCCAGAAAAATCAGACCCATCATCGCCTTGCCCATGCGCTGCCGATCGGAGATTTCGTCGGCAAAGCCGGCAAGCCGCGTCCCCGCCAGCCAGACAGCGCCAGCAACCAGCGCGAAAAGGCCGAGATTGATGGCAAGCGGAAAGCTGGCGAACATATTGAGCGGCATCATAAGCGAGGCGGAACGCTTCAGGACCTATTCCTGAAGCACGTATGTGCCCGGCGCGTCGCAAAGTGGCTGGTAGCCGGTTTCATCGCCGCCCATTTGCGGCGGCGGCGCCGGCGGCGCCGATCTTTCGCCAAGCCAGTCACACCATTCAGGCCACCACGAACCGCCCTTTTGAGCCGCCTCGACCAGCCAGCTGTCGGGGTCGACATAAAGCCCGTCCTTTTGGCGCGTCATGACGCGATAACGGCGCCCGGGATGGCCGGGTTCCGACACGATGCCGGCATTGTGCCCGCCGGTGGTCAGCACGAAGGTCACCTCGGCGTCGCACAAAAAATGGATCTTGTGGACCGACCGCCACGGCGCTACGTGGTCGCGCTCCGTCCCGACGACGAAAACCGGCACCTCGATGTCACCAAGCGCGACCGGCCTTGAGCCGGCGACATAGCGGGCGTCGGCAAGCTCGTTGTTGAGGAAAAGCTGCCGCAGATATTGTGAATGCATGCGATAGGGCAACCGGGTCGCATCGGCGTTCCACGCCATCAGATCCGTCATCGGCCGGCGCTCGCCCATCAGATAATCGCGTGAGAGCCGCGACCAGACGAGATCGTTGGAGCGCAGCATCTGGAAAGCGCCCGCCATCTGATGGGAGTCCAGAAAGCCCTGCTCCCACATCATGTCTTCAAGAAACGATAACTGGCTTTCATTGATGAACAGGGACAATTCGCCCGGTTCGGTGAAATCGGTCTGGGCGGCAAACAGCGTCACGGATTTGAGCCGCTCATCGCCATCGCGCGCCATCGCCGCCGCGGCGATCGCCAGCAAGGTGCCGCCGAGGCAATATCCGGTGGCGTGAACCCTGGTGTCCGGCACGATCGCCGACACAACGTCCAGCGCCGCCATGACGCCGAGTTCGAGATAGTCATCCATGCCCAGATCGCGGTCTTCCGGCTGCGGGTTTTTCCAGGAGATCATGAAGACGGTGAAGCCCTGACCGGTCAGGTGGCGGACCAGCGAATTGTCCGGCGATAAATCGAGGATATAATATTTCATGATCCAGGCCGGCACGATCAGGACCGGTTCGGGACGGACTTTCTCTGTGACCGGTTGATACTGGATCAGTTCCATCAGCGTGTTGCGATAGACGACCTGGCCTTTCGTCACCGCCACGTCGCGGCCGACCTGAAAGGTTTCCGCGCCGGCCGGCTTGCCGCCGCTGATCGCCCGCTCGCCGTCCTCAGCCATGTTTTGGAAACCGCGCACGAGATTCATGCCGCCCTCCTCGGCGGTCTTCTTCATCAGTTCCGGATTGGTGGCCAGGAAATTCGCCGGCGAGAACACGTCGAGGATTTGCCGGGCGGCAAACTGCACTGCGTCCTCGTGCTGCCGGGTGACGCCGCGCACGCCGGTCGTGGCGTTGTGCCACCATTGCTGATTGAGCAAAAAACCCTGGTAGATGAAATTATATGGCCAGGACTGCCAGGCCTCGCCGGCAAACCGCCGGTCCTGCGGCAACGGCTCGATACAGGGCGGCGTGCCGTCCGTGCCGGCGAGGCAAGTGCCGGCATAGCGCGCCAGGCGCAGGTATTTCTTCACTGCCTTTTGCACCAGCTGCGCCTGTTTGCCGGGCGCGGAGGCAAGGTGAACCGCCCAATCGGAAAAAGCTTCGGCCAATGCCGGCGGCGACAGGCCGGCCGTCATGCGGGCGGCGGCGGCGTGAACGGAACGGTCGATGGTCTCGGCCATGGCCGTGGAGGCATAGGACTCGCGCTCCATCGGCAGGCCGGTTAGCGCCGGCATCGGGGCCGGCTTGCCGGGCATCTTGCCGCCAGCAACCACGATCGGCGGCGCGCCGCCATTCGGGCCGGCGCTGCCGTTGCGGCGCGTTTTCGTCGTCTGTCTGGTGGTCATCTCCGCCTCCCAAATCATGGTTGCCCTGCGGCCGGGAACCGCAACCGGTATTGAGCTGAATATCGTGTCCGAAACCGGCGATTTCCAGTGTTGGCGGCCAGTGTTGGCGGCCAGTGTCGCCGATCAGCCGCGCCGGGCCCGTTAGCAATGCCGCGAGCGGCTCAGGCGGCTTTCGGCTCGGCCGGATCGGGCCACAGATCGCGGATCCGGTGCCTGAGCGCGTGCCGTACGTGGCTGATTTCCCCCATCGAGACATGGTTGTTGAGGAGAATGAACACCGCACGGCAGGCCTCGACCGTCTGATCGAGGTGGTCCGGCTGGAACGCCTGGTCGATCGCGGCGAGAAAATCATCGCGGCTGCGGTTCTCCACCGGCGTTGCCGCCGGTCGCCAGCCCTCGTAATAGAGCCCGCGGATGAGGATCGGCAGCTGCGCCGCCAATTGTGCCGATTCATCGGTTTGCAGCCAGTCCCGGATCGTATGCAGG
>CAXMRP010000025.1:0-10073 GCA_964196155.1 uncultured Polyangiaceae bacterium
CGTAGCACCATGCGCTTTCAAGCTTGGTTATCCGACTTGAACATTTTTACCTAGAATGTACATTTGTACAAAATATAAATGACAAATAGTGCGCGGCGGGGGTAATTTGTTGAATGTAGGCGTCCGCTGACGCCGAAACGGGGATAAATATCTGCCGGATTGTGGTGACTGAATGTCTTCTGAGGAATTATTGGCTCGCGCGGCGCATCTTTATTACGTCCTTGGGCTGACACAGAAAGAAGTGGCCGAGCGCCTAGGCCTGACCCGCATCAAGGTCCACCGGACATTGGCCATGGCGCGCGAACAGGGCATCGTACGTATTCAGATTGATGCGCCGTCGGCGTCGAGGCTCGCCCTGGAAGAAGCCGTGGCCAATGCGTTCGGTCTGGCTGTTGTGTCGGTCGTGCCATCCGATATCGCTCCAGGCGGCTCCCTGTCCGAAATCATCGGCCAATGCGCCGCGCCTCTAGTCGCACCGATGTTCAAGGGCGACATGACGGTCGCGGTGTCTTGGGGATTAACGCTCAAGGCCATGGCCAATGTCATTGAGCCGGCAGCTCATGAGCGACTCAATATTGTGCCGCTCATCGGTTCCCTGTCGCGAAGTTCCAGTATCAACCGTTATGAGGCTGTCACCGTTCTGGCGCAGCGTCTGGGCGGGGAGTGCTACTATATGCCGACGCCTATTTTCTGCGACAGCGTCGAAGCGCGGCGTGCCATCGAATCGCAGCCGATTGTTGCCGATGTCATCAAAACCGCGGTCAATGCCGATCTGGGCATCATGTCGATTGGCGGTGAAGAAGCGTCATCCGTCCGCATGGCCGGCAATCTGTCCGATGAAGAATTCGAAAGCGTGCGAATGGCCGGCGCGATCGGAAACTATCTGGGTCACTTCATCGACAAGAACGGCGATCTCGTGAAACACGAAATCAATGACCGTGTGTTTGGTGTGGCGCCGGAAGCGTCAATGAATATTCCCGCGCGCATCATGGTGTCCGGCGGCAAACACAAGGTACAGGCCATCGCCGTTGCCTTGAGACGTAAATGGATCACCGGCCTTATCACCGATGAGCAAACTGCCAGCGCGCTGCTAAAGCTATAACCCAATATGCACGGTATCTGACTTCGCGGTACTATCCGCTTTCGCCGATCTTCATATAGTCGTCCTGGAGGCCATAGCGGCCGAGGCTCTTTCTCACATCGTCGAGTTGTGCCCCGGTCAGTATGTTAGGCGTGCCGATTTGCAGGCTGAGATAATATTGCCGGGCCAGGGTCTCCAGTTCCACGGCGGTCCACATTGCCTTTTGCAGCGTGCTCCCCATGGCGATCATGCCGTGATTAGCCAGCAGGCACGCAGTGCGTCCCTTCATCGCTTCCACGGCCATGTCGGACAATTCCGGACTGCCATAGGTGGCGTAGCCGGAGCATCGGACATCATTGCCGCCAAAGGCGGCGATCATGTAGTGGCAGGCGGGAATATCCATACCGAGGATGGCCAGCGTCGTGCAGTAGGTTGGATGGGCATGGACGACGGCGCCGATATCAGGCCGGCTTTCCAGCAGTTTTTCGTGCATGCGCCATTCAACCGACGGATTAAGCGGCCCCTCCCATCGCCCGGTGACGCCGCCATCGAGCGGCATCCGGGCAATCATTTCCGGCGTCATTTTCTCGTAGGGTGTCGCCGATGGGGTGATCAGCATATGCCCGGCATGACGTGCCGAGATGTTGCCCGACGTGCCCTGATTGAGGCCGGTCTTGTTCATAAACAGGCAGTTTTCGATAATATTCTGGCGAACGTCGCGTTCACTTTCCGACATGTTCTACTCTCTTATCACTCGCTGCCATAATGGCATCAATGCTGGCTGTTTCTGACAGTGTCATCCGCAATCCCTGCCGGGTCCGGTGCCACACAATATCTTCCGCGTTACAGGCGATCTCCCGCGTCATCATCCACCGAATCTGACGTTCGGCAAGATCGCCGCCAATCCGGCTTTCAAGTTTCTCGCTCACCCATGGCCCGACTGCATTGACCAGTGCACAAGCCTGCACGCGGCGTTCTTTGCCGGTTTCCACATCGCGAACCACCAAGAGCCACTTCATGCCGGCCCGCTGCATCGCGCAAAATGCCGCAACCGTTGATACCGCCGCCGATTATGACCAGTTCACCCAATTCATCGGTCATCGTCGGTGCTCTAATAGTACATTGGCGATATCGACAAACCCGCTACCACCCCGCCGCTCGGCAATCCAGCGGGGCTCGGCTTCAAGGTGGCCTTCGAACTCCAAGACATTGGCAACGCCGCAGGCATTGGGGAAAAAACCGAACATCGGCGCGTCATTGGGACTGTCGCCGCAAAAGACAATCCTGTCTTTTTCCGCGTCCATATCCATGGCCATCACATCGCGGCAGAATTGCCGGCTCATCGACAATTTGTCGTAGTCGCCAAACCATCCATTAACATGGATCGACGATATTTTTGCGACCGCACCGACAGCCTCGAACATCGTTTGGATGCGCAAAATATCTGCCGGCGCAAGGGGCACGACATCCTCGCAAAAATCGATGGCGAGATCAGCTTCCCGGTACAACTGGTCGGCAGAAATGGCGGCGCCCGGAACGGCCCGGAGAATATCGCGAGACAGGGCATTCAGCCTCGCGCGATTGGCGGCCCGCTCTTCGTCGCTGGCAAAGAATTGGCGGCGCATGGTCTTGTGCGCATCGTCATAAGCGAAATAAAAGGCGCCGTTTTCTCCAACGACACCGCTCACTGGCCAGAACCGGGCAATCATGTCGCACCAGCCGGCGGGTCGGCCGGTTACCGGCACTACATGGATGCCAGCTTCCTGCAATCGTTCCATGGCGGTATATGCCGACGCGGTCAGCCGGCCATCGGTTGTGACCGTGTCATCAATATCGGTAAAGACGAGTTTGATCTGTAATGCGGTCTCAGCCGGCATCTCGGCAACGGGGCGCATTGACTACACTTCTTCCCGCACCATGGCTTCCAGAACGCCGCTGTCACAGGCTATGTCAGCGAAGGAAAACCGGTTGCGCATCTCATGGCCATGACGCACGGCCTCGCGATAAAAATCGACAGACAGGCCAAGTTCGCCGGCTGTCGTCGCGCCGCTTGCCGAACGTAGCATTCTTTCCATTTCTTCAAGCGGAATCATCATCGCCAAACATTCCTGCCGCAAGTCCGGCCACAAGTCCGCAAGCCGGTCGTTGAATGCATCGGCCGAGCGCTCATCAAAGGCCTTTTCGACACATTCGTCATGGCACTGGGCAGCAATATCGGCGCCCATGCGGCGCACCATATCATCAAAATCGACATGGGTGAGACCAACTCGTGGCGGGGTATTTCCAGACAGGAAATGCCGCTGAATGCGCGCCATGGTCAGTGATGCGACGCCCACCTGTTGCCCGTGCAAGGTACCGGGATGCCGTTCACCGGCAAAACAATCGATATAGTGGGAAATCTGATGCTCGCCCATGGAACCGTGGTTCGATATTCCGGTGAACGAAATGCCCAGGCCGCAAAGGGTCAGCACCCTGTAGAGATAGCCGATTGCTTCCAGGTCTCCGGACGGTAACAAATGTGCCCTGGCGTTGAGTTCCACCTCATCCGCTGTCTGAATGATATAGGGCTCCTTGAAATAGTCAGTGCCGAGGACACGGTGAGACATCCACCAGTCTATCTGCGCAACTGACCGGCACAGACAGTCGCCAAAACCGGCGGCCGCCAGATGCGTCGGCGCGGCGGCGCTGACCTGCAGGTCGACAAAAAATCCTGCCGGCGCGTGGGCGCTCAGCGATACTTTCAGACCGCTTTCAAGGTTCATGGATGCTGTGCTGGAGGTATAGCCATTCATTGATGGCGCCGTGCCGAACACACAGTATTTCCGGCCATCTTGCGCGGTTACATACTTGCACAGGTCATTCACCGTGCCCGATCCAACGGCAACAACCGACGTTACGCCTTTCAGCTTTTCAGCCAGCGCCGCCGCTTCCATCATGTCGGCATGCGGGCGGTCGAGGATTACGGTTTCAACCGGTCCGAGTGTGGCCAAGGCCTTGGCAACGCGGCTGCCCATTGCGTCCCAGGTATTGGTGTCGGCAACGACCGCAAACGGGCCTTCCATACCCAGGCTGGCAACCAGATCCGCTTCCCCGCCCAGAAGACTTTCCTCAATGACAATTCGGTCATACGGCGCCGGCGGATAGACCACACCGGATTCGGGATGCACCCATTTGCCCGCGCAGATATCGTCTATGAGATCGGTCCAGTTTCTTCCCGCAGGCGTCTGCCCGACTGGGGAGGGGTTGCTCATAATGGTTCCTCTTAGCTACGGATATGCAAATGATATAGATGCTTGTCATTTGTCAAGAAAGATTTTAATAGCAAAGTGACAAACACCGGATTGGCAGTCGGGCAGCAGGACTATGGCCGAGAATGCAACACAAAAAGACGGGGTGTCCGCTATCCCGGTTGAGTTTGCCGGCGACCCGGTCCGCTGGGCGACCTGGCTCTATTTCGTGGAACGGCAAACCCAGAACGAAGTGGCCGGCGAACTTGGCGTGAGCCGCGCCACTGTTGCCAACTATCTGACCGAAGCGCGAGAAAAGGGGCTGGTGGCGATCAATGTTGCCCCTGATATTCTGGCCAACGTCGAAATCGGCCAGCAGGTTGCGGCAAAATACGGGCTCGATGGTGCCCATGTCGTCCCCCTTCCCGAAGACAGTGCCAATCCGCAGGAATTGCTGCGGAGCCGTCTGGGCTCGGCAGGCGCCAATGTTCTGTTGCACCAGCTTTCTGCCGGCGATGTGCTCGG
The DNA here is from genome assembly GCA_964196155.1 of uncultured Polyangiaceae bacterium. Classification (GTDB taxonomy): domain Bacteria; phylum Pseudomonadota; class Alphaproteobacteria; order Rhizobiales; family Afifellaceae; genus CAXMRP01. The sequence goes on from CAXMRP010000025.1 coordinate 4,834, forward strand.
CGTTGCCTGGGGCAGAACCATGCTGGCTCTGGGCCAGTCACTGCCCCGACGCACTATAACCGGTTGCCAGGTCGTGCAGATTGCCGGCAGTTCAGTGGATGGCGACGACGCAGCGCCCGAATATTGCACTGCGCTGATCGCCGACCGGCTTGGCGCCCGATGCCGAAATTTCCCGGCACCGGCGGTCGTATCCGACCCGGCACTGCGCGATGCGCTGTTGCAAGAGCCAGCGCTTAAATCCCAGTTTGATCTGATCAGGGCCTGCACTACTCTGATATTCGGAGTCAGCGAACTCGACGCGGCCACACGATTTGCCGATCCTTGGTTTATGTCAGGGAAAATCACAGAAGAATATCTAAACCTTGGCGCCAGCGCTGTGGCGCTCGGCCGATTTATTGCGCCCGATGGCGGCGAGGTCGATGGCCCCCTCGCCGGGCGCATGGTCGGGATGGCGCCAAAAGATGTCAAAAAGGTTCCGCGGCGCATTCTCGTCGCAGGTGGTGGCGGCAAGACCGAAGCCATTATCGCAGCGATCAACGGCGAATATGCAACCCAGCTGGTGACCGACATACAGACAGCCAGGAACTTGTTGTAGGGTCGGGGAAACCAAACAGGCCTCAATGATCCAGTAAGAGATTATATGATGGACAAAAAATACGTGGTGGGGTTGGACAGTTCCACCCAATCGAGCAAGGCGATCGCCTGGGATGGTGAAGGCAATGCCATTGCCGAAGGCCGCGCCTCGATCCCCATGTCCACGCCGCAAAAGGGTCATATCGAACAGAATATCGCTGACTGGTGGCTATCGGCCTGCGAAGCCCTGAAATCCCTTGCCAGCCAGGTTTCCGCTGACGAGATCGCCGGACTGGCAATATCGAACCAGCGCGAGACAATTGCGTTTGTCGATGACGAGGGCGAGGCGACAAATCCGGCCATTGTCTGGCTGGACGAACGCGCCCTGATGATAGTCCGGCCCACATACGAAGCGCTGGGCGGCCATGAATTGCACCGGTTAACCGGCAAGCCACCGGACCTTACTCCGGTGATCTACCGGCTTGCCTGGTTACGTGAAAATGCGCCGGACGTGCTGGACAAATCCGATAAAATTCTTGACGTGCATGGCTACCTGACTGGACGCCTGACCGGCGAAACCGTTGCAAGCTGGACCAGCGCCGATCCGTCCGGCCTGTTTGATATACAAGGCAAGGAATGGTCCGGGCGGGTGCTCGACCATCTAGGCTTGTCCGCCGACCAATTTGCCCGCTGCGAACGTCCTGGCGAGCTGGTCGGGACAATTACGCCGGAAGCCGCCGATGCCACCGGCCTGAAATTAGGTACGCCTGTTTACACCGCAGGCGGTGATGGCCAGTGCGCCGGTCTCGGTGCCAATGCCATCAGATCTGGTCGGATTTACCTCAATCTCGGCACAGCGATTGTCATTGGCGCCTGGTCGCCGAACCCGGATATCGGTCTGGGATGGCGAACTATGACGTCGCCAACGGGCGAGGGATATTTCCTGGAGGGCGTCATGCGGGCCGGCACTTTCTTCATTGATTGGTTCGTGGAAAATTTCGTCAACAGCTCCAACGACCCGGCCGTGTTTGATGCGTTGGAAGCCGAAGCGCGCCAGATCGAAATTGGCTGCGAGGGGCTGACCGTATGCCCCTATCTGTCCGGCTGCATGAATCCTCACTGGGATTCGGGCGCCCGCGCCAGTTTTCTCGGTCTTGGACCGCATCACAGCCGGGGCCATCTTTATCGCGCCGTGCTGGAATCAGTAACATTCGAAGTCATGCGCTGCGTTGCCGCCATGGAAGACGCCGGGATTGAGACAACCGAAATTGTCGGCATGGGTGGTGGTGCAAATTCCCAACTGCTTGCCCAGATGATTGTTGACGCCACTGGCCTGCCCCTCATCAAGGGGCAATCATTGGAGGCTTCAGCGCTCGGAGCGGGAATGACTGCGGCGGTTGGCGCTGGCTGGTATGCCGATTTTCCGTCAGCGGCCGCGGCAATGAGCCGGGAGGGATCCCGTCTGGAACCCGACCCGCAGGCAAAAGAACACTGGCGCGCGCTATCGAAAATTCAGGCGCAAGCCTATCAGCCAACAGAGCATAAGTTCGGCTGACCGAACCTGGCTCGCACGCCTCGACGCTGCTTTGTCGGTGAATGACGGCGTTCAGGAGTTATCGCGATATTTGCCGTCGAGATCGTTGATGGCAGCAACATTGGCAGCAGAACGGCCGTTTTCGTCAAACTGGCAGGCCAGCCACGCATCGGCCACCGATTTGGCCAGTTCCGGGCCGATCACCCGCGCGCCCATGGTGATGATCTGGGCGTTGTTGCTCAGCGCGGCGCGTTCAGCGGAATAGGTATCATGAGTCAGGGCGGCGCGTATGCCACGCACCTTGTTGGCAGAAATACACACGCCAATCCCGGTACCGCAAATCAGTATGGCGCGCTCATAGGTGCCATCAATCACCTTGCTGGCAATCCGGTCAGCCAAGTTGGCGTAATATTCTGACTGCCCCTCACCCGGACTGCTCAGGTCGTCGATCTGGATATTGTCCTGACCGGACAGATACTCGAACAGCACCCGAACCAGCGGTTCGCCTGCACTGTCGCCGCCAATTGCCAGTTTCATGGATTTCTTCTCCTTGCGAATACGGATTTCAGATTGTGGCGCTGCACCGGTTCAGGATGTCGATATAACCATCCACGTTCCAGGCTGAGCGACCAATAAACAGCCCGTCAATATTAGGGCAGCCCATGAGTTCGGCGCAATTGTCCGGATTGACACTGCCGCCATAAAGACAAAGCGGCTCTGATGACAACAGATTGCCGGCCAGCTGTTTGATCCGGCCTTGCCGTTCGTCTGCATATTCGGCGGTGGCGGGAATGCCGTTTTCGCCGATGGCCCAAACCGGCTCATAGGCGAACAGGATTTTTGCGCTACGCATGCTCTCATCAAGCGCGCCCAATGCGCCTTCCACCTGTTCGGCCAGAACGGCGTCAGCATTACCTGACTGTCGCTCATCAAGGGTTTCGCCAATGCAGATCAGCGGGATCAGTTGATGGCGAACCGCGGCGGCGGTCTTTAGACCGACAGTTTCGTTTGTCTCATTGAAATGAGCGCGGCGCTCGGAGTGGCCCAGTTCGACCAGATCGAGACCACAGTCGCGCAGCATCACCGGTGAAATTTCTCCGGTCCACGCTCCCTCGTCGGCCCAATGCATATTTTGCGCGCCGACTTTGACGCTGGCCTCGGTGAGCATGCGGCTGACTTTGCGTACGGCGGTGAAGGGCGGGATCACAAACCGCTGGATCCGGTGATCGCGGTTGGACTCATCGGCGATCAACCCGTCGGCAAAGGCCCGTGCCTCCACCAGGGTTTTGTTCATTTTCCAGCTTGTGCCGATCCAGTATTGCGGCGTCTCATCCATCAATGCAGTTCCTTATGCGAATTGAACGGAGGTTTAGGTTTCAGATATTCAGTTGATCGGCGCCGGTGTCGATATAGGGCGCCCAGAATGTGATGGACTCGGCGAGGTCAGCGATGACCTGCCGGTCATCGGGCTCGCGCTCTTTGAAGGACAGTTCAAGGCAGATCTCATTGTCCACGCCACCGCCGGCGCGGATTGCCTCAAGCAAAGGCTTGGGTTGAATGCGCCCGCCGTCGTTGTGCATGGCAGTGAACGGCCGGTGGCCACCCTTGTCCATAGAGCTTTGCTTGATGTGAATGATCGGCGACCGCGTCGGTACCGCCCGCGCCCAGGCATAGGGGTCCGTATCATCAGGGTCAGGACTGGTGACATCGCCATGGTCGATGTCCGCCATCATCCACATGGGAATTGCCATTGCGGTTTTTTCAATTCGGTCCTGCAAGGCCAGGCACTGGGAGATGGTGTGGCCGAATTCGCGGCCGACCGACATGGGCTCCCAAAACACATATTTCAGTCCGGCGCGCTTGCCGTGCTCGGCGACGTCCGCCCAGCAATCGATAGTGATGTCGATCAATTCCTCGCGGCGGGCGCGGTCGTCAAAATCCTTGAACGTAAAAATCGCGAATTGGGTACCGACCGATTCCGCGCCGAACTCGCCAACAATATCGGCGAACGTCTTGAACCAGTCGACATAGTAGCGGCGCACATCCCGGTCCGGATGCCCGAAATGGTTGAGCCGGCCATAAGGACCGGTCATGCCGGACGTGACGGCAACGCCGGTGCGCCGTAACGCGCTGCCCATTTGCCGCGTCAGGCGCTGGACAAGTGCCGGCGGCCAGGACGGGTTGATGAATTCATGAGTCAACTGGATGTCACGGATCTTGAGTTGCCGGGCGACCGTTTCGATCAGATCGTCGGGGTCGGCAAAGCGATTGACCAGTGGATTGGTGTTGAGTGAAAGGGAAAAACCCATGTCTTTAGCCTTCAGTCAGGGCTGAAATTCAAAACGGGGCAAGATGTAGTCAGGAGTTGCATGCGTCTTATCATAGAGCGCCGCCAGTTCATCATCGGAGCGTTCGGCATGGATGCCCGTCCGCACCAGTGCCGTGGCGAAACCGGCATCGCGGCCACCGCGAATATCGTGTTCCGGACTGTCACCAATGCAAATCACATCCGATTTGTCCGGCGAACCCAGTAATTTGTGCGCGGCGCGATATATCGGTGCAAAGGGCTTGCCGATCCACTCGACCTGGCCGCCAAGTTTTTCATAAAGCTCGGCGATCGCACCGGCGCCAAAGCGCGTGCCTTGCGCGGTCAACATCAGCCGATCTGGATTGGTGCACAGACACGGGGCACCACGTTCCGCCGCAGGGCGCAAAAGTGTTTCGTATTCTGAAAGATCCATGACATCGCCGTTGCTGCCAGAGAGCAAAACGAGATCTGCACGGGCGGCATCATTGACCGAAACAAGGTTCAGGCCTTCAATCCCTGACTGGTCGTTGTCGCGCGACAGCACCAGCACATATGAGCCAGGAGTTATGGCTGCGCCGTTTTTCTGCGTCAGGACTGAGTGTGCGACTTCACCGGACGACAAAACATTCAGATAGGTCGCGCGATCAAAACCCAACTGGCCAAGACGGGCCTCGTTAGGACCAGACCGCTTGCCGGAATTGGACAACAGGACCGTTCGCTTCCCCATGTCGGCAAGCCGGGCAAGGGCAGCGGGCGCGAAATCGTATGCGCCTGCCCCATTCAGTAGCACGCCGAACTGGTCGACAAGAAAATGGTCATACTGGC
>CAXMRP010000026.1:0-3534 GCA_964196155.1 uncultured Polyangiaceae bacterium
GGTCTGCGCGATCATTGTACGGATCGGCCGGACGGCGTCAGGATTTTCAGCCCTGAACCCCGATGTGAACCAGCGCTCAAGAACGGCCTCTTTGATCGAGGCCATGCCGCCGGCATTGACCATTTCGATGCGGCCATTCCAGACTGCGTCCATATCCACATGGGACACAGTATTGGCCAGGACGACCCGGCGAAAGCGGTTCGGGCAGTTTGCCGCCAGCCACTGACCGGCCATGCCGCCCATGGAGATGCCGCAAAAATCGGCGCGCTCGATATCGAGCGCGTCCATGATGTCGATGACATCTTCGGACAGGAGCGCATTGGTGTAGGGGCCGGCCGGCACATCCGAGTGGCCATGGCCGCGCTTGTCATAGCGCACGACCTTGCGACTTGTGGCCATTTTTGCGACCAGCGAATCCCACAGATGCAAATTGGTTCCGAGCGAATTGGACAGGATGAGCGGTGTTGCCCCGCCGGAGCCGTCGGTGCGCACATTCAGTTCAACGCCGTCGCGGGTTTTGATCATCATGGGGTGGTTTCTTCCTGTTCCGCCTGCGCTTTTGCCAGCGCATGGTCGATTGTTTGATCTGTTGTACCCAGATACCCGTCCGGATTGAGGGCGGTGTCGATCTGTGCCGGCGACAGGTGCACAGTGATTGCGCTGTCCTGGCTGGCGACCTCCGCCAGATGACGATTTTCGGCGATAGCCGTGCGGCTTGCCGTTTCGACGATATGATGGGCATCGCTTTTGCCGACATGGGCGGCCAGCGCCATCATCAGGCTTTCGGCCATCACCAGACCGCCGGTGCGGGCGAGATTGTCGGCCATCGCCTGCGGGTTGATTTCCAGCCCGCCAAGGGTCTGGCTGGCCGATGCCGCCGAGCCGCCGGCCAATCGGAATATCTGCCGCAGCGTATCCCATTCGGCGGCCCAGGCGCCGGGTGCGCGTTCGTGTTCGCTCTCCATGGTCATCAACATGGTGGCGACGAGACCGGCGATGCGGCGGTGGTTGGCGCGGATCGCCGCTGACGCCACCGGGTTGCGTTTGTGCGGCATGGTCGAGGAGCCGCCGCGTCCGGGAGCTGCGGGCTCAAAGGCCTCGCCGATTTCGGACTGCATCATCAGCATGATGTCGGTAGCGATCTTGCTCAGCGATCCTGACACCAGGCCGAGACCGGTGGCGATTTCGGCAAAGCGCGACCGTTCCGAATGCCAGGGACCGCCGGGATCGGGCAGGTTGAGGATACGGGCCAGCACGGCGCGGACCTTGGCACCGTCGCTGCCCAGCGCGGCAAGGGTGCCCGCTGCGCCGGCAAATTGCAGCGCCGTGGCCTCGTTGGTCAGGCGCCGCACGGTGCGCCGGGCTGTAATCAGCGCCATCAGCCAGCCGGCGGCCTTTGCCCCGAAAGTTATTGGCAAAGCGTGCTGGAGCAACGTGCGGCCGGGCATGATTGTTGCCCGATGGGCTTCGGCCAAGGCGATAGTAGCGCTGATTGCCTGTGCCAGATTCTCGCTCAGCAGCATCAGGCCGTTGCGCGCCATGATCATCAAGGCGGTGTCGATCACATCCTGACTGGTGGCGCCCCAGTGGACGTATCGCGCTGCATCGCCGCCGACTTTATTTGTGAGTGCCTTGACCAGCGGGATCGCCGGATTGCCTGCCAGCGCCGAATGATGGCTAATTTCATCAATATTGTAATGGGTTGCGAAGCAGGCTTCACAAATTAAATCAACGTAATTTTCGGGGATAATCCCGCATTCGGCTTCGGCAGTTGCCAGCGCGGCTTCGAAATCGAGCATGGCTTGCAAGAATGCCTCGTCGGAAAAGGCAATCTGCATGGCGGGCGACACAAAAATCGGTGCAATCAGTCCAGTTGCCTGATCGGTATGGTCGGGTGTTGCGGATTCGCCGGACATGATGCGCTTTTAGCCCGCTCGCCGCCGCCGTGCCATAGGCGACGGCGCGATATGCATTTGCCCGAACACGATCTTGGCGGTGCATGGATGCGCTTTCGTATTCGATTGCCTATATTGGGTATGCCCAATTGGCAGCGACATTCCCGAACCGGTTCACATTCATGACTTCCACTACCGATCTCCCGCAATCCATCGATGAGACGATCGCGTTGCTCGCAAGCGCTGGCTATCTGGCCGACCGGCCGCTGGCGACGATTGCCTATCTTGGCCTGTCGATGGGCCGGCCGCTGTTTCTGGAAGGCGAGGCTGGTGTTGGCAAAACGGAGATCGCCAAAGCGCTGGCGCAGGCGCTCGGGCGGCGGCTGATCCGGCTCCAGTGCTACGAAGGCCTCGACATTGCCAACGCGGTCTATGAATGGAACTACGCGGCGCAAATGGTGGAGATCCGGCTGGCGGAAGCTGCCGGCGAGACGGACAAGGCCGAACTGGAGCGGGGCATATTCAGCGAGCGGTTCCTGATCAAGCGGCCGATTTTGCAGGCGCTTGAGCCGGATCCGGCCGGGCCGCCGGTGTTGCTGATCGACGAACTCGACCGGGCCGATGAAGCGTTCGAGGCATTCTTGCTGGAAATATTGGCCGACCATCAGGTGACCATCCCCGAACTGGGGCCGGTGCGGGCTGAACAGCCGCCGATTGTTGTCATCACCACCAACCGGACGCGGGAAATTCATGACGCGCTGAAGCGGCGCTGTCTTTACCACTGGGTCGACTATCCCGATCTTGAGCGCGAACTGGCGATCGTGCGGGCAAAGGCGCCGCAGGCAGGCGAACGGCTAACGAAAGATATTGTCGCCTTTGTTCAGCGGCTGCGCGAAGAGGACCTGTTCAAAAAGCCCGGCGTTGCCGAAACACTGGACTGGGCGGCAGCGCTGGTGTCGTTGCACCGTAACAGTCTGGATGCCGATACGATTTCAATTACGATGGGCGTTTTGTTGAAGTACCAGGATGATATAGCCGCTCTGTCCGGCGATACCTTAGTCAAAGTTCTGGCTGGAGCCGGTCTGGGTGCCGAGGCGGCGGAATGACCACTGACAGGCCGGAACACGCACAATCCGGTCCGGCACATACCGCTGTTTTGCATGCGGGTGCTGGCCCGGATCTCACTATTGCCGGTTTTGCCCGCGCCCTGCGCCGGGCCGGGCTCTCGGTTGGGCCGGGGGCCGTTGTTGATGCGATTGCCGGCGTGGAGCGGGTCGGTCTTTCATCGCGGTCCGATTTTTTCTGGGTGCTCCACGGATTTTTCGTCAAACGCCGGGAACAGGAAGCGGTATTCGATGCGGTGTTCCGGCGCTTCTGGAGCCAGCAGTCCAGCAAATATCGCGCCGACGATGACAGTGGGCTGGAACTGGCTGATGAGGAGCCGAGCCGGCCTGCCGAGCGCCGGGCGCGCGAAGCCCTGGCCGATGCGCCGGAAAGCGAGCGGGAGCAAAGTTCGGCTCTGGAACAGGTGATCCAGTTGGTGGCCTCGGGCGAGCAGTCGTTTCGCAATCGCGATTTTGCGCAGATGAGCGCGGCGGAGCTGGCTGCGGCACGGCAGGCGATTTCGCGGTTGCGGTTG
>CAXMRP010000027.1:0-2931 GCA_964196155.1 uncultured Polyangiaceae bacterium
GAGGGGACATGGCCGTTCAGGATACAATGCCTGCCCGTGATGCCGGGAGCGGATTTTCCGTATTGAATGACCAGCGCGTCCGCGGCGTGATCTTCCAGGTCCTGCTTGTTGTCGGCATCGTCTCGTTCGGCTGGTGGATCATTCAGAACACGGCGACCAACTTGCGCGCCCAGGGCCAGACTTTCGGCTTTGGCATCCTAAAAGACACCGCCGGATTCCAGATCAACCAGAGCCTGATCCACTATCAGGAAACGTCATCCTACGGCCGCGTCTATTTCGTCGGCCTTTTGAACACCTTGCTGATCGGAGCAATCGGCGTCGTCCTTGCGACAATCCTCGGATTTGTGGTCGGCATAGCCCGCCTGTCACATAACTGGGTTATCGCCAAGATGGCCTATGTCTATATCGAGGCGATCCGCAATATTCCGTTACTGTTGCAGATTTTCATCTGGTATTTCGCGGTTCTGCGGCTGCTGCCGGACAAGCGCGACGCGCTCGACCTTGGTCCCTTCGGACTTCTGAATATTGCCGGGTTGTATGCCCCCAATCCGGTATTTGAAGATGGGGCGGGACTAATTGGCATTGCGCTGATCATCGCGATTGCTGGCGCCGTTGCCGTCCGCTCCTGGTCGCATAAAAGGCAGTTTGAAACCGGTCAGCAATTTCCTGTTTTCCTGACCGCGCTGGGTCTTATCATCGGATTGCCGCTGCTTGCCTACATCATCGGCGCGATAGCCTATAGCGGATCGCCAATCTCGTTTGAGTATCCCGAACTCGCGCGATTTGGACCAAAGGGCGGCATGCGGGTCTATCCCGAATTCATGGGCCTGCTCTTTGCGTTGTCGTTTTATACCGCTTCGTTCATCGCCGAAATCGTCCGCGCCGGCATTCTGGCGATCAGCCACGGCCAGACCGAGGCGGCCTATTCGGTCGGCATGAGGCCGGGGCCGACCTTGCGCCTGATTGTCATACCGCAGGCCATGCGGGTGATAATTCCGCCGCTGACCAGCCAGTATCTCAATCTGACCAAGAATTCGTCGCTGGCGGTCGCGATCGCCTATCCCGATCTTGTTTCCGTTTTCGCCGGCACAGCGCTCAACCAGACCGGCCGGGCGGTGGAATTCATCCTGATTACCATGGCGACCTATCTGCTGATCTCGCTGGTCACCTCCATGTTCATGAACTGGTACAACCGCAAGGTTGCGCTTGTGGAGAGATGATCGATGTCTGATATCCACACCAAGACCAAAATTGCCTTTGTCCGCGATGAAATGATCGACGAGCAGGTGCCGCCGCTCTCCGAACACGGCGTCATTGGCTGGATGCGCCACAATCTGTTTGACGGCTTGTTCAACACCGCCCTGACACTGATTGCGCTATGGATCATCTGGACGGTCGTTCCGCCGCTTCTCAAGTTCGGGATCTTCAACGCCGTCTGGTCCGGAACGGACCGGGTCGCCTGCGCGACAACCGAGCAGGGGGGAATACAGGCCGTCGGCTGGTTCGGGGCCTGCTGGCCTTATGTCGACGCCTATTTTGCCCAGTTCATTTATGGCCGGTATCCGCTCGACGAGCGCTGGCGGCCGACGCTGGTTTTCATTCTGTTTGCCGCCGGCCTGATACCGATGCTGATGCCATCGGTCCCGTACAAACGGGAAAACATCCTCTAGATGGCGGTGATCTTCCCAATTGTCGCATTCATCCTCTTAAGCGGCGGCAATCTAGATTACGGCGGATTTTTAGGGCTGGGCGGCGCCATTGCCGGCGGGGGAACGGCAGCGTTCTTTATCGACTTCATCCTTTTAACCGGCATTGTTTGCGCAATTGCGGCGGCCTGGGCCCGCGCCACAACCGGCTCGCCGGCCCAATCGGCCAAGTTCGCGGCTTTTGTCATGGCCGGATTTGCCCTGGTGCATATTTCTCTGGCGATGCCGTTCGGTCTCACTTACGTGGAAACACCGATTTGGGGCGGCTTGTTGGTCACTTTGGTAATCGCCATATCGGGCATTGCCGCATCCTTGCCGCTTGGTATCGTTCTGGCGCTCGGGCGGCGCTCGGATATGCCGATCGTGCGGTTTTGTTCTGTCGTCTTCATCGAGTTCTGGCGTGGCGTGCCGCTGATTACCGTGCTTTTCATGTCGTCGGTCCTGCTGCCGCTGTTCCTGCCCGAAGGCGTCACCTTCGACAAGCTCATGCGGGCCCTGATCGGCGTTGCGCTGTTTTCCTCCGCGTATATGGCCGAGGTGGTGCGCGGCGGATTGCAGGCTATCGGCAAGGGGCAGTATGAGGCCGCCGATGCCGTCGGTCTGGCTTTCTGGCAGAAGATGCAGCTGATCATCCTGCCGCAGGCGCTCAAGCTCGTCATACCGGGTATCGTCAACACCTTTATCGGCCTGTTCAAGGACACCACGCTGGTCCTGATTATCGGACTTTTTGATTTTCTCGGTCAGATTCAGTCCAGCTTCACCGATCCGACATGGTCGACGCCGGTTACGTCTGTCACTGCCTATTTCTTTGCGGCGATGACCTACTGGGTCTTCTGTTTCTCCATGTCGCGCTATTCGATCTACACCGAAAAACGCCTGTATACGGGCCATTAGCATCAGGGAACCGAACCATGAGCGATCAATCAGCCGTGGCTGCCGAAGGTCCGAAAGTGGCCTTGAAATTGACGGTGTCGGAAACCGATGTCGCCGTCGAAATGCGCAACGTCAACAAGTGGTTTGGCGACTTTCACGTGCTTCGCGACATTGATCTGAAGGTCATGCGCGGCGAGCGGATTGTCATCGCCGGACCGTCCGGGTCAGGCAAATCGACGCTGATCCGCTGCATCAACCGGCTGGAGGAGCATCAGAAGGGCGACGTCATCGTCGACGGCATTGAACTGACCAACGATCTGAAGCGGATCGACGAAGTCCGCCGCGAGGTCGG
>CAXMRP010000028.1:0-33263 GCA_964196155.1 uncultured Polyangiaceae bacterium
CTCATCCATCGCCTCGTTGACGTCCACATATTCTTCAAAAGACGGAACAGGATATTCTGGCTTAGGTCCCTCGGGCTCATAAAACTGATCAAGGCGCACTTCCTCATCTTCCGCCAATCGAAAGGCGTAATATACCTCCCCTATCCGCTTGATCTGCTGGTCCGACAGCTCCTTCAGAGCCGGCTGAGCTTCCTTGGCCAATGAGCGCCTGTGGGCATCAAACCTACTGTCAACTTCGACAGCAGCAGCCCGGACACGCCGGACCGCATCTTGGTGGTCCTTTGTCCTCAGCGAGAACGTCTCTTCGCTCTTCGGATAGCTATTCTTGATATCAACGGGGATAGCGGCGCGGTGATAGTAGGTCGCGCCTCTACGATAAAGGCGGGTATGTCCAGTCATCTTTTCCATGTCTCCACTGTAACAGTTCAGTGGAACAGCGGGAAGATAGAACCCATAGTTATCAATAACTTACTGATAAGGCGGGGGTTCATAAGCGACTGGCGGAGAGACAGGGATTCGAACCCTGGAGACAGTTGCCCGCCTACACGCTTTCCAAGCGTGCGCCTTCGACCACTCGGCCACCTCTCCGGGCCGCTTCATTTATCGGGCTGCGCGCGAATTCGCAAGGTGCCAGATTGATCCGTCCCCGATCCGCTCTCGACCCGCCGCCCGCAAAGTGTCGTGACCTCACAACCCGGTGCCAAATTGTTGAACCAGATGCGGCCAGAGCGCGGCGATAGCGGCAGCGCAGGATTTGCAGAACCCGGTGCCGATGCTTACGTTCGTGTTCACACACATTCGACTCCGGCGTTTGTCGCCGGGCGCATTGCGGGGGTGGAAATGATCCGGTTTTTCTTTCGATTTGTCGGCTACTGGTTGCTGGCAGCGACAATCGTTCTGATTGTGCGCGATGGCGCCAAGACAATTGCCGCGTCGGCGCTGGAATTCACAGCCCTTGGCGAGGTCTGGTTCCGGCTCGCGCCGACCACCCTCAATCAGGTGCAGTTCACCATTGAGCAGCATCTGGGCTGGCCCTGGCTGTGGGACGGGCTGACCCAGTGGGTGCTGACCGCCCCGGCCTGGCTGGTCGTCGGCATCCTGGCGGTGCTGTTTTTGCTGATCGGCCGCAAGCGACGCCGCGCGGTGTTTTATGACGATGAAGTATAGCGGGAATAAAAAAAGCGAGGCGCTGATCCAGCGCTGGAAAGGATCGACCATGCTTCGACAATTGTTCGGGAACAAGAGCGCGGCGCCTGCTTCGGGCGGCGCACTTGCCGGCCGCGCCGGGCCTATCGAGACGGCCTCGGCTCATTTTGTAAACGGCCAGTCAATTTCGCCGCCATGGCCCGACGACATGTCCGTCGCCCTGTTCGGTCTGGGCTGTTTCTGGGGCGCCGAACGGGTGTTCTGGCAATTGCCCGGCGTTCATGTGACGGCAGTTGGCTATGCCGGCGGTCAGACGCCAAATCCGACCTATCGCGAAGTGTGTTCAGGCCAGACCGGGCACAATGAAGTGGTGCGGGTTGTTTTTGATCCGGCGAAAATTTCCTACGCCGAATTGCTCGCTGCCTTTCTGGAGGCCCATGACCCGACGCAGGGCATGCGCCAGGGCAACGATGTCGGCACCCAGTACCGGTCTGGCATTTATGTTGTTGACACTGACCAGAAGGCCGAAGCGGACGCTGCGCTGAAATCTTATCAGGATGCCCTGTCGGCGGCTGGCCGCGGCACCATCACCACGGAAGTCGTGGACGCGCCGGAATTCTTTTATGCCGAAGAGTATCACCAGCAATATCTGGCAAAAAATCCCGGCGGCTATTGCGGCCTTGGCGGCACTGGCGTTTCGTGCCCAGCCTCGCTGGCTTCGAGCGACGCAACAAATCCCTGAACGGCTAACCGGCAGCGCATTTCTGGTCACCGGGACTGATCATCACGATAAGGTCTATCGAATATCCGGCCTTGGCTTGGGATACAGCGGAACCGGTAGCGCCGGCGCCAGCAACGCGGCGGCGGTTACTGTGCGCGCTGGGGGTGTTCGGCCGGCAAATGCATCAAGCGCTGACGCCGTTCCGGGCCGTTCCGGTGCCAACAACACGTTCCGGCAAGCACCCGGCAATCCCGACAGTTTGACCGGCGGTTTTTTCTTCACCGGTTTGGTCGGCTTGCCGGGCTTGGCGTACGGTTCATCTGAATACCACCAGGCCAGATGGGCGCCGCATCCATCATCGCGCGGTGGTGGTTTTTGCGCCTTGCAGCCGGTGGAGCCGGGCGGGCATTTGATGCGGATATGCATGTGATAATTGTGTCCCCAGTAGGGGCGGATCTTGTGCAGCCAGCTTTTGTTGCCGCGTTCGGTTTCGCAAAGTTTTTTCTTGATCCCCGGCGCTACAAGAATGCGCTGCACCGCCCGGTGGCTTGCCGCCCGCTTGATCAGGCGAAAATGCGCGTCGGTCCACACATTGGCAAACACCACATTCGCTCCGGTCTTGGTCACCGCCACGGCGGACATGTCTTCGCGTTCCTTGCGGCTTAATTTTCGCTTTGGCATCGGCGTCAGCCAGACATCGGCGTCCAGTCCGATCTGGTGTGAGGCATGGCCGGTCAGCATCGGGCCGCCGCGCGCCTGCGACATGTCGCCGACCAATAATCCGGGCCAGCCGTCTTTGCGGGCTGCTTCCCCGGCCAGCCATTTCAACATGGCGACCAGATCCGGATGGCCCCAGTTGCGGTTGCGCGACAGGCGCATGGCCTGCCAGTGATGTCCGTTTACGGGCATCGCCTCACCGCCGGACAGGCATCCCTTGCTGTAAAATCCGATCGAACCGGGACGCAGATCGGCGGGCCGGACGGCAGCGCCAAACAACTGCTTGGCCGGGCGCTCCGCTGCCCGCGCGCCACCACCGGCCTGTGTGCTGAACGGCGTGACAAGAAAAGCGCCGGCCAACAACGCCGCCAATGGGGTGAAAAAATTGATAATTCGAAACCGTCTGGTGAGATAAAGCCGCATGCCGCACTCCCGCCTGGCAACGCCGGCCCGTTCGGGTATCGCTGGTTTTTGACCCTGATTCGACCGGCTGCGCGCCCTCTATAGCATAATGCGGAAAATCTTCAGCGCCGAATTGCCCGGAACCGGCTGCAGCCAGGGCACGCTGTCACCGCGCACAAGGCGGGCCAGCAGACCGTCCGGCGCTTCGGGAAGCGTATCGCGGACCTCCGCCGATGTCGGGCAGATCACCAGATAGTCAATGCGGCGCCGGGAAAGGATCGCCCTTGCCTCATCCGGCGCCCCATTCATGGTGCGTACGGTATCGAGAATAGCCGCTTCTCCGCGGTGATAGGGTCCAGCCACCACACTGTGCGCCGACATGGCCAAAATGTTGGCCCCGTAAAACACCGTGCTCATTACCCGTCCCGGATCGATGAAAGCCAGATCAACGGTGGCGGAACGATCCGCACATTCGCTGATGACCACGGGCTGGATTGCGGCCGCATCGCTGGCCGGGCCTGGTGCCGATTGCGCCGCCTGGGTCTGGAATTCCGATGCTTTTGCCGCCAACCCAATTGTTCCAAAGCCCAGCCCGTACCAGGTAAGCGGCGTGGCCGCGAGCCAGGCGACGATCAGCACCAGCCCGGCCCGCCGCCGGTGACCTGACTGGCCCATGCGGCTGCGAATATCACCAATCCACGCGGCAAGAACCGGAACGGCAAAGGCATTGGCAAAGGGCGCCGCCCGCACCTGCGCAAAACTCAGGGCAAGCGCAACACCAATGGTCGCCAGTGCCAGCCAAAGTCCGAACGGCGCATCATCGGGCCGCGCGGCGCGGCCCCGGGTCATGGAAAAACCGACAATCAGCGCCAGCACCGGCGCCGCCGTCTTGCCAAACGCCTCGGCAGGCTTCACGGCGGCATAACCCATCAAGGTCTGCGCTTCGGCAACACCGCTGAGCCACAGGGTCTGCAACTCGTTGGATACGGCCGAATAGGGACCGGCCAGGCATTGCGGAAACAACAACGCTGCCGGAACCATGACCGCTACCGCAAGCCCGGCCAGCGCTGATAGTCGCCGCGTTCGGGTCCATGCTCTGCCGGATTGGACAATCATGGCCAAACCGATACCGCCAACCATGCCCGGCAATAGATAGGCCGGCGAAAGCGTGTCGCAGACGGCGGTGCCGGCAACGCGGATGGTCGCGGCATGGAGGATCGCAAGACTGCCGGCAAAGCTCAGGCCAAAAGCGATTGTGCCCGTGGCCGTTGCCTTCCTGCTGGTCGGCGAAAGTGCCCAGTTCAGCGCGATACCGGCCACAACAATGATGGCATAGGGCAGGGTCTCAAGCCCGATTGCCAGCATCACAGCAAGGGTCAGTCCGGCACCAATGCCGTAACGGGCACGGTTGCCGATCCGCGCGGCGGTTGCCACCGCGATCAGCACTAGCGCCAGCTGCACATTGTGATGATCGATACGACCGGGAATGAAATAGTTCAGCGCATCCAGACACAGGATTGCCAATATGGCCGCCGGGAATGCCGCCTGACGTCCGGCAATCGCCGTTGCCGAAACGGCTGCGGCAAGCGTAAATACGCCAAGCAGCGCCAGCGGCCAGACAAACAGGGCGATCGCCTCGCCGGTCGATTGCCCGAACAGGGCGGTGCCGGCCATGATGATCGCCGCTAGCGGCGCATCGATCAGGCGCGACCAGTGCATCGGCAGACCCCCCGGCGGATCGAGGCGATATTGCAGGGTATCGAACCAGCCCTGACCGCCGATCAGGTCACGGACCTGCACCAGCCGCATCAAACTGTCGGGATCGGGCGCAAGCCGCGACCAGGGGTGCGGCAGGAAAACCATGACAAGCGCAAAGGCGCAGGCGCCCCAGGCGATCAGAACCGACAGGGCAACCGGCTCGCCGCCGTTTGCCGCCGGATTACTTGCCACTTTGGCCGGCCGGCCAATACCGGTGCCGGCGATATGTCCTGCGGACCCGTCTGCTGCGCTCGCCATTGCGATGCTCCTAATCACGCGCCGCCTTGAACAACGCGTCACACGCGCCGAACCGACCCCGGACTTGCCCCATTTCTAAACGCTGGATGTAAAGGCATGGTTTACCGATCCTTGCCGCCGCTCTTACCCAAACTTAACCCTCGTCGTGATAGGCCAGTATCAAGGCAAAAGGCTGCGGCGCGCGTACCGCCCGCACAGGCCTGTAGGGAAGCGTAAAGAGCGTAAGGACGGGGACACCATGTCGGTACCAGCCATCAGTGACGGACTGAAAATCGCGGTTTTGCTGCCGTGTTATAATGAAGCCCTGACGATCGGTGATGTCGTCGAACAGTTTACCGAGGCGGTGCCCGGGGCGACGGTCTATGTGTTTGACAACAATTCAACCGACGATACCGCGCGCGCTGCCGCCAAGGCCGGCGCGCGGGTGTTTCGCGAAAACCGCCAGGGCAAGGGCAATGTGGTGCGCCGGATGTTCGCCGACATTGAGGCTGATATGTACATCATGGCCGATGGCGACGGCACCTATGATCCCGCCGATGCCCCCTCGCTGATCAATGCCTTGATTACAGAGCGCGTCGACATGGTTGTCGGTACCCGCCGCGAAGTCGGCGTCGATGCCGGTCGCGCCGGTCATGCTTTCGGCAACCGCATCTTCAATGCCACCTATCGCACGCTGTTCGGCGACGGATTTTCGGACATTTTCTCCGGTTACCGGGCGTTCACCCGGCGTTTTGTGAAAAGTTTTCCGGCCATTTCGACCGGCTTTGAGATCGAGACTGAAATGTCGGTCCATGCCGGCGAGCTGATGATTCCGGTCGCCGAGATCGAACTGGATTATGGCCGCCGCCCGGAAGGGTCGGATAGCAAATTGCACACTTTCCGCGACGGGTTCCGCATCCTGCGCATGTTCATGATGCTGTTGAAGGAAACCCAGCCGCTGCGGTTTTATTCGTGGATCGCAGCGTTTATCGCTGTGGCCGGCATCGTGCTGATGGCGCCAATTGTCGCCACCTGGTGGCAGACCGGTCTTGTGCCGCGCCTGCCGACCGCCGTCGGCGCCATGAGCCTGATGGTGATTGCCTTCCTGATGACGAGTTGTGGCCTGATCCTCGACAGCCTGTCACGGGCACGGGTGGAACAAAAACGCATTTTGTTCCTGTCCGTCCCGGCGCTCGGGGTTCAGTAAGACCTTGCAGTTCGGCAAAACGATGGAGCTGGCCATGCCCGGCGGCAAACTACGTGCCTTTGTTGGCCGGTTCATCCGGTTCGGCATGGTAGGTGCGACCGGATTTGTCGTCGACAGCTCCGTTCTGCTGCTGTTGATCGCCCAGGTTGGCCTCGACCCCTATTCGGCCCGGATCCTGTCGATCATTGTGGCGGTGTCCGTCACCTGGCGGCTCAATCGCACCGTGACCTTCCAGCCCTCGACCCATGGTCAAGTCAAGGAAGGCGCGCGCTATTTCTTCGTGGCAGCGGGAACGGCGATGACCAATTTCGCCATCTATTCCACGCTGTTGCTGTTGATCTCGGGCTTGCCGCCGCTGTTTGCAACGGCGATCGCGACGCTGATCACGATGTTCCTGTCCTACTTCGGCTATTCGCAGGTCGTCTTCAAGCGCTAACCAGCGCTCAGCCGTTCCGCCGCCCAGGCGTGAAAACAGTGGGTCGGGCCGTCCATCACCGGTGAAAACACACCGCCGTCGAACTGCAAACCGCTGCGGCCGCGCTGCATACCCTCCACCACACCGATATCTTCGTCAAAAACCGATCGCCAGTTGGCGGCGTTCTTTTGGCGCAGTTCGGCAAAATCATCGCCGATGGCCGCTTCGCTGGCATAATAAATCGCCACATCTTCCCGGCATTGCGCTACCGATTGCGGATTGAGGATCATCGCGAAGGTGTGGTCGCGATGGACGCCAAGCAGCGTGTTGGGAAACAGCGCGATATACTCCGCGCCCCGGTCCCACATGTCGGATAGGCCGGCAAAATCGGCAAATCCCGGCCCGTCGCCCGCCAGTTGCGGATTGTAAACCGTGGTGCCCTGACCGGCACAGCACCCCGGCTGCATGATATTGTAGTGGTCTTCCAGCTTGGAATAGCGGTTCAGTTCGGGATGAACGAAGGGCAGGTGATAGCTCTCGCAATAATTCTCCACTGCCAGTTTCCAGTTCGAATTCACGGTCAGCGAAAAGCCGCAGTCGGATCCGGCATAAAGTTCCTTGTCGGCAAACTCGGACCAGCGCTCCAGCAGCGGGCGCGCATACGCTTCGAACGGCGGCGCGTTGCCATCCAGATTGACGAATACAACCCCCAGAAACACATGGGCCCGCACCCGATTGAGCGAATGAGTCTCTGCATCGATACGCGGATGGGAATGCACTCCCGGCCCGCCGATATGGGGTGTCGCCCGTAAGCGCCCGTCCAGCCCGTAGGTCCAGGCGTGATAGGGGCAACGGATCACCGAGCATTTGCCGGCTGTTTCGGACAGGATCATGCCCCGGTGCCGGCAGACATTTTCAAACACCCGGATGTCGCCGGCCTTGTCGCGCACCATCACAAGCGGCACGCCGGCAAAGCGAACGGGCATCAAGGTTCCAGGCTGCGGCAGGTCCTTGGTAAAACCGGCCCCGGCCCAAGTGCCGGCAATCAGGCGCCGGTTTTCCAGATCGCGCAGGTCCGGGTCCGTGTAATAGCGGTTTGGGAGGCCGCCGGCTTCATCGATCGCGCGAGTAACCCGCTCAAGCCCATTTCCGGCAGCGGGCGAGCCATTGTGATGGGGCAAATCTGGCATGACAGGCTCCTGACTGGATTGCCGATCATGCCTTGCATCGGGCGCCGGGGGGACGGTAATTGCGACCCGTGCTTTCGCGATCGCGTCGGTGTGGCCGCAATTCCTGTAGCACTCAATTACTGCACCACCGGCCCGTCTGATTCTTTCCACGCTTCGATGCCGCCCTTGATGTGGCAGGCATTGGTCATGCCGGCATCGCGCGCTGCCTCCACCGCCATGGCTGAGCGCTCGCCATAGGCGCAATAAAACACCAGCCGCTTGCCGGTTGAACTGGCCAGTTCAAACAACAGCCCGCCCGGCGATACGTGATCGGATAGCGCCGTGTAGGACGCATGGACGGAGCCGGGAATTTCGCCGTGGCGCACCCGCTCGTCCTTGTCTCGCAAGTCCACCAGCACGACATTGCCACTGTCGATCAGGTTGAGCGCATCATCACAGCAAAGGGAAGCAGCCGCCAGCGCCGGATCGTCTTGCTTCAAACCTTGATGCAGATTAGCCGGCACGGCGACATCCATCATCTTCGGATTGGGTAGATTGAGGTTGTCCATGATCGCCATATACTCATCGATCGACGAGACTTGCAGACGCGGATTGTTTGCCCGCTCCTCACCGATGGTGCTCACCGTGTCGCCTTTATAGTCGTGAGCGGGGTAGACCAGCATATCGTCGGGCAGTTTTAGCAGCCGATTGAAGATGGAATCGTATTGATCACGGGCGCTGCCGTTCTGGAAATCGGTGCGTCCGGTACCGCGGATCAATAGCGTATCGCCGGTAAACACCCGGTCGCCCAAGGAAAAACTGTAGGAATCGTCCGTATGGCCGGGGGTATACATGGCCAGGAGCGACACCCCTTCGATATCGACCTTGTCACTGTCGCTGACCCGCATCGACACGACATCGACGCCGCTCTGTTCGCCCATCACGGTGATGCACTTGGTTTTGTCGCGTAACTCGCCAAGCCCGGTAATGTGGTCGGCATGGACGTGGGTATCGACCGCCTTGATCAGTTTCAGATCAAGTTCCTTCAACAAGGTCAGATAGCGATCCACACGCTCCAGCACTGGATCGATGATCAGCGCCTCGCCGCCGTGCCGGCTGGCCAGCAGATAAGTGTAGGTCGAGGATGTCGTGTCGAACATCTGGCGGAATATCATTCTAATTCTCCGCTTGCATTGAGAGGATTATTCTCAAAATTTTCCAATCATGATAATGGCATTTCGTAACGTCATTTCAAGAGCCCGGCATTGCAAAATTCGGTTTCTCATTGCGTCGTGCAACCACGATCATCACGTCGGGAAATTGATTTCCACCGACACGCCATTGGGGTCGCGCACGAACAATTGCTGCAACGGCGCGCCGGGTACGATCTTGTGGCGATAGTCGATGCCGCGTTCGTCCAGTATCGCCCGGGCACCGTCAATGTCGTCGGCATTGAAGGCCACGTGATCGATGCAGCCGGAGGCGGCCTCGTCATCGCCGCGTTCCTTTCCGCCCATCGCGCCATCGCCGATGGTGCGTTTGCTCGCCAGATGGATGCAGGCGCTGCCATTGAGATAGAGCCAGTAGCCGGGAAATCCGAAGTCCGGCCGGAAGCCTTCTTCCAGGCCGACAATATCGACATAAAAATTACGGGTCGCGGTCAGATCCTCGGCCAGGATCAGAACATGTTCAAAACTCTTTAGCTTCATTGTTTTGGCCTTTTAATTGGGCACAGACGCGGCGCCGGCGTCGCCAACGTGGGAATCTAAAGCCTCAGCCGGGCGACGACAACTGCCGCCTTGACGCAGCCGGTCAGGCACGCACACTCTTACCGGACCGGCCGGCGATCACCACCGGATCAGAATAACGGAGCAGGCGATCATGCGCTGGGTTCTCATTTTCGCGGTAATCGCAACAGTCGCCGCCGCCTTCGGCTTCACCGGGTTTTCCCGTGGCGTTTCTGTCGTCGGCCGATTCGTCTTTGGCGTTTTCATCGCATTGTCCGTGGTGTTCCTTGTGTTCGTTCTGATCGGCCTGTGGGAAGTCGATATCTGACAGCCGGACCTGTTCGTCGCACAATTCCATTGCCTCGGCGTTATTGTGCCCCTATCGGTAACGGCCATTGGCAGCACCAGACCAGTCTCGGGCAGGGGAGGGATCGTGGCAGACACACACAGCAAAACCGGCGCGCCGGACCGCATCTGGTCCGTTTATCTATCTGGCGAAATCCACACCGACTGGCGCCAGCGCATTGCCGCCGGCGCGGCCGACGCCGGACTGCCAACCCTGTTCAGCGCACCGGTGACCGACCACGAAGCCAGCGACGATTGCGGGGCAACAATCCTCGGGTCCGAGCCGGACAAATTCTGGCACGACCGCAAGGGCGCCCAGATGAACGCCATCCGCACCCGCACCCTGATCGATGAGGCCGATATCGTCGTCGTGCGCTTCGGCGACCAATACCGCCAGTGGAACGCCGCCTTTGACGCCGGTTATGCCGCGGCCCGTGGCATCCCGACAATAATTCTCCACGGTCCTGATCACGCCCATGCGCTAAAGGAGGTGGACGCGGCGGCGCTGGCGGTGGCGCAAACGCCCGAACAGGTTGTCGCTATCCTGCGCTATGTGATCGGCGGTGAACTGGTCGCCCCGTGACCCGCATTGTCACCATCATTCTGGCCATGGCGATGGTAGCCCATCTCATCAAGCCGTTCGGATTTCCGGGCCTGAAAAAGCGCGGCGATGTGTGGAAAATCGCGGTGCTGGCGTTTGGCATTGTTGTGGTTGTGGCAGGGCTTAAGTCAGCGACGGGCTAGACCAGGCCGTATGCCACCGGGCGCTCAGTCTCACCATGGCACCTTGCGTATGGAAAGCGGATTGAACGTTGGCCGAAACAGCGCGGCGTGGATCAGTTGCAAGCGAAGCCAGCCGCGGCGCAGGCCCTGGATCGCAAAACTGACGGGATCGCGCTTCTTGCGATGACGGAGATGCGACCGGTGGGCTGTCATGGTGCTTACGGCGCCGGACTGTGTCACCGGGAACGGTGCGGCATGATAGATAAGGCAGCCATTGAGGCCGGTGTTCCAGATATAGTCATCAACGGGCACCCGCAATTGCCCGGCATTGTCCAACAGCCGCCGTGCACCCTTGCGGGATACCAGATAGGCTGCGGCGCCGGATGCTGGCCGAAAAGAACGGACGATGCGACAATTTTCCAGTTCTTCTTGAACCACTGCCAGACGTGCGCCGGAATCGCGGCTACTTTCCAGTTTCACGACATCGAATTCCAACTCGCAATTTATTATCGAGCTGACGCAATTTGTGAAATCGCTTTCAATGGCCGCATCGTCTTCCATGATGATGCCATACGCGATGCCCGATTCCAGAAATACGGCCAGGGCATGGAGATGGCTGCAAAATGTCGCTTCCTCGACAAGCGAAAACATCCGCAGGCGCAATGGATTCCAGCCAACCCCGTATGGTGGATCGACAATTTTCTGATTGCGCTGGCCAAGAATTGCCGAAACGTCTCCCTTGCAATCGAAAGCCGATATTCTCTCCACCGGCCAGGGTACAGAATCCAGGGCGCTGGAAATTGTCTGCCAGCGATCTGCAACCCGGTCGAGATTAATCACATAAATACGCAGTAGTTCAGGGATTTCCCGGGCCGCGTCAGTAACATTGTTCATTGTTCGTTGTGGTCGATACGCCGGCCGAATTCAACAGGATTAACATCAGGAAACTGCAACGCACGTTTCAAGGCGCGCATTAGTGTGCCTCGTCCCAGTTGGCGGCGGCGCGGGCGTCGACCTTTATCGGCACGGTCAGCATCAAGGCTGGTTCCGATGCTTTTTCCATGACCTTGCAGACGACGGGAATGGTCGCCTCGACCTGATCGTCGGGCACCTCGAAAATCAGTTCATCATGGACCTGCAGCAGCATCCGCGCGTCCAGTTTCGCATCGCTCAGTACGGTTTCCATGCGGATCATCGCCCGGCGGATGATATCGGCGGCGGAGCCCTGTATCGGTGCATTGATGGCGGCCCGCTCGTTAAAGGCCCGCACGTTCGGCTGGCTCGACTTGATCTCCGGATAATGCGCCCGGCGGCCGAATATCGTCTCGACATAGCCATGCTCGCGGCAAAATTCCTTGGTGGCATCCATATAGGCGCGGATGCCGGGAAAGCGCTCAAAATAGGTCTTGATGTAGTCGCCCGCCTCTGAGCGCCCGATGCCCAGCTGGTTGGCCAGTCCAAACGCCGAAATGCCGTAGATAATGCCGAAATTGATCGCCTTGGCCCGCCGCCGCACCATCGGGTCCATATCCTTGACCGGCACGCCGAACATTTCCGATGCGGTCATGGCGTGAATGTCGAGACCGTCGGCAAACGCCTGTTTCAGCGCGCCAATGTCGGCGATATGGGCCAGCACGCGCAATTCAATCTGCGAGTAATCCGCCGACAGCAGCTTCATGCCCGCCTCGGCAATGAAGGCGGTGCGAATCTGCCGGCCTTCTTCGGTGCGGATCGGGATATTTTGCAGGTTCGGGTCCGACGACGACAGGCGCCCGGTGGTGGTCGACGCCAGCGCATAGGACGTATGGACCCGGCCGGTCTGCGGATTGATGTAACCGGGCAGGGCATCGGTGTAGGTCGATTTCAGCTTGGTCAGTTGCCGCCATTCGACCACCTTGCGCGGTAGTTCATGGCCCTCGTTAGCCAGATCTTCCAGCATCTTGGCATCGGTCGACCACTGGCCGGTCTTGGTCTTGCGCCCGCCCGGCAGTTCCATCCGGTCAAACAGGATTTCGCCAAGCTGCTTGGGCGAACCGACATTGAACGGCCCGCCGGCCAGCGCATGGATTTCCGCCTCAATCGCCGCCGCACGCTGGGCAAAGTTGCCGGAAAGCAACGACAGGATTTGCCGGTCGACGGTGATGCCGCGCCGCTCCATGCGGGCCAGCACCGGCACCATCGGCCGCTCCAGCCGCTCATAGACGCTTGTCACCTTGTCGGCGACCAGCCGCGGTTTCAGCGCCCGCCACAGCCGCAAGGTCACGTCGGCGTCTTCGGCGGCGTAGGCCGTGGCGATGTCGATGGCCACCTTGTCGAAGGTCACTTTCGCCTTGCCGGTGCCCGCCACTTCCTTGAACGGTATCGGTGTGTGTCCGAGGAAATTTTCCGACAGCCGGTCCATGCCATGGGTCGATTTGCCGGCATCCAGCGCATAGGCGATCAGCATCGTGTCGTCATAGGGCGCGATCTCGATGCCGTAGCGCGACAACAGCAGCCAGTCATATTTGAGGTTTTGCGCGATCTTCAAAACTGCCGGGTCTTCCAGCAGCGGCTTCAGCGCATCGATGGCCTCATCAAGCGGGATCTGGCCTTCGACCAGCGTGCCGCCATCGCCGAGCGACAAAAGATCTTCCTCGCCGGACCGGTGGGTCAGTGGAATATAACAGGCGCGGATGCCGCCATCGCCGGTCTGATAGGCCAGCGATACGCCGCACAAATCCGCCTGCATGGCGTCAAGGCTGGTGGTTTCGGTATCGACGGCAAACACGCCGGCTTCCCGGCAGTCGGCAATCCAGTCGCCCAGCGCCTTAATGGTGCGGACGCATTCATAGGAATCGCGGTTGATCTTTGTATCTGCCGCCTCGCGCAACCGCTGGTTCGCCAGATCGGAAGGCGTTCCGACAAACCCGCGTTCGCCCTTCGCCGTATCCGAAGTGCCGCCGGCTGCATCGCCGTCCACATCCAGATCAGGGCCGTGCGCCGGGCCGCTGTTGCCGCCCCAGCCTTTGACTTCCACCGTCATCGCCTCGATCTCGGCGGCATCGGCGCCGGTCGCTTCGGCCACCCGGCGGGTCAGGGAGTTGAATTCCATCGCCTTGCAAAAGGAGATCGCCCGCAGGCCGTCGACCGGCTGCACGCCCAGATCGCCAACCGGTACGGTGACCGGCGTGTCCTGGCGCAGGGTCACCAGTTGCTTGGATATCCGTGCCAGATCGGCAAATTCGATGAGGTTTTCCCGCCGCTTGTTCTGCTTGATCTCGCTGGCCCGCGACAAAATCCCGTCCAGATCGCCATATTCATCGAGCAGTTGCGCCGCCGTTTTGGGGCCGATGCCGGGCACACCGGGCACATTGTCGGTACTGTCACCGGCCAGCGCCTGAAGGTCGATCATCTTGTCCGGCCCGACCCCGAATTTGGCATAGACAAAATCCGCATCCATCACCTGGTTCTTCATGGTGTCGACCATGGTGATGCCGTCATTGACCAGCTGCATCAGATCCTTGTCCGACGACACGATGGTCACCGTCGCACCGGCGGCATGGGCCTGCACCGCATAGGTTGCGATCAGATCGTCGGCCTCATAGCCCTCCAGTTCGATGCACGGGGTTGAAAAGGCCCGTGTCGCCTCGCGGATCAGGCCGAATTGCGGCACCAGATCGTCCGGCGGCGGCGGCCGGTTGGCCTTGTATTCGGGATAAATCTCCTTGCGGAATGTTTTTGAAGAATAATCGAAAATCACCCCGAAATGGGTCGGCGAATTTCCTGATTCGGGGCCCTTCTCCGGCGTCGGCCCCTCCTGCAACAGCTTCCACAACATGTTGCAAAAGCCGGCAACGGCGCCGACTGGCAGGCCGTCCGATTTTCGGGTCAGCGGCGGCAGCGCGTGAAAAGCGCGAAAGATGAAGGACGACCCGTCGACCAGAATGACATGATCGCCCGGTTTGATGGCGGCGGATGTGGCGCTGGAACTGGCATTGTCTGACATGGACCATCTTTGGCCCGCCTTGGATTGCGGTTCAAGCCGTGGATTGTGGTTCAAGCCGCGGATTTGTCCCCGGACCGCTTTTCCCGTTTGGCACGTGGGCGGGATCGGCTATTGTCTCCAGTCTTGGCCAACCTTGCCATCCGCTCCGCCTGGTGCTGTTTATGCCGCTTCCCCTTGATCTGACCGCCCAGACGATTGCGATCCTCATCGCCATTTTCCTGCTGGCCGGGATCGTCAAGGGTCTGGCCGGTCTCGGCCTGCCGGCGATCTCGGTCGGGCTTTCAACCGTCGCCTTCGGTCTGATGCCGGCGATGGCGCTGATCATTGTTCCCTCGCTTGTCGGCAATGTCTGGCAGGCGGTTTCGGGCAGGGAGTTGCGGTCCGTGGTCCGCCGGATCTGGCCATTCGAGATCGCCGCGATCATCGGTGTCCCTCTCGGCGGGTTGGCGCTGGTGCGCGCCGACGTTGATCTGTTATCAGCCCTGTTGGGTTTTTTGCTGATCGCCCACGCGCTCAACGGGCTGTTCCGGCCACCGATGGTCTTGCCGGCGCACCATGAGCCCTGGGTGGGGCCGCTCGCCGGCCTGTCGACTGGCGTTCTGGCGGCCATGACCGGCGCCTATTCGGTGCCGGCAGTGTTCTATTTCCAGTCCCTCGGCTTTTCCCGCGACCGGTTGATCCAGGCCATGGGGTTTCACTTTTCGATATGCGCCATTTTACTGGGCCTGACCCTGAGTGCCAACGCGCTGATGCCCGGCAGACTTTTGCTTATATCGATTGCTTGCACGATACCGGCGCTGATCGGCATGGAGTTTGGCCGCCGGCTGCGGCAGAAACTGTCGGAAAAGATGTTCCGCGCCGTGTTCAATGCGGCGCTGCTCGGCCTCGGCCTGTTTCTCGCCGAGCGCTGGTTCGCCGGATAACCCATTACTCGGCGGCGATAATCGCTGCCTTGCGGGCATTCAACGTCTGCTCGCGCCACGGCCCGTCGATCCGTGCCCAGACCGGCCGGGCAAACAGGAAGCGGCCTTTGCCGGTCCATGCAATCAGCATGTAGAGCATGATCGGCCCCGTGATGCCGGCCAGCGTCACCAGCGCCGATATGGTGCCGATATCGCTGATGATGCCCAGCTTCAAAAGCACCGCGCGGCTGATCGCCATCGGCAGGAAGAACGCCAGATAAACAACAATCGAGCGCGCCCCGAGCCAGGAAAGAACGGTCTCAACCGGGCGGGTCGCCGCTGATTTGGCCAGCAGGATCGACGCAGCGATGATGCCACCGACGCCGGCAAATCCGAGCGCCAGATTGAGGACCGGCCAGTCGCCAATGCCGGAAAATACCAGCGCACCGTTGAGCAACGCCCAGCCGGCAAGACCGGCCAGACCAACTAGCGCATGGCGATCCACCCAGTCGGCGATGGCAAAGATATGCCGCGCGAAAATGTAGCCGGAATAGAAGAACACAAAGCGGCTGGCGAACTCATCGATCAGCATCGAGCCGGTATGGATCGGCGCGATCTGCAACAAGGCCGCGAACAGCCAGACGAGCGGCCAAGGTACGGATTTCACCAGCCGCGTCGTCACAAAGAACAGCGCCAGATGATAGATGAACCATAAAGTACCAAACGGTTCGATGAAGCTCTTGAAATACAGCGCCAGCGCCCCGTCCCAGCCCAGCTCAGCGGCAAATCCCGGCGCCTTGAAGCCAAACTGGATCGTTAGCCACAGGGCGTAAAAGTAGACGAAATGCAGCACCTTGCGATCGAGATACAACCGCCACGGCGCATCGATGCGGGAAGCCAGAAAAAGGCCGGCGATCAAAAAGAAATCCGGCATCCGGAACGGCCGGGCAAATTCCACGACCTTGTGGAGCCAGCCTTCCGCGCCGGTCGCCGCCCCGACGCCGAGGGTGGAATGCATCATCACCACCATGACGATACAGATGCCCTTGGCGACATCGACCCAGGCGACGCGGGAGTGGTTTTCGGTAATGTTCATGTGCTGATCCCGTCGCCGGTCTTGTTGTTGATCGGGGGGTGGATCGCGCTTACGGCGCACCGGACTGCCGTGGATTGCGGCGTCCCATCGGCGAAAATTCCCGCCGGCCGCGTCCCACACTCTTCCCGCAGCTGTTAAAGCACAGGCGGCACATGGCGTCGTTCAGCGCCTTAAGAAAAGGTAAACAGGCCCGGTCCAATTCGACACGAACTGTTCCGGCCTGAGGCGCCAGATCATCACGCCTGAAGACGGCCCGGCGGCAGAAAGGCCAAGGGGCGGCGTTTGCAGTTTGTTAACTGCCCCTTAAATCGCCAAAATTAGGGTGATAACGGGGTTCAATTCGGACGGATTTGGCAAACACATGGCAGGTAACGGCAAAAAGCGCGTGGAACCGCGCTTCGGATCGGGCACGCGCGGCACAGAACTGCGTGTCACCGCGGAAGATCGCACTGCCGGACCCCCGGCAGGCAAGACGCGCGCCAAATCCGCCGCCAAACCGGCATCGGCCGCAAAGTCCAAATCGAAGACGCCGGCGAAAGCGACAGCCAGTTCCGGCCGGGCGGCAAAACCCAAGCCCACAAAAAGCAATACCAGGCGAACCGGCAAGGGTAGCCGCAAGGGCGGTCGCGGTGCACAGCGTCAGTCGGCCAAGGCAAGCCGGCGGTCGCGGCGGCGCGCAAGGCCGTTTATTGTCCGCCTCATCCGTGGCGGCGTCTATTGGGGTTCGGTTGCGGCCGTATGGGGCTTTATCGCGGTCATCGGCATCATTGCTTTCTACGGTATGCAACTGCCCAACACGTCCGAATGGGCGGTTCCCGACCGGCCACCCAATATCCAGATCGTTTCGGTCGATGGCGCGCTGATTGCCAACCGTGGCGATACCGGCGGCGAGGCGGTTCGGCTGGAGCATCTTCCCGACCATGTGCCCAATGCGGTGATCGCCATCGAAGATCACCGGTTCCGCCGGCATTTTGGCCTCGATCCGATCGGTTTTTCCCGCGCCATGCTGGTCAATGTCCGGGCCCGCGCGCTGGTGCAGGGCGGCTCGACCCTGACCCAGCAATTGGCGAAAAACATGTTCCTGACCCCGGAGCGCTCGTTCCGCCGCAAGGTGCAGGAACTGGTGCTGGCGCTGTGGCTGGAGACGGAATTTTCCAAAGACCAGATCTTGGAAATGTATCTGAACCGGGTCTATTTCGGCGCTGGCGCCTACGGCATCGATGCCGCCGCCCGCCGCTATTACAACAAATCCGCCAGCCAGCTTTCAGCCCAGGAAGCGGCGGTCATCGCCGGCCTGTTGCGGGCACCGTCCTACTACGCGCCCAACCGCCATCCCGAGCGGGCCTATTCGCGTTCTGTCCTCGTTCTGAACGCCATGGCGCGTGAAGGGTTTTTGACCCCTGAAGAAGCACAGGCAGCGCGCACCGCCACGGCAAAAGTCGCTTCGCGCCATGTCGGACGGTCGGAGAGCTATGTGGCGGATTTCGTCATGGAGCGCTTGCTTTCCTATGTGAGCAAGCTGGAGACCGACATCATCGTCGAAACGACCATCGATATCGGCCTGCAACGCGACGCCGAATGGGCGCTGGTTGAGGCGCTGAAGAGGGATGGCGAGAAATACGGCGTCAGCCAGGGCGCCGTCATTGCACTTGATGGCACCGGCGCGGTGCGGGCCATGGTCGGCGGCCGCGATTATGCCAAGAGCCAGTTCAACCGCGCCACACAGGCCCGCCGCCAGCCCGGCTCGGCCTTCAAGCCGTTCGTCTATCTAACGGCCCTTGAGATGGGTCTGACCCCCGAAACCGTCCGGGTCGACGGGCCGGTGAAGATCGGCAACTGGTCGCCGAAAAACTACAACAAGAAATATTCCGGCCCGGTGACCTTGCGCAAGGCCCTGTCCCATTCCCTCAACACAGTCGCGGCCAAACTCGCCGCCGAGGTCGGTCCGGCAAACGTCGTAAAAACCGCCCATCGCATGGGGGTGAACTCAACCCTTGCCGCCAATGCCTCGATCGCGCTGGGCACATCGGAGGTGACCCTGATGGAACTGACGGCGGCCTATACGCCGCTGGCCAATGGCGGCCACACAATCCTTCCCTACGTCATCCGCTCGATCCGCACGGCCGATGGCGCGGTGATTTTCGAGCGCGATCCCCACTCGTTGGGCCGCGCCATCGATGGCCGCACATTGGTCATGATGAACGACATGATGCGCGAAACCCTTTTGACCGGCACTGGCAAAAAGGCGCAGATCCCCGGCTGGCCGGCAGGCGGCAAGACCGGCACCAGTCAGGATTTCCGCGATGCCTGGTTCGTTGGCTACACCGCCAACCTCATCGCCGGCGTGTGGCTGGGCAACGATGACAATTCGCCGACGAAACGCGCCTCGGGCGGCAATTTGCCGACAACCATCTGGTCCCGCTTCATGCAGACCGCCCATCAGGGCCTGACGCCGGTGGCACTGCCCGGCGGCGATTATGTCGCCCAGGCCCGCCAGCCGCGCCGGACCATGCCGGCCAATGCCGATGTGCCCCGCAAACGCCGTGGTCCGGGCGCATTTTTCTCCCGCCTGTTCGGGCGTGGCGGTTAGAGCACGCCTGCCGCGATAATTGAACCGGCATCCCGCCCGACGGCGTGAAGCGCCGGGCCATTGGTTTTCAGCCATCTGCGCGCCGATTCATGATCGCGATCAAGCTGCGCCACAATTTTCCAGAAGCGCGGCCCGTGGTTCATTTCCTTCAAATGCGCCACTTCGTGGGCGGCCAGATAATTGAGGATCGCCGGCGGCGCCAGGATCAACCGCCAGGAAAATGACAAGGTGCCACGGCCCGAGCAGGACCCCCAGCGGCTGGTCGCATCGCCGATGCGCAATCCCCGATGTTTCACACCCAGCGCCTGCGTATGGGCAAACACGGCCTGTTCCAGGTCCGCGCGCGCCTGCCGCTTCAACCAGGCATGAAGCCGCCGGGACAAATGCGCTATGTCCGCCGGTACAACAATCGCTGCTTCAATGTCATCGCCGATATGAACCAGCCCGCGTCCGGGGCGATGGCGGATATGATGGGGATCGCCGCGAAACGGCACAATAGCACCGTCGCTGAAAGCGGCGCCCGCCGGTTGGCGGATCAAACGGGCGGCAATCCATTTCGCATGAGACGTTAAAAACGCCCGCCCCTGACCCAGCGAAACACCGTCCGGCAGGGTTAGCGCCGGGCCGCCGGTGCGCGGGTCAATTTTCAGGATAATCCGCCGCGCCCGGCTGTTGCGACTAACCGGGACGGCGATAATCTGATCATCGATGGCAACGGACAGCATGTCCGGCTGACGCTTGAGGGCGATTCGCATGGCTCCGATCATGACCGAGCCGCGTTATGAGTGAAAGAGCACACTGCTGTCTTGAAATCGAACACGAGCCGCGGACATACGAAAACGGGGCCAATCGGCCCCGTTCCTATTGATAGATCTGACGTGGTGTCAGGACTTTTTCGAGCCCTTGCCGCCGGACTTCTTCGCCGCCTTGACGTCGACGATCACATCCTCGGCGCTCTCGCTTTTGGATATCCGCGTCTCGTAGTCCGCCATAAATCGGGAGAACTCGTCCTGGTCCTTCACGCGCCGGAGTTCGCGCACAAAGCCGTCGAATTCGGCTTTCATTTCGTCGATCTTGCGCCGTTCGTCATCAAGCCGCTTCAACTCGGCCGCGCGATAGTCATCGAACGCGACATTGCCGGTGCGGCCCATCGTGGCGCCGCCAAAGTTTGGCGCGCGAAACGAGGCACGATCCGTCGCAGATGAAAACTGCGCCTTGGCATCGCGGAACATCCGGCCAAGTTCATCGCCCCAGATTATCCAGGCCAGCATGCCTAGACCGAGTGGCCAGAAGACCACGAAACCGAGGATCATCAAAACAATGTTGAACGCGTTCCACCGTCCGCGTGAGCGCATGCAAGAACCGTTTGCCGTGGCAGTGTGTGTCATCAAATTCCCCTGTGGTTGTCGATACAATCCAGATGGGAAGAAAAAAATCACGATTCAAGATTTATCGGTCCGATTTTGCCAACAATCGGAATAACGCAATTATTTCAACGTGCTACGGAAGACGAATTTTCCAACATTTCGCCCGTCTCCAGGCGAAATCGTCAGTGATCAGCCGTTTTTGCGGATGAATTTGCCAATCCGCGGCGCGATTTCGGCCTTGAATCGTGAGCCGTTGAACACGCCATAATGGCCGACCTTGGGCTGCATGTAATGTTGTTGCCGGCTTTTGGTGAGGCCGGTGCACAGCACATGAGCGGCCTTGGTCTGCCCGATGCCGGAAATGTCGTCGCGTTCGCCTTCGATGGTCAACAGCGCGGTTTTGGTGATGCATTCCGGCCGAATGAGCCGCCCGCGATGCATCATCGTGCCCTTGGGCAGGGCGTGATCGATAAACACCGTCTGCACGGTCTGCAGATAGAATTCGGCGGTCAGATCCATCACCGCCATATACTCATCGTAAAAATCCCGGTGTTTCTCCGCCGAATCGCCATCGCCTTCCACCAGATGCCGGAACAGGTCGCGATGCGCCGACACATGCCGGTCGAGATTCATCGTCATGAATCCGGAAAGTTGCAAAAAGCCGGGATAAACGGCGCGCATGAAGCCGGCATGGGGAAACGGCACCTGCATGATGACGTTACGCTGGAACCATTCGATATTTCGCTGCTCGGCCAGGGCGTTGACGGCGGTGGGATTGATCCGTGTATCGATCGGCCCACCCATCAGCGTCATGGTTGCCGGTACATCGGGATCGTTGTCCTCCGACATCATCGCGACCGCGGCCAATACCGGTACCGACGGCTGGCAGACGGCGACAACATGGGTATTGGGCCCCAGATGATGAAAAATATCGGCCACATAGTCGATATAGTCATCCAGATCGAACGGCCCCTCCGACATCGCCACCATGCGGGCGTCTGTCCAGTCGGTGACATAAACTTCGTGATCCGGCAGAAAGGTTTCCACGGTTCCGCGCAACAGGCTCGCATAGTGGCCGGACATCGGCGCCACGATCACAAGCTTCGGATCATCGGGCCGGCTGGCTGGCAGATCGCGTTGAAAATGCAACAGCGAGCAAAACGGCTTCTGCCAGACAATCCGTTCCTTCACCGCGACGGCCGTGCCGTCGACCATGGTCTCGTCCAGACCAAAGGTCGGTTTGCTGTATCGCCGCGTTGTGCGCTCAAACAGCTCCGCACCGGCGGCCAGTGAGCGGCCGAGCGGCGTATCGCTCATCGGGTTGAACGGATTTCTGAAAAACAGCCGGGTCATGTCGGCGGCGGCCCGAAGCGGCGCGACACCGGCATGGTTCCATTCATAAAGCTGATAAAACACGTGCGCGGGTTGCTCTCTGTGTTGCCATTGTGCACCTGCCCGCGTTTCAGCAATTGCTGCACCGCGATAAAATCAGGTTGCACTGCAAACTAAAACTATTCGGCCGCGACCGCAACCGGTTTGGCATTCATTGTCAACAGCATCGACGAACGGTGAAAAACGCTGTCGCCGGCCAATCCCGCGGCGGGCCGGTATTTTGGCGCGCTAGGCATAGGTCATTTCGCGTCCCGCCACCGGTGTCGGGCATTGCCGGGCATAAACCAGCGCCGATTTCCTTGTTCGCCGCCAGATGCACCGGTAAGGTTCACAAAACGGGAGGATATCCGCACATGCCGGATTCAAAAAAACCGGGATCGGAAAAACTGGATACAAAAATCCCGAACGCCAATACCAACAGGATCAGCGTCACCGACCAGGAAGCCCTGCAATTCCATTCAGAAGGCAAGCCCGGAAAGCTGGAAATCCATCCGACCAAGCCGATGGCGACCCAGCGCGACCTGTCGCTGGCTTATTCGCCGGGCGTCGCCGTGCCGGTCCTGCGCATTGCCGAAGACCCCAATGCCGCCTTCGACTACACCACCCGCGGCAATCTGGTCGCGGTCATCTCCAACGGCACCGCCATTCTTGGCCTGGGCAATCTCGGCGCGCTGGCGTCCAAGCCGGTGATGGAAGGCAAAGCGGTTCTGTTCAAGCGTTTTGCCGACATTGACGCCATCGATCTGGAGATCGGAACCGAGGATGTCGGGGAATTCATCAATGCGGTGCGCTATCTCGGCCCCTCGTTCGGTGGCATCAACCTGGAAGACATCAGGGCGCCGGACTGTTTTGTGATCGAAAGCCAGTTGCGCGAATTGATGGATATTCCCGTCTTCCATGACGACCAGCACGGCACTGCGATCATCGCCGCCGCCGGTCTTATCAACGCACTGGATCTGACCGGGCGCGATCTCACCAACACCAGGCTTGTCTGCAACGGCGCCGGCTCGGCGGCGATTGCCTGTGTTGAGCTTTTTAAGGCCATGGGGATGCCCCACGACAATATCATTCTGTGCGACACCGCCGGTGTCATCTATTCGGGCCGCGAAGAACGGATGAACCAGTGGAAGTCGGCCCATGCGGTGGAAACGGAGCTTCGCACGCTTGACGAGGCGCTTGTCGGCGCCGACGTCGCATTCGGGCTTTCGGTGCGCGGTGCCTTCAGCGGCCAGATGATCAAGTCGATGGCGGCCAATCCGATCGTCTTCGCCATGGCCAATCCCGATCCCGAAATCACGCCCGAGGAAGTAGCGGAAGTTCGCGATGACGCCATCGTCGCCACCGGCCGGTCGGACTATCCCAACCAGGTCAACAATGTGCTGGGTTTCCCGTACATCTTTCGCGGCGCACTGGATGTGCGCGCCACGACCATCAACGAGGCGATGAAGATCGCCGCGGTCAATGCCCTGGCACAGCTGGCGCGCGAGGATGTGCCCGACGAGGTGGCTGCCGCCTATCGCGGCAATCGTCCGCGTTATGGCCCGCAATATATTATTCCCGTACCTTTTGATCCGCGGCTGATGACAACGGTACCGCCCGCTGTTGCCAACGCGGCTACCGAAAGCGGTGTCGCCGGCCGGCCGATCGTCGATATGGAGCGCTATTGCACCGAATTGTCCGCCCGGCGCGATCCGGTCGCCGGAACGCTCCAGCAGGTCACCGCCCGGGTTCGGCGCCAGCCCAAACGGGTGGTTTTTTCCGAGGGCGAGGAAGAGCAGGTGATCCGCGCGGCGGTCAGCTTCGTCAATCAGCAACTGGGTACGGCAATATTGGTTGGCGACGAGGATGCCGTCACAAAGGTCGCCAGGGATGCCGGCATCGAACTGCATTCCGGAGTGGAGATCGCCAATGCCCGCATCTCCGAACGCCGGCATGTCTATGCCGACTTTCTGTTCGCCCGCCTTCAGCGATCCGGCTATCTGTTCCGCGACTGCGCCCGGCTGATCAATACCGACCGCAACTATTTTGCCGCAACGATGATCGCCCTTGGCGATGCCGATGCCATGGTCTCGGGCCTCACCCGCAACTATTCCACCGTGCTGGCCGATATCCGCCAGGTGATCGATCCCAAGCCCGGCCACCGGGTCATCGGCGTTTCCATCGCGCTGTGTCGTGGCCGCACGGTCATCGTTGCCGACACGGTGGTGCACGACATGCCGGTTGCCGAGGAGCTGGCCGATATTGCCGAAGAAACCGCCGGTGTCGCGCGGCGGCTGGGCTACGAGCCCCGTGTTGCCATGCTTGCCTACTCCACCTTTGGCCATCCCCAGGGCGAGCGGGCCGACCGGGTCAAGGAAGCGGTGCAGATACTCGACAAGCGCGGCGTCGACTTTGAATATGACGGTGAAATGGGCGCCGACGTGGCGCTCAATTCCGAATTGATGGCCGCCTATCCGTTTTGCCGCTTGTCCGGGCCGGCCAATATTCTGGTCATGCCGGCGCACCATTCCGCGTCGATATCGACCAAGATGCTTCAGGAACTGGGCGGCTCGACAGTGCTCGGACCGCTACTAGTCGGTTTTGACCGGCCGGTTCAGATCCTGCCGATGAATGCCCGGGATTCCGATATCGTCAACATGGCGACGCTGGCGGCTTACAATCTGAGCGGATAATTTTCGGGACAGGAAATGGCGAACCGGGTCCTGTCAGCCCGCCCGCCTCAGATCGCTTCGCCGAACCCGCACTCGACCAGGGTCGACAGGGTATTCAGCGCCTCTTCGGCATCCGCGCCGGCGGCAGCGACCTTGATGATGCTACCGGGCGCGGCGGCCAGCATCATCAGGCCCATGATCGATGTGGCGCCGACAGTCTGGCCGTC
Source organism: uncultured Polyangiaceae bacterium (assembly GCA_964196155.1). Lineage (GTDB taxonomy): Bacteria > Pseudomonadota > Alphaproteobacteria > Rhizobiales > Afifellaceae > CAXMRP01. The sequence goes on from CAXMRP010000028.1 coordinate 24,778, forward strand.
CTTGCTGACGGTGATGGTGGCATCGAACAAGCCGGCACATTTGACAAAAGTCGCCGAGGCGCGCGCATGCAGGCCGCGCTTGTTGCAAATTGTCATCTGGCGGACAAGCGGTTCTGGTTCAGGATCGGGCACAGGTTTTCAGCTCGGCTAGAGCGCATTCCGAAAAGTGGGAACCGGTTTTCGGACAAAATGCGCGTAAGATCAAAAACATAGAGTGTATTGAGTGATTCGATAATCGCGAAATAGGCTCTAGCGAACAATCATTCCGACCCGTTGGACAGGATATGGCTGGCGACATTGATATATTTGCGGCCTGCTTCCTGCGCGGCGGTGATGGCTTCGGTTAGGCTGCCCTGACCGCGAACGCTGGCCAGCTTGATCAGCATCGGCAGGTTGACCCCGGCAATCACCTCGATTGTTCCCGCATCCATGACCGAAATGGCAAGGTTCGACGGCGTGCCGCCAAACATGTCCGTAAGGAGAATGACACCGCTGCCATCGTTGACCTTGCCGAGTGCCGCGACAATGTCGGCGCGTCGCTCTTCCATATCGTCATCGGGGCCGATGGAAATGGTTTCGCAGGCCCTTTGCGGGCCAACCACATGTTCCAGCGCGGCGCGGAACTCAACAGCCAACTGGCCGTGAGTGACCAAAACTAGCCCGATCATGTTTGTTCCCTGGCCCGATATTCAACGAATTATAAGGCCGAAGCGGCCGCTGGTCCGAAGCCATCTTGGCCAACTGGCGGTTCAGCGCAAGGAAAAAGGTGAACACCGGCCTCGCCGTTAAACGATCAGTCCGCCAGTGCAACGCCGAGGATAGCGGCTGCCTGATCGGTACGGCGCGGCAGCGTGAGATGGGGAACGTCGATATCGAGGATCCGGCAACGGGCGCCACGATCAAGCGGCATACGCTCCAATGCGTCATCGGCGACAAGATCGCCAATCAGGCGGATAACGGCGGCGGGTTCATGCGGCACGCTGACAATTCCCAACCCGCGCACCTCCATCTTGCCGGCCAGCGCAAACGGAACCCGGGCGACAAGGCGGCCATGACACGATGACAGGAACACCTGATCGTCGGCAATCAGGGTCGCGCCGCGCTCGATCAACGCGGCGGCAAGGGCGGACTTTCCCGCGCCCGAGGGACCGTGCAGCAGGACGCCGGTCGTCCCACACAAAACAGCAGTCCCATGGTGTAGCGCGCTCAATGTCCCGATCAGGGTGCTGCGGGAAGCAGGATTGTGAAGCGGGCGCCAATGATCCGGCCGGTGTCATTGATCCGGTTTTCCACTGTAATGGTGCCGCGATGCGCTTTGATGATTTGCCGGGAAATCGCCAGGCCCAGTCCGGAATTTTGGCCAAAATCCTCGCTGCCCGGCCGGTCTGTGTAGAATCGCTCAAAAATCCGGTCAGCCTGATCGGCGGGAATGCCCGGCCCTTCGTCTTCGACAATCAGCGCGATGCGGGTGGCAGTTCGCGCCGCGGTGATGCGCACGGTTCCCCCTTCGGGTGAGAACGAGATGGCATTGTCGAGGAGATTGGACACGACCTGGCCCATGCGGCTGTCATGACCGCGAACAATAAATGCGTCCTTGCCGAACCGGCCGCGTTTGACCGCGAGCAGAATTTTGGCGCGGCCATCGCTCTGGGTTTCGCGGGTGATCTCAATCACTGTTTCCAGAAGCAGCGACAGATCAAAGGGTGCGGTATCCTCGCGCGCCAGTTCCGCATCCAGCCGCGAGGCATCGGATATATCGGAGATCAGCCGGTCGAGCCGCCGCACATCGTGTTGAATGATCGCCATCAGCTTTTCCCGGTCCGTCCCGGTTCGCACGATCGGCAGGGTCTCCACGGCGCTACGCAGGGATGTCAGCGGATTTTTGAGCTCATGGGCGACATCGGCGGCAAAGCGCTCGATCGTGTCCATACGAAAATAGAGCGATTCGGTCATATCCTTGAGCGACCGGGCCAGATCGCCAATTTCATCCTTGCGTTTGGCGAATTCGGGAATCTCCACCCGGTACCGGACGCCGCGGCGAACCCGGTCGGCGGCGGCGGACAATCGGCGAACTGGCCCGGCAATGGTGCTGGCCAAAAAGAATGACAACAGGATCGTCACGCCGGCGGCAACCAGGAACACGCGAAAGATCGCCATTCGCTCGGCTTGCACGATGGCGTCAATATCGCCGGATTCGGTCGACAGCAGCAGGCCACCGAGCACCGCACGAAAACGCTGGACCGGCACCGCCACCGAAACAATCAGCCCGCCATCGTCGCTGATCCGCACGACGCTTGCCGAACCGCCGTTGAGCGCACTTTCCACTTCCGGATATTCGCGGCCATTGCCAGCGCCGATTTCGTAATAGGCCGACAGGTCACTGCGCTGGAACAGGCGGCGCAGCGGCGTCATCAAGATGTTGGTCCAGCTTTTTCGGGCATTGGGCGCGGGAATGCTAAAGCGCAGGATCTGGCCGCGCGAATACAGCCCCTGTGAATCCAGAAGAAGCGTGCCGTCCTGATCGTAGAGCCGTGCCCGGGTCCGGGTCGGCGTCACCAACCGCTTGAGAAGCGGCGCAACCCGCTCCGGATTGATCGGAAAGTCCGCCGCGCCTTCGCCGACATCATATGGCGAAACGCTTTCGCCGGCCTCCAGTTCAAGCAGCCTGTCGGGATTGATGGTGATCGCATCGGTATCGACGGTCGCCTGCGCCGCAATCGCCGCGGCGATAATTCGGCCCTGGGTCAGCAGGCTGTCGACACGGGCATCGGTCAGCCCGGCCCGGAACTGGTTGAGGTACAAGATGCCGCCGACCAGCGCGACCAGGGCCACCATGTTGAGAATGAGAATGCGCCGGGTCAGGCTGGACAGGCTCGCCCGGCGAAATCCGCCGAGCAGCCAGCGCAACGGCAACACAACCCCACGCACGGACCGACGCAACACCTTGCGCAGCGACCAGCTGCGGGCAGTCAGCGGCGGCGATGGGGCCAGGTCGGCGGCATATCTGTCGTCACGATGCGTTTCGGCGACCATAGGTTTCCATGTCGAAGCGGGTCAGAACCCGGGAAGCCCATTATAGTTCGCGAAAACGGTAGCCGACACCATACAAAGTTTCGATCATGTTAAAATCGTTATCGACCGATTTGAACTTTTTGCGCAGCCGTTTGATGTGGCTGTCGATGGTCCGGTCATCGACATAGACTTGATCATCATAGGCGGCATCCATCAGCGCATTGCGGCTTTTCACCACACCCGGCCGCTGCGCCAGCGCGAACAGGATCAAAAATTCGGTGACCGTCAGGATGACATTTTCGCCCTTCCAGGTGCAGGTGTGACGCTCCTGATCCATGGTTAACAGGCCGCGAACCAGTACTTTGCTGGCCTCGCCACCACGCACCGCAGACGTATCGCGCGGTTGAAACCGGCGCAGTACCGCCTTCACCCGCTCAACCAGAAGACGCTGCGAGAACGGTTTGCGAATAAAATCGTCAGCGCCCATCTTGAGGCCGAACAATTCATCGATTTCATCGTCCTTGGACGTCAGGAAGATGACCGGCATATCGGATTTTTGGCGCAGTTTGCGCAAAAGTTCCATGCCATCCATACGTGGCATCTTGATATCGAGGATCGCCAGATCCGGCGCAACCTGCGACAGTCCGTCGAGCGCTGAAACCCCGTCATTGTAGGTTTGAACGCGATAACCTTCCGATTCCAATGTCATTGAAACCGAGGTCAGGATATTGCGGTCATCGTCGACAAGCGCGATGGTCGGCATGACGTTCTCCTGTGGCAGTCGGCGTTTCCGAACCGTTCGGACGCCCGCGATACTGGTGTTGTAACAAAATGCGAACAGAATGTGGCAACGTTAATATTTTTTTCGGTAAAGAGCCGGGCAATTGAGCCAGCTGACCGGTGAATTGCGGGCGCAGGTGAGGGGTCTGTTGGCCGATATCCGCGAGGTTGCGCTGGCAACGCTCGATGCCGACGGCGGCCCGTTTGCGTCGTTTGTGACCACGGCGCCGGCCCCCGATGGCCGGCCCTTGCTGCTTTTGTCGGACCTGGCCCGGCACACGAAAAACCTGAAACGCCAACCGCAATGCTCGATGCTGTTTGTCGGCGAGGGCGGCGATCAGGCCGATCCGCTGGTGCGTTGCCGCGTCACTTTGACCGGCAGGCTGGAACGTGCGGTCGATCAGGACGCGGCACGGATCCAATATTGCGCGGTCAACAAGAGCGCGGCGGACTATGCCGGCTTTGGTGATTTTTCGCTTTACCGGATGGACGTTTCAGGCGGCCATCTGGTCGCCGGGTTTGGCCGTATCGCGGAACTGTCGGTCGAAGATCTGTTCGCCGCTACGCACGAAAATACCCGCACAGGTGCAGCGCCTTGAGCCCTGTCCGATCATCCGCATCCGCGCCGGGCGCCGTTGCGGCCGGCCATCGGGTAACAGCGGCGGCGGCAGTCGAAATTCTGCGCGCCGGCGGCAATGCGTTCGATGCCGCGATCGCGGCAGTCTGGGCAGCGTGCGTATGCGAGCCGGTATTCTCGGCGCCGGCCGGCGGTGGGTTTTTGATGGCCCATGACGGCGAAAAGACAGCCCTGTTTGACTTCTTCTGCGATACGCCGCGCACCAGGGAACCTGTGGACGCAATTGAGTTCGTCGAGGTTTTTGCCGATTTCGGTACGCTGAAACAGCCCTTTCACATTGGCGCCGGATCCGTCGCAACGCCCGGAATGATCCCCGGACTGATTGAAGTCAGCCGGCAACTTGGATCGCTTCCGATGGCCGATCTGGTCGCGCCGGCCATTCGCGCTGCATCCGAAGGCGTGCAAGTCACCGCGTTCCAGGCCCATCTGTACGAGGTCGTCGCCCCGATCCTGACATGGACCGCGCAAGCCCGCGACCTGTTCGCACCGGGCGGTACAGTGTTGAAAGCCGGCGACCGGCTCACCAATCCGCAATTGGCGGACACACTTGCGGCGATTGCGCGGGGCGAAAACACAGCGCTCGCCTCTGAAATTGTTGCCGAAAGTGCCAGATACGGCGGTCATCTCACCCACACCGATCTCGCCAACTACAGCGTTTGCCGTCGCGACCCGATCCGGCTTGATGCCGGCAAGGCCACGATTTTTCTCAACCCGCCGCCGTCAATGGGCGGCATGATGGTCGGCGCCATGCTCAACCACTGGCAAGAGGCAGTGCATCTGTCCGGCGATTGCGGCGTGGCGCGGGCTGGCGCCATGAAGGCCGTGGACGATGCCTGGCGCAAATTCGGGCCGGCGCTCGGCGAGAAATTTGGCCTGGACGCGGTCACTGAGCCGGCCCCGGTGGTCACACGCGGCACGACCCATATCAGCGTTATCGACGGGCAGGGTCGGGCCGCGGCGGTCACCGTATCCAACGGCGAGGGAAACGGCCGCATTCTCCCCGGCCACGGTTTCATGCTCAACAACATGCTCGGCGAGGAAAACCTCAATCCCGACGGGTTCCACAACTGGCAGCCCGGCGTGCGGCTGGCATCCATGATGGCCCCGACAATCGCGCGCGATGACAAGGGCGGGCTGACGGTCCTGGGTTCAGGCGGCGCAAACCGTATCCGCACGGCAATATTTCAGGCCATTGCCTCGGCTGTTTCTGACGCCGGGGCACCCGATGCCGGAGCGCCGGGAGCAATCGTCACCGCCCCGCGTTTGCATTTTGAAAATGGCATCCTTGATATCGAACGTCCCGGGGAATGGGCCGATATCGACGCCCTGCACAAGGCCTGGCCAGATGCCATCGACTGGCCACAGCGTTCGCTCTATTTCGGCGGCGTACATATGGTGGATAAAGACGCAGAAGGAAATTTTCGCGGCGCGGGCGATCCGCGCCGGGACGGTGTATTTTGCATCGCGTGAATTTTCAGCCGTCCGACGCCCCGTCATCCGGCTTCTTTTGAAATATGAAATAGGCCGGTTTTCGCATTTCGGCGATGGCTTTTGTCTCGTAGCGCGTGCCGGGCCAACCCGGCCAAGGCGCGCGCCAGTCGTCTGCCGTGCGGGCCACCCAACCGAGATCAGTCGCACACCAAACCATATTCAGGGTCCAGTTGGCGTAATGTTCAATGTCGGTGGCAAATCTGAACTCGCCGCCGGGCCGCAATATCCGGGCAATCTGGGCAAGATTGGCCGTGCTGACAAACCGGCGCTTCCAGTGCCGGCGTTTCGGCCAGGGATCGGGATAAAGCAGATCAATCCGGGCCAGGGAGCGATCAGGAAGCCAGGCCAGCAGCGGACCGGCGTCAGCATCGTAAAGGCGTGTGTTTTCAATGCCTTCCCGGTCGATCACCGCGACACATTTGGCCATGCCGTTGATAAACGGCTCGACGCCGATGAACCCGGTAGCCGGTTCGGCTCGCGCCGAGTGCAGGAGATGTTCGCCGCCGCCAAAACCGATTTCAAGCCGCACGGTATCAACGGTAACCGGGAACAATTGGCGCAGGTCATCCGGCGGCGGGGTCTCAATGTCGATCCGCAATGCCGGCAGCCGCGCCGACAGGATCGCATCCGGGCTTGCCCGCAGCGGCCTGCCCTTGCGCCGGCCGAAAAAATCGTCGTGGCGCGACCCGGCCAAATCAGAGCGCGTCGTTGATGGCCCCGACAAGATCGGTTTTTTCCCACGAAAACCCGCCTTGCGCGTCGGGTGCGCGGCCGAAATGGCCATAGGCGGCGGTACGGGCATAGATCGGCTTGTTGAGGCCCAGGTGTTGCCGGATGCCGCGCGGCGACAGGTCCATGACCTTGCCAATCGCCGCCTCGAGCGCCTGCTCGTCCACATTGCCGGTGCCGTGCAGGTCGATATGGATCGACAGCGGCTGGGCAACGCCAATGGCATAAGACAGCTGGATGGTGCAGCGGTCGGCAAATTCGCCGGCGATGATATTCTTGGCCAGATAACGGGCGGCATAGGCGGCGGACCGGTCAACCTTGGTCGGGTCCTTGCCGGAGAACGCGCCACCGCCATGGGGCGCGGCGCCGCCATAAGTGTCGACGATAATCTTGCGGCCGGTGAGGCCGGCGTCGCCATCGGGTCCGCCGGTCACAAAACGCCCGGTCGGATTGACGTGCCAGATCGTCTCGGCATCAACCCAGCCTTCGGGCAATGAGGCCAGAATATGCGGCTCGACAATCGCCCGCACATCGTCGGATGTAAGATCGGCATCAAGATGCTGGGTCGACAAGACAATGGTGTGGGCGCGGACCGGAATTCCGGCGCGATATTCCACCGTCACCTGGCTTTTGGCATCCGGCCCCAAAGTCGGTTCGGCGCCGGAATGGCGGACATCGGCCAAACGCTGCAAAATTCGGTGGGCATAAAGGATCGGCGCCGGCATCAGCTCCGGCGTTTCTTTCGTGGCATAGCCGAACATGATGCCCTGATCGCCGGCACCCTCGTCCTTGTTGCCGCCGCCATCGACGCCTTGCGCAATATCTGCAGATTGTTCGTGGACGTAGCAATCGATTTCACATGTGTCCCAGTGAAAGCCTTTTTGCTCGTATCCGATCTTTTTGATTGTTTTGCGGGCGGTCTCGATCATCTGCTCGCGGGTGGCCGCGCCGCGGATTTCACCCAGAAGGATGACCTTGTTCGTCGTCGCCGCCGTCTCGATCGCCGTGCGCGCTTCCGGTTCAGCAGTAAGGATCAGATCGACAATCGCGTCCGAGATCTGGTCGCAGACCTTGTCGGGATGGCCCTCGGAAACGGATTCGCTGGTAAACAGATGATCTGGGCGCGCCACTTTTGTCCTCGATCGATTGGGGTTTCGCGGCAATTTGGTCGTGTCGCACAAAACCGGATTCAGCAAAAAGGGCCACGCTTGCACGAAGCCCTTTACGGCGCGCAGTCTTGCCCCGCCAGCAACGCCATCGTCAAGGCCATCGTCGGCCTGACATCCAATTGCTGTCGCGAATGTATGGTTTTACAGATCGGTGCTGTCAGAATTGGCGCGATGACCTGCCCGCTGGAGCGCAATCCGAAAAGTGGGAACCGGTTTTCGGACTAAAATGCGCGCTAAAACTAAGGAGTAGAGCGGATTGAGTGATTTCGATATCACGAAAAACGCTATGCCGGCCGCTGGCGGCGAAGCGGCGCTAGGCCGCTTCGCTTTCCTTGAGCACCCGCACCAGCTCGATCACCTTGCGGCGCAGCCGTGGCTGGGCGATCTGCGAGAACAGCCGGTTCAGTTCCACCCCTTCAGCCGTTGACAGCGAATCCATGACGAAATCGCGGCTGTTATCTTCGCTCATCCCTGGAACGGCGGAACCGCTGTCGGGATCGGGAAAAAAGAAGGAAATAGGAACCTGTAAAAAGCGCGAAACATCAAACAGTCGGCTGGCGCCGATGCGGTTTGTGCCCTTTTCGTATTTCTGGACCTGCTGAAAAGTGATTCCCAGCTTTTCGCCCAGCCGTTCCTGGCTCATGCTCAGCATCTTTCGACGCACCCGG
>CAXMRP010000029.1:0-7496 GCA_964196155.1 uncultured Polyangiaceae bacterium
CTTGAAATCACCGGCCATGCCGCTGATAAGGAAAGGCGGAGGCCAATCCCATGCCCAGTCTCATACGATTTCTGGTCGTCCTTTGCATATTGGGCGCCATTGGTTACGGCGGCGTGTACGCGCTTGCCACATTTGTCGAGCCGACACCACGCGATATTACCGTGCGGATTCCGCCTGACCGGATTAACCGGTGAGCGGCCAGCGCACGGGTGCTGCGGCAGATCATGTTTCTGATAAGTCCTGGCCGCTTCTGGAAGCCTTTCTGGAGATGATGGCGGCGGAACGCGGATCGGCGGCGAATACGCTATCGGCCTATCGGCGTGATCTTGAGGAATTTGCGGAAAATTGTGGCAACCTTTCTGCCGCTGACAGTGCCGCAATCCGTGCCTATATGGCGAATCTTGTGGCGCGGGGCATTGCGCCTTCCTCGCAGGCGCGCAAACTGTCGGCGCTGCGGCAGTTTTTCCGGTTTTTGGTCGATGAAGGCCGGCGCCAGGACGATCCAACCGCGATCATCGACAGTCCGAAACCACGACAGGGCTTGCCGACAACGCTTTCGCTGGATGATGTCGACCGGTTGATCACCGCGGCCCATGCCGGCGCGATTAAAGATAACCAGAGCATTGCAAAGCGCCAATCGGCGCGGCGGATTCTGGCGCTGCTGGAGCTTTTGTATGCCACCGGAATGCGGATTTCGGAGGTCATTGGCTTGCCGGAGTCGGCGTCACGGTCCGACAAGCCCTATCTGATCGTGCGCGGTAAAGGTGGGCGGGAGCGGATTGTGCCGCTGAACAATGCTGCCCGCAAGGCGATTGCCGATTATCGGGCGGATATCGAGGCTCTGCCCGGTGCGCGCACTGCCGGCGGGCGGGAGCGCTGGCTGTTTCCCGCCGCCAGCCGCAGCGGCCATGTGACGCGGCAAAGTTTTGCGCGTGATCTGAAGCTGCTCGGGCAAAGTGCCGGGCTGAATAGTGAACGCCTGTCGCCGCATGTGCTGCGCCATGCCTTTGCCACCCATCTTCTTTCCGGCGGGGCGGATTTGCGCGCTGTCCAGACCCTGCTCGGCCACGCCGATATTTCCACAACGCAGATCTATACCCATGTGCTGGAAGAACGGATGCGGCGGCTTGTCCATGATCAGCATCCGCTGGCCGACCCGGCTTGACTTCGCCCGGTGCCGTGGCCAGTTTGCAACACTACACCGCTTGTGATCTGAACACCGGATCGCCGTTTCCTTTTCCCAAATCGGGTATCCATGCGCACCTTTCTTGATTTTGAAAAACCGGTCGCCGACCTTCAGGGTCAGATCCAGGAATTGCGCCGGCTTTCTGAAAGCGAAAGCGGCGTTGCGGAGACCGGTGGCGAGATTGCAACGCTGGAGGCCAAGGCGCGGGACGCGCTGAAATCGATCTATTCCAAGTTGACCCCGTGGCAGAAGACGCAAGTCGCCCGCCACCCGGACCGGCCACAGACCAGTGCCTATATTGCCGGGCTGATTACCGAATTTGCCGAACTGTCGGGCGACCGGAATTACGGCGACGATAAAGCGATCCTTTGCGGACTGGGACGGTTTCGCGGGCGGCCGGTGGCGGTGCTCGGACAGGAAAAGGGTGCCGATACCCAAAGCCGCATTGCGAACAATTTCGGCATGGCGCGGCCGGAGGGTTATCGCAAGGCGGTGCGGCTGATGAAACTGGCGGACCGGTTCGGCATGCCGGTTATCTCGTTCGTTGACACTGCCGGTGCTTATCCCGGTGTCGGGGCCGAGGAGCGCGGCCAGGCCGAGGCGATTGCCCGCTCGACGGAATGCGGGCTGATGCTCGGGGTGCCGAATTTTGCGGTTATCATCGGCGAAGGCGGATCGGGCGGGGCCATCGCGATTGCCACGGCCAACCGGATCATCATGCTGGAACACGCAATCTACAGCGTCATATCGCCGGAAGGGGCGGCGTCGATCCTGTGGCGTGATCCGAGCCGGGCGCAAGATGCGGCAACGGCGATGAAAATCACCGCAAGCGATCTGGTTAAACTGAAAATCATCGATACGGTTGTCGAAGAGCCAATTGGCGGCGCGCACCGTGACCCTGACACGGTGATCGAGAGCGTCGGAGAGGCGCTGGCAAATTCGCTGGCGGAACTGGACGGGCTGTCGCCTGAGGCTTTGCGAAAGGACCGGGAAGACAAATTTCTGGCGATCGGCCGGTCCCTCACCTGATTGTGACCCTGAAATCGCCCGATTCGCGATATCTGGTAGCCACTAGCCTCTGGATTCCGCTGCCGACGGTCGATCCGTTCATGTTGCGGTAACCTTTCCTAAAGGTTAAGGGTTGCAATGTGTTAGCTGAATTCGCTTCAACGATGCCCATGGGGAAACAGTTGCGCGCCATGCCTGTCCAAATGAGCAAATCCGGTCCAATTCGCCGTTGTGGGCTTGGCGTGGCGATGGTGATTGCCGGTGGTCTGCTCGCCGGCTGCACCGGTTTTGCCGATATTCCCAAGCAAATCCGGCCACTGCCGTCTGCCGTCAAGGCGGAATTGACCGAGAAGAACATGCGGACGAGCGATCCGATTCTGCTTCGAATCTTCAAGGAAGAATCGGCGATGGAAGTCTGGAAAGTCCGGCAGGACACCGGGCGTTTTGCGCTGTTCAAGACCTATGATATCTGCAAATGGTCGGGCAAGCTTGGGCCGAAGATCAAGGAAGGCGACCGGCAGGCGCCGGAAGGCTTTTATACGGTGACGCCGGCGCAGATGAACCCGAGATCGTCCTATCACCTGGCCTTCAATATCGGCTTTCCGAATGCCTTTGACCGGGCCCATGAGCGCACCGGCAGCCATTTGATGGTGCATGGCGCCTGCTCGTCGGCGGGCTGTTATTCGATGGAAGACGACCGGATCCAGGAAATCTACACGATGGCGCGGCTGTCGTTTCAGGGCGGCCAGCGGTCCTTCCAGGTACAGGCCTTTCCGTTCCGCATGACGCCGGCCAATCTGGCCAAGCATCGGGGCAGCCCGCATTATGAATTCTGGAAAATGCTGAAAGAGGGCCACGATCATTTCGAGGTGACCCACCAGCAGCCGAAGATCGATGTGTGCTCCAGCAAATATGTCTTCAACTCGGTCGTTGAAGAGGGTGTGAATTATTCGCCGACCGGTGAATGCCCGGCGGAGATGAGCGTCAATCCACGGATCAAACAGGCCGTGGCCTCGCGCATGGCGCGGGACAATGCCAAGGAACTGATTATCGCCGCCAAGCTCGACAAGAAAAAGGATGGCGGGCTGTTTGGCCGAAGCAAGCGCAACGAGACCGCCGTGGCGATGAGCCAGCCGGCAGTGGCAGTGCCGCTGACAACCGCGTCGATTGCGGCACCCGCCACCACAGATGGCACGTTACCGCGAATAAAACCGAAATCAGAGCAGACCGTGGCGGCCTATACCGCCAAGGCACCGGCCAGACAGGGCGGTATCGTCAAACGGTTGTTCCGGAAATTCTGGTAAGCACCCGGCGCGTGCGCGCCTGATATCCGAACAGTGCCGGCGCGAGGGAGCCGAGATCTGGCGCGATCAAATGTGATCGGCGCGGTCGCAGCTTTGATCCTGACCGTGACAGGGGCCAGGCACTATTTTCTGTCTGTCAAAGTGGCCAGACGATGAGGATCATCGGGATCGCCGTGGCAACGATGATAATTTCCAACGGCAGCCCCATCCGCCAGTAATCGCCAAATTCATAACCGCCCGGCCCCATGATGAGGGTGTTGTTCTTGTGGCCGATGGGGGTCAGGAACGCGCAGGACGCGGCGATCGCCACCGCCATCAGGAACGGGTCGGGATTGACGTTCAGCCGCGTGGCAATATCGACAGCGATCGGCGCGGCAATGACGGTTGTTGCAGTATTGTTCAAGACATCCGACAGGGTCATGGTGACGATCATCAGGACAGTCAGCACGACGGCAGGGGGCAGGCCTGCGGTCAGGTTGACGATACCGCCGGCAATCAGCGCGGTGCCGCCGGCGGCATGGAGTGCCGCGCCCAGCGGCAGCATCGATCCCAACAGCACGACCACCGGCCATTCGATCGGGTTGTAGATGTCGCGGATCGGTACGATGTCGAGCAAGACGTAAGCCACAACCACACACCCGAGCGCCACCGGCAGATAGACGAAGCCAAAGCTGGCGGCGGCAATCGCGGCGGCGAAAATGCCAACTGCCTGCCCGGCCTTGGTGTATTGGGTGACCTGCAGGCCGCGCTCTGCTAGCGGCAGGGCATCGAGCCAGTTGGCGACATCGGTCAGCCGGTCGGTTGGCCCGAGCAGAAGGAGAATGTCGCCGGGCTCGATCTTCAACCGGCGCACGCGCTCGCGGAATTTGCGGCCGCCGCGCGACACGCCAAGCAGGGTCACACCTTGCCGACGTAAAAGGCGGATGTCATCGGAGGTGCGCCCGGCAATGCGGGAATCGCGCTGCACCACCACTTCCATAAGCGCCATTCCGGCCCCGGCAGCGGACTCGTGGCGGTCCTCGCCGATGGCTTCCAGTTTCAGACTGCCGCGCAGGCGATCGATGGCGTCGGGGGCAGCTTCCAGCACCAGAATATCGCCAGCGCGAATAATGTTGGTGCGGGCCCTGCCGGGCAGGCGCTTGCCGTTGCGCACCAGGCCCAGAACAATGGCGTCAGCTTCATCAGCCTCGGCGTCGAGATCGCGGACAAGCCGATCGATGGCCGGCGAACCCTCCGGCACCACCAGTTCGGCAATATAGTCGCCCAGATCGACAAGCTCCTTGGATGTGTCGCGGGTAGTGGCGGATTTGGGGATCAGCCGCCAGCCGATCAGCGCGACAAACAAGATGCCGACAAAGGCGCAGGTCAGACCAACCGGCGCGAAATCGAACATTGAATAGGCCTCGCCGAGATTGTCGGCGCGAAACTGGGCGATGATGATGTTGGGCGGTGTGCCGATCATGGTGATCATGCCGCCCAGGATGGTGGCGTAGGCCAGCGGCATCAGGGTCAGGCCCGGCGAGCGGCCGGCGCGGGAGGAGGCCTGCAATTCCACCGGCATCAACAGGGCCAGTGCCGCGACATTGTTCATGAAGGCCGACAGCACCGCGCCAATGGCCGCCATTATGCCGATATGGGCATCGACGCGGCGGCCGGCATTGATCAGCTTGCGGGCGATGATGTCGACGGCGCCGGAATTGATCAGGCCGCGCGAGACGACAAGGACCAGCGCCACGATGATGGTTGCGGGATGGCCGAAACCGGAAAAGGCCTCTTCCTTGGGCACAACGCCGGCCAGCAACCCGAGCAGCAGGGCGCAAAAGGCAATGAGGTCGTAGCGAAAGCGGCCCCACAGCAGGAGCGCGAAGACGAGGCCGAACAGGGCAAACAGTATGATCTGGTCGGTGGTCATCGCTGTCGGCCCTCACTTTGATTGTGCGCCCGCCTGCAACGGTTATGCCGGTGCACCGGAGGAGGTCAAGCCGCCGGATCAAAATCTATTTGATCCAGCGCTTCACAACGAAAATCAGGCCAGTTTACCGTGGCAATGCTTGTATTTCTTGCCGGTGCCGCACGGACAGGCCTCGTTGCGGCCGACCTTGCCCCATGTGGCCGGATCGTCGGCATTGCGTGCAGCCGGTGCGTTTTGCACAAATGCCTCTGCGGGCGCCATTTCGTCCTCGCCGGTGTGCGGATCGATGTGATGGGCCTCGGCGCCTTCGGGCAGGCCACCTTCAAGCGGCTCGATCTGTTGCTGGGGCGCCAGTTCGACATGGGCCAGCTGGCCGGTGACGGCCTGGCGCAGGCTGGCGAGCATGCTCTGGAAAAGCTCAAAGGCCTCGGTCTTGTATTCGTTCAGCGGATCGCGCTGGGCATAGCCGCGAAAGCCGATCACTGAACGCAGACTATCCAGGGTCGCCAGATGTTCGCGCCACAGATGGTCGAGGGTCTGGAGAAGCATCTGCTTTTCGACCATGCGCATCAGATCGGGGCCGAAGCGGGCCGACTTGCGGGCCATCTGCTCATCGGCTTCCTTGACCAGCCGTTCGCGAATTTCCTCATCGGCAATGCCCTCTTCCTTGGCCCAGTCGACGATTGGCAGATCGACGTTGAGGCTGCCGCGGATGGCTTCCTGCAATCCTTCCGTATTCCATTGTTCGGCATAGGCTTTTTCGGGAATATGCTCGGCAACCAGGGCGTCGACGACATCGTGGCGCATATCCTTGATCGTATCGACAATCTGGTCGTTGTTCATCAGATCGATGCGCTGTTCGAAGATCACCTTGCGCTGATCGTTCATCACATCGTCGTACTTCAACAGGTTCTTGCGGATATCGAAGTTGTGGGCCTCGACCTTGCCCTGGGCGCGCTCCAGCGCCTTGTTGATCCACGGATGAACAATCGCCTCGTCCTCTTTCAGGCCAAGCTTTTGCAGCATGCCATCCATGCGCTCAGAGCCGAAAATGCGCATCAGATCGTCCTGAAGCGACAGGAAGAACTGCGAGCGGCCGGGATCGCCCTGACGGCCTGAACGGCCGCGCAACTGATTGTCGATGCGGCGGCTTTCGTGGCGTTCGGTGGCCAGCACCATCAGACCGCCGGCCGCAATGGCCTGCTTCTTCAGCGTTTCCACTTCGTCACGGATGGCGGCCTCTTTGCTATCGCGTTTTGAACCTTCCTCGATGTCCGCCAGCTCCTCGGCCATACGCATGTCAAGATTGCCGCCGAGCTGAATGTCGGTGCCACGGCCGGCCATGTTGGTGGCGATGGTCACCGCGCCGGGCTTGCCGGCCTGGCCAATGATCTGCGCCTCGCGTTCGTGGTGGCGGGCGTTGAGGATTTCAAAATCCTTCATGCCGGCTTTTTTCAATTCCTCGGCCAGAAATTCGGACTTGGCGATCGAGGTGGTGCCGACCAGCACCGGCTGGCCCTTGTCGCTGGCTTCCTTGATGGTCTCGACGATGGCTTTGTATTTTTCGTCCGCCGTCCGATAGACAATGTCGTGCTCATCGGCGCGGGCGACATCGACATTGGTGGGAACCTCGACGACGTCGAGCTTGTAGATATCGGCAAATTCTTCCGCTTCGGTGGAGGCGGTGCCGGTCATGCCGGCGAGTTTTGAATAGAGCCGGAAATAATTCTGGAATGTCACCGAGGCCAGGGTCTGGTTCTCGGGCTGGATGGTGACACTTTCCTTGGCCTCGATCGCCTGATGCAGGCCATCGGAGTAGCGCCGTCCGTCCATCATGCGGCCGGTAAACTCATCGATGATGACGACCTTGTCGTCCTTGACGATATAATCGCGGTCGCGCTCGAAAATCTGGTGGGCGCGCAGGGCATTGTTGAGGTGGTGGACGACGGAGACATTTTCCACATCGTACAGGCCCTCGCCCTTCAACATTTCGGCATCGCGCAGCATCTGCTCGACATGTTCGGTGCCGTCCTCGGTGAAGGTGGCGGACTTGGCCTTTTCGTCGACTTCGTAATCATCGGCGGCG
>CAXMRP010000030.1:0-5357 GCA_964196155.1 uncultured Polyangiaceae bacterium
GACCTTGTCGCGCAACACCATCATGACGTCGCCGGAATGACGGCACGTCACCAGTTCGTTGATGAAGGCGCGTTTTTCATTGACCGGCGCATTGGCCTGGGCGACGAAATATTTGGATTCCTCCATCGCCGAGAGATAGACAACCTCGTCGGAAACCTTGCCATCGATGATCTTGCGGTACGGGCTTTCAATAAAGCCGTATTTGTTGACCCGCGCGAATGTCGCAAGCGAATTGATAAGGCCGATATTCGGGCCTTCCGGCGTCTCGATGGGACAAATTCGTCCGTAATGGGTCGGATGCACGTCGCGCACTTCAAACCCGGCCCGCTCACGCGTCAACCCGCCCGGGCCCAGCGCCGACAGCCGCCGCTTGTGGGTGATTTCCGACAGCGGATTGGTCTGATCCATGAATTGCGAGAGTTGCGAGGACCCGAAGAATTCGCGAACCGCGGCAGCCGCCGGCTTGGCGTTGATCAGATCCTGCGGCATGACGGTGTCGATTTCCACCGACGACATGCGCTCCTTGATCGCCCGCTCCATCCTGAGCAGGCCGACCCGGTACTGGTTTTCCATCAATTCGCCGACCGAACGCACCCGGCGGTTGCCGAGATTGTCGATATCGTCAATTTCGCCGCGGCCGTCCCTGAGATCGACCAGCGTCTTGATGACCGCAAGAATATCTTCCTTGCGCAAGATGCGCACCGTGTCTTCGGCATCGAGATCGAGCCGCATGTTCATCTTCACGCGGCCGACGGCGGAGAGGTCGTAGCGCTCTGAATCGAAAAACAGCGATTGAAACATGGCCTCGGCCGTATCGATCGTCGGCGGCTCGCCCGGTCGCATAACGCGATAGATGTCGAACAGCGCTTCTTCGCGGTTCTCGTTCTTGTCTGCGGAAAGGGTGTTGCGGATATAGCCGCCGACATTGACGTGATCGATCTCAAGAAGTGACAGTTCATTGCGACCAAGCTCGGAAAGCTGCTGAAGCATCTCTTCGGAAATTTCGTCACCGGCCTCGACAAAGATCTCGCCGGTTTCAGCATTGAAGATGTCTTCCGCCAGATAACGGCCGATCAGCGCGCTGTCGGTAACCTTGAGCGTATTGACGCCATTGTCGCTGAGCTGCTTGGTCAGCCGCGCTGTGATCTTCTTGCCGGCCTCGACGACGACTTTGCCGGATTTTGCATCGACCAGGTTTTCGACGGCCTTTGAGCCTTGCAAACGCTCGGCATCAAACGGCAACGTCCAGGCATCGCCTTTCCGGGTTGCAGTGACACGGTCGTAAAAGGTATCGAGAATTTCATCACTATCCATGCCGAGCGCCATCAGAAGCGACGTGGCCGGAATCTTCCGTCGCCGGTCGATCCGCGCATGGATGATGTCCTTGGCATCGAACTCGATGTCCAGCCAGGACCCGCGATAGGGAATGATGCGGGCGGCGAATAGCAGCTTGCCGGACGAATGGGTCTTGCCCTTGTCGTGATCGAAGAAGACACCTGGCGAACGGTGCATCTGCGAGACGATCACCCGTTCGGTGCCATTGATGACGAACGTGCCGTTGTTGGTCATCAACGGCATGTCGCCCATATAGACTTCCTGCTCCTTGATGTCCTTGACCGACTTGGCGGCGGTTTCCTCGTCGATATCAAAAACGATGAGCCGAAGCGTCACCTTCAGCGGCGCCGCATAGGTCATGTCGCGCTGGCGGCATTCCTCGGTGTCGAATTTCGGCGGCTCGAATTCGTAGGAGACGAATTCCAGCAACGCAGTACCGGAAAAATCGGAAATCGGAAAAACCGACTTGAAAACGGCCTGCAGGCCTTCGTTTCCGCGACCTCCCTCAGGCTCTTCAACCATCAGGAACTGATCGTAGGAGGACTTCTGCACCTCAATCAGGTTCGGCATTTCCGCTGCTTCGGTAATATGACCGAAAAACTTGCGGATCCGCCGGCGGCCCGAAAAGCTCGCCGATTTCGTGGCTTTGCTCGATTTCGCCATGAATTATCCTCGCCAGTGTCAATATCTGCCAGCCGCAATCGCGGTTTCGATTGTCGGTTGTCCGCAAAGAGGCACCTTGTTTTCCGATCCACCGGGATCGGGATGCGTCTTTGCGGGCAGCCAGCCGGTCAACAGCCGGCCTTGGAGGTCCGGGCGCCAAAGCGCCCGGACCCGTCGCACAAACGCGTTACTTCAATTCCACGGTCGCGCCAGCTTCCTCAAGCTTCGCCTTGACTTCCTCAGCTTCGGCCTTGGAAACAGCTTCCTTCACCGCTTTCGGCACGGCCTCCACCAGGTCCTTGGCTTCTTTCAGCCCCAGACCGGTCATGGCGCGCACTTCCTTGATGACATTGATTTTCTTCTCACCGAATGACGTCAGGACGACATCGAACTCGTCCTGTTCTTCCACCGCAGCCTCGCCCGCACCGGCAACGGCCGCCGCGACGGCTACCGGAGCAGCTGCGGAAACACCCCACTTCTCTTCCAGCATTTTGGAGAGTTCCGCAGCCTCAAGCACCGTCAGGCTGGAGAGGTTTTCTGCGATTTTTTCTAGATCAGCCATAATTTTACTTCCTGTCAGTTCGAACCGTTTCAATCATTTCAAGGCCGGCCTCAGGCCGCTTCGTCTTTCGCACCATAAGCGCCGAATACCCGGGCAAGCTGGCCCGCCGGTGCCTGCAAGACACCTGCAATGCGCGTTGCCGGCGTATTGATCATGCCGACAATCATGCTCCGCAATTCATCCAGCGACGGCAGTTTGGCGAGTGCCTCCACGCCGTTCTTGTCCAGGCTTGTTGCGCCCATTGCGCCACCGAGGATCACGAAACTTTCGTGACCCTTTGCAAAGTCGGCGGCAACCTTGGGAGCGGCGACCGGATCATCGGAATAGGCGATGACCGTCGGTCCCTGGAAAAGATCGCTGATAATTTCGGCGTCCGTGTTTTTCAGTGCGAGTTTGACGAGGCGATTCTTGGCGACCTTGAGGCTGGCCCCGGCTTCCTTCATGCGCGACCTGAGGTCGGTCATCTGGGAAACGTTCAGGCCGGAATAGTGAGCCACAACCACAACGCTCGCGTCGGAAAACACGCCGTTGAGGTTTGAGACCATTTCGCTTTTCTGCGCTCTATCCACTGCCTCTGTCCTCATCTGGCCTTCGGGCGCGCATAGGGCGCCTGCCGGCCGTTTCGCCTGTGCCGCCCGGATCCATACGGAAGCCAGGCAGCGGTGAACGCCTGTCCTCCGTAACCCGGTCAAGAAGACCGGTTCCGGGCCTTCGCTCCCCGAGCGGGGATACGAAGGACAAGAGGTTCGAACCGACATCCGGTGGCGTGCCACCCTTGTTGCGGTTCATGACCCCATCTCATGCTGGCCCTTTCGGCTTAAGAGCGAAAAGCTTGACACTTTGCGCTCACCTGCAATCTCGGACAGGACTTCGGACCTGTTTTAAAGGTCCGACCCGGCGCATATCTTATCCGCCGGGATATTCGCCCGGATTGCTCCGGACGAAATTCGTTGCAATCTCAACCGGCGGCAAGCGACGCCGGATCGATCTTCACGCCCGGCCCCTGTGTGGAGGCGACTGAAATGCGTTTCAAATAGGTTCCCTTGGCGCCCGCCGGCTTGGCGCGACTGACCGCGTCGGCGAAGGCCCGGATGTTTTCCGCAAGCGCATCCTCAGAAAACGACGCCTTGCCAACGCCGACATGAAGGATGCCGGCTTTCTCGACCCGGAATTCGACCGAGCCGCCCTTGGCGTCGTTCACCGCCTGCGTGACATTCATTGTCACCGAGCCGACTTTCGGGTTCGGCATCATGCCGCGCGGCCCAAGCACTTTGCCGAGACGGCCGACCAGCGGCATCATGTCCGGTGTCGCGATCACACGGTCGAAGTTGATCTGGCCGCCCTGAACCTGTTCGACCAGATCTTCGGCGCCGACCACATCGGCTCCGGCGGCCTTGGCCTCATCGGCCTTCTCGCCGCGCGCGAACACGGCAACACGCTGAGCGCGGCCCGATCCGTTCGGCAGGCTGACCACGCCGCGCACCATTTGATCGGCGTGCCGCGGATCAACACCGAGATTCATCGCCACCTCGACCGTTTCGTCGAACTTCGCCGTGGCACATTCCTTGACCAATTTTATTGCTTCTTCAAGCGGATAAAACCGTTCGCGGTCAATGCCTTCTCGTATTTCCTTTAATCGTTTCCCAAGCTTTGCCATGACCGTTACCCCGTCACCTCAAAGCCCATGGAACGGGCCGATCCCTCAACCATGCGCATTGCCGCTTCAATGTCCGCGGCATTCAGGTCGCTCATTTTCTGCTCGGCGATTTGGCGAACCTGATTGCGCGTCACCTTGCCGGTTATCGCGCGGCCCGGCTCGTTCGATCCCTTCGGCTGCTTCGCCGCCTTCTTCAGGAAAAACGACACTGGCGGCGTCTTCATTTCGAATGTGAAGGACTTGTCACCGTAAATCGTGATCACCACCGGGATCGGCGCGCCCTTCTCCAGGTCCTGCGAGGCCGCGTTGAACGCCTTGCAGAACTCCATGATATTCAAGCCGCGCTGGCCAAGCGCAGGACCGATCGGCGGCGACGGATTTGCCGCCCCGGCTGGCACCTGTAGCTTCAGATAGCCTGCAATTTTCTTTGCCATTTCCTACTCCGTTTTGAACCAATCCGCGCGCGGACCGGCATTTCGGGTGCGTGGTGCGGGCTTTCTCGGACGCATGGCATACATCGCCGCCCTTCCACACCGGTGCAATCAGGTCAGAGTTTCTCCACTTGCGCATATTCCAGTTCAACCGGTGTCGCCCGGCCGAAGATCGACACGGCGACCTTGAGCCTTGTCCGCTCTTCATCAACGTCTTCAACATTGCCCTCAAAGGAGGCAAACGGCCCGTCGGCGACGCGGATCCGCTCGCCAATCTCGAAGCTGATCGAGGGCTTCGGCCGCTCCACGCCTTCCTGGACCTGCGCCATGATCCGCTCCGCTTCCGCATCGGGGATCGGCATTGGCTTGGTGTCTGTTCCCAAAAATCCCGTCACCTTCGGGGTGTTCTTGATCAGGTGAAACGCCTCGTCGGTCATGTCCAGATGGACCAGAATATAACCGGGAAAGAACTTGCGCTCCGCATCGACCTTGCGGCCGCGGCGCATCTCAACGACCTTTTCGGTCGGCACGAGTATCTCATCGATCAAATGATCAAGGCCCGCCGACGCCGCCTGTTCGCGGATGGAATCGGCAACCTTTTTCTCAAAGTTCGAATAAGCGTGGATAATATACCAGCGCTTCGCCATCTAATTCCTGTATCCCTGCCTCAGCCGGCTGCGCCGAGCAGCACGCCAACGCCCCAGCTCAT
>CAXMRP010000031.1:0-51609 GCA_964196155.1 uncultured Polyangiaceae bacterium
GGCTTTGACCACAACGCCCAATGCCTGCGGATTGTGACCACTCTTGAGCGGCGTTATCCCGATTTCGATGGTCTGAACCTGACCTGGGAAACGCTGGAAGGGCTTCTTAAACACAACGGACCGGTTTGCGATGATGCCGGCCAGTCCGCCGGCCCTTATGCGGGCAAGCCCTTTCCCTATGCCATCGCCCGCCAGCTTGAAATCGACACCCTTGATGCCGCTCAAAACGCTGGCCTGGAAGCGCAGGTTGCCGCACTGTCCGACGATATCGCCTACGATAGCCACGATATCGACGATGCGTTGCGTGCCGGAATGCTGACGCCGCAACAGCTTGCCGAAGTGCCGTTGTGCAATAAAATCCTGCGAAAAATGTCCACGGACCATCCGCACATTGATGCGGACAGAATTGGCTATGAACTTGTCCGGCAGTTGATCACTTTGATGATTGAGGATGTCGTTGCCGAAACATTTCGGCGGCTTGAAGCCGGCGGTATTCGCTCACCGGGTGATGTTCGCGCCGCAAAGCGGCTGACCTGTGGGTTTTCAACCGCTATGGCTGCGGCAGAGGCCGAACTGAAAACATTCCTGTTTGCCAATATCTACAAACTTGATGCAATTGACCGTCCGGCCCGGGCCGCCGGTACGATCGTCGCGGATCTGGCTGCGCTGTATATATCGGATCAGGGAAACCTTCCCGAAGAGTGGCGCAAAGGGCTTGCTGACGCGTCAGCCGACGAAATTGCCCGTCGCGCCGCCGATTATGTTGCCGGCATGACGGATCGTTTCGCTATCGCAGATCATCGCCGGCTGTTTGACGTAACCCCCGAACTGGTCTAGGCCCCGGCTCCACCGGCTTTTGAGCGAAATCAGCCGCAGGAATTAGGGCTACAGCGCCAATATCAGCGGCAGGAGCCCGGTTACAGGAATTCCCCTCGCCAATGGACGTTTATGAAGATTTTACCGCGCGCACGGTCGCGGCACTGAAATCACTTGATCTGGTCGACGAACAGGGAACGCCGCTGTCGGCGGAGCGCCTGGATACCATCGTCGTGGAGCCGCCCCGCGATCCCGATCACGGTGATCTGGCGACCAATGCCGCAATGGTGCTGGCCAAACCGCTTGGCATGAAACCTCGCGATCTGGCGACCCGGCTGGCGTTGGTGCTTGAAGCCGATGATGATGTCGCCTCAGTGGAAGTCGCCGGCCCCGGTTTCATCAATTTGCGCCTCTATCCAGCGTTCTGGCATCAAATTCTGGCCGATATTCTCAACGAAGGCAGCCGTTTCGGGCAATCGACAGGCGGCAATGGCGAGGCCGTCAATGTCGAATTCGTGTCGGCCAATCCAACCGGTCCCATGCATGTCGGCCATTGCCGGGGCGCAGTTGTCGGCGATGCCATTGCCGGTCTTCTGGCGCTGATCGGGTTCGCCGTCACCCGGGAGTATTATATCAACGACGCCGGTGTTCAAATCGACACGCTCGCCCGCTCGGCCCACTTGCGATACCGCGAGGCGCTGGGCGAGGATATCGGCACTATTCCCGCCGGGCTTTATCCCGGTGACTATCTGGTGCCGCTCGGGCAGGCGCTGAAGGCGGAGTTCGGCGACACCTTGTTGGCGATGGACGAAACGCAATGGCTGCCGCTGGTCCGTGACCGGGCCATCGACGCCATGATGGAGTTGATCCGCGAAGATCTGTCAGCACTCGGTATCGTCCATGACGTGTTTTCGTCGGAACGGGCGCTGCAGGCCGAAGGGCGCGACCGGGTGGCCGAAGCCATCGACACGCTGCGCGCCCGCGATCTGGTCTATGTCGGCAATCTTCCGCCGCCCAAGGGCCGGAAGCCCGACGATTGGGAGGATCGCGAGCAGACTTTGTTCCGGTCGACGGATTTTGGCGACGACAGCGATCGCGCGTTATTAAAGTCCGACGGCAGCTACACTTATTTTGCCGCCGACATTGCCTATCACTACGACAAGCATCTGCGCGGATTTCACAAGATGATCGACGTGCTGGGCGCCGATCATGGCGGTTATGCCAAACGCATGAAAGCGGCGGTGACCGCAATCAGTGGCGGCAGTTCCGAACTGGAAGTACAGTTTTGCCAGCTGGTGAAACTGTTTCGCGCTGGTGAGCCGGTCACCATGTCCAAGCGCTCCGGCGAGTTTGTCACCCTTCGCGAAGTCGTCGATGAAGTCGGCTCCGATGCCGTGCGCTTCATGATGTTGTACCGCAAGGCCGATGCGCCGCTCGATTTCGATTTTCAGGCGGTCACCGAACAATCTAAGGACAATCCGGTCTTTTATGTGCAATATGCCCATGCCCGCAGCCAGTCGGTGCGCCGCCAGGCGGCCGGCGAAGCCAGTGGCGAAATTGCCGAAATCGATCTTGATCCGGCAAATCTCATGGCCCGGGACCTGTCGGCGTTGCGCGATAGCGATGAGCAAAACCTGATCCGCCTGCTGGCCCAATGGCCACGAATTGTCAGGATTGCCACGGGAGTGCGGGAACCGCACCGAATCGCGTACTATCTGTACGAAGTTGCAGGCGCGTTTCATGCACTTTGGAACAAGGGCAAGGAGTTGCCGCATTTCCGTTTCATTAACGTGGAAGAGATGACAACGACATTCGCGCGTTTGGCGCTGGTGACCGCCGTCGGGATCGTGATCAGGTCCGGACTGGCGGTGCTTGGCGTCGATGCGCCGGATGAAATGCGCTAAGCTGCGCAGATCCCGGGGTTCGGGATGCGCACGGTGCCAGAACTGAGAGGCCAGCCTCATGGCTGACAACAATCACCGAGACAATCGCGGGCCGCTGCAGCCCCCGGCAAACCCGTCCTATGGCGAAGAAGATCCGCTGGTCGAACTTGCCCGGATCGTCAGCGAGGATGGCGGATTCTACAAACCGAGCCGCAGCCGGCAGGCCGGCGGATCACCGCAAGATGCCGAGCCGGATGCCTTTTCGCCGGAGTTGGAAGCCGAAATTCTGGAAGAACTGAATACCGCGCCGGCACACCGCGAAGGTGCCGATACCGGTTCAGAACTTGGTCCTGCCGATTTTGAGGACGCGGATTTGCGCCCAGAGGAACAACCCGGACAGCCTGGCGGACACGACTATTACGATGCCGAAACGGACGATCGGCCAGCGGCCGGGGTTCCCGAAGCAGAATATGAAGCTGGTCACCCGACGCCATATGATGCCGTTCCAGCTGCCGATAGCCAGGACTGGCGCACGCCCGAACCGGATCCTTATGCACCGGCAGCCGACGCCCGCGAATCTGGCGTGAATGAATTGCCGCCCGAAACCGATGTTTCCCAGCCGGATATTGCCCGGTTTGAACCCGGTGGCCAGCACCCGGATGACGACTATGATCTGGCGGAACCCTGGCGGCCCGATCCGGTCGAACCGGTCAATCCGCCAATCGACGAATTGGCCGATGAATTGGTCGATGAACTGGAAACCGGCGATTACTACGCCGCCGATCGCGGCCATGGCGAAGAAGGCGCGCAAGGGCACCAGCCGGCCCAGACGGAAGCCGGTTATGCCGAACACGGTACTGATGCCGAACAAGGTCCAGACGATGGGCAGACCTATGCCTATCCGGACGATGACAATTCCCACACAAGTCTGGCCGATACGCTTGATCCCGATTTCCGTCAGGCTCTAGATGGCCGCCCCGCCGAAAATCCTGATGAATACACCCCTGATCAATTCGGTGAATCCACTTCAGATCTGCATGCATTGGCCGAGCCTGGACAGCCCGGTGTCACAGACGGCAGTGACGCGCGTTACTATGACGGCGAGCCATCGGACGAGACCGCGGAATTTGAACCGGCACAGGCGAGCGATCCCCGCTATGACGATACCCCCCATGAAATTCATGGCGGATTTGACACCGATGGCATGAACCTTGCCGCTGCCGCCGACGGCCCTGATGGAGACCTGACAATGAGTGATTTGCCGGGTGACGAACTGGCCAACGGCGATCAGGCGATCCACGGCCATGGCGCGTACGCGGCGCGCGAATCCGAACCCGACGTTTTTGCTGACACGCTGGGCGAACTGGCGCCCGATGAGTCGGTCTATGAAGATACCGGCGAGGACGGTTCCGGACTTTCGGCCGATCGTACCGGTTATCAAGGACTCGAATTTGCCGAACCGAATAAATCCCGAGTCGGCATGTTCGCAATTGCCGCAATCCTTGCGGTCGTGATCATCGGCGGCGGCCTGGCTGCGACCATCGGCGTGTTCGGCGGCTCGCAAAACGATGGCGCACCGCCATTGATCCGCGCCGACGAGAGCGACGTCAAACAGGTGCCCGAGCAGATGATCGCCAATGCCGAAGACGATGGCACCGGTCAGGCCGTATTCGATAGCGTCTCGGGACAGAACCAGAAAACCGAAGAAAAACTGATCGACAATATCGAGGCGCCACGCGAAGTGGCACGCATCATCCTGCCCGAAAGCGGCATCAGCACAGAAACGGGATTGGGCACCGCATCGGGTGATGCCGGTACAAAACTGGACGCCCGGATCCCCAGCGATACGGCTCTGCCCCAGACCGGACCGAAATACGATCCGATCGGCCCCCGCAAAGTGCGCACTGTGATCGTCAAACCCGATGGCACGATTGTTCAAAACAGCGCGTCGGCAATCAAACAGCCGTCTTCGACCCCGCTGGCCGGCGGCGATGCCGGATCCGCTGTCGATCCCGCCTTGAGCCTTGGTGATGAAATCGGATTGAATTTGGCCACCGGTCAGGCCGGCGTTAACGCTCCCGAACCGGTCAAGGTGCGCACAATCAACGTATCCGGCAACAATTCGCCGGCAACGACCGCCGTGCCAACGCTGCAACCAGGCCCGGCATCGTCACCGGATCGCATCATGGAAACAACCAATACAGCGACCGGGGGATCGGAAATTGCAATTGCCGCGCTGGAAGCGCCCGGAGCCGGGCAGGCAAGCGGCGCTGTACCCAAACCACGACCCGCCAATGCTCCGATACAGCCCGTCGAGGTCCGCCAACCAGCGCCCCAGCAGCCGGCGGTCATCCGCGCGGCACCAGAGCGTCAGGCCAATCGGCCAGTCGATCTTCTGGCATCAGCGCCAGCTCGCACCACGCCGGCCGCCGCGCCACCTGTCGTAAGATCGGGCAATGCCTTCGTCCAGTTGAGTTCGCAGCGCAGCGCCGACCAGGCGCGCTCGGCCTTTCGCGGCCTGCAACGGCGATATCCGCAATTGCTGTCCGGCTATGAACCCAATATCCAGCGCGCCGATATCTCCGGCAAAGGCACCTATTATCGCGTCCGCGTCGGGCCGCTGGGCTCGCGCGACGCAGCCGGCCAGTTGTGCAACCAGATCAAGGCGTCCGGCGGAAGTTGCTATGTGCCGTGATCGCGCTGGTTTGATGATGGTAACAAGCTGAAGTGACGAGCCGGGCGCTGATATGCGGACTGCACGGGACGGCATTGCTCGTCGACGAGCGCCGGTTTTTGACCGAAACCCGCCCGTGGGGCGTCATCCTGTTTGCCCGCAATATCGAGGAAGCCGATCAGGTCAGGCGGCTGACCGCCGATGTTCGCGATGCACTGGACGACCAGCGCGCACCGATCCTGATTGATCAGGAGGGCGGCCGGGTCCAGCGGATTCGGGCGCCCGATGCGATGAATATGCCGCCGGCGGCGCTGTACGGCGAACTGTACCGTTCCAATCCGCTGCTGGCTGTCGAGGCCGCTACCCTGGGCGCGCGCCTGATCGGCCTCGATCTTCTCGCCTGCGGCATCAACGTCGACACCATACCGGTGCTGGATATCGCGGCCGAAAATGGCCACGCGGTAATCGGCGAGCGCGCCTTTTCCAGCAGTGCCGAAGCTGTGTCCACCCTCGGGCGGGCCGTCGCCGACGGGCTGGAATCGGTCGGCGTCAAGCCGATCATGAAGCATATTCCCGGCCATGGCCGCACGCTGGTCGACAGCCACGAGGAATTGCCGGTAATCGATGCTGATATCGAGGCGCTGGAGCGGGTCGATTTTCTGCCGTTTCGCATGTGGGCCAAGCGCATCCACTTCGCCATGACGGCGCACTGTGTTTACACGGCGGTGGATGCCGACAATCCGGCCACGCAATCACGCCGAACAATTGATACAATCATCCGGCAACGAATCGGCTTTCACGGTGCCCTTGTGACGGATGACATATCGATGAACGCATTGGCCGGCGATGTCGCCGAACGGGCCAGTAAGGCGCTGGCCGCCGGCTGCGATCTGATCCTCCACTGCAATGGCGAGATGGAAGAGATGCGGGCGCTGGCAGACATCGTCCCGGAGATCAAGGGCGCCGCCCGCAGCCGCACGCAATTGGCCATGAAGGAAAACAAGATCGCCGAACTGCCCGAGCGCGAAGGCCTGAAGGCCCGGTTTGCCGCGGCCATAACGCAGGCGCGCGCGGCGTGACCCGATCGCCCGCCCATTCCGCCAACGCTGAAGACGGCACCAAGGTCGAGCCGGCGGCTAGCGCCGACGAACCTTTCGACACCGGCCCGCTGGCAGTGACCAGCCCTTATTCGACCGATAGCGATATCGCCGATGACGAGCGGTTGCTTGTCGATGTCGGCGGGTATGAAGGCCCGCTCGATATGCTGCTCGCTCTGGCGCGCGACCAGAAAGTCGATCTGGCGAAGATTTCCATTCTCGCTCTGGCCGAACAGTATCTGGTCTTCATTGCCGATGCCCGGCGCGTCCGGCTGGAACTGGCCGCTGATTATCTGGTCATGGCAGCCTGGCTTGCCTATCTGAAATCACGCCTGTTGCTGCCCGATACCGACGACGATGAAGAACCCAGCGGCGACGAATTGGCCGCCGCGCTGGCATTCCGCCTGCGGCGCCTGGAAGCCATGCGCGAGGCCGCCACCCGGATCATGAACCGCAACCGGCTCGGCCGCGATATTTTCCCGCGCGGACAGACCGAACCGGTTGTCATCTCGCGAACGGCGCAGTTTCAGGCCGGGCTTTACGATATGCTGGAAGCCTATTCGGCGATGCGCAGCCGGTCATTTGTCCGCCATGTGCGCTTTGAGCGCCGCAGGACAATGACCCTGCAGGAAGCCCGCGACCGCCTGTTGCGGTTGGTTGGCCCGATCGCCGGTTCGCAATACAACTGGTCGTCGATCGACGCCTTTATCGCCGAATTTGTTTCCGACCCCGAAATGCGGGCAACAGCGATGGCCAGTTCGTTGACCGCCAGTCTTGAACTGGTTCGCGAGGGAACGATGGATGTGCGCCAGTCCTCGCCCTTTGCGCCGATCTTTGTGCGCCGGCGGGAACCAACTTCTGGCGAACCATCCTCTGACCGCAAGGACATGCCCGCCGATGCCTGACCTTTTTCTGGCAACCAATAGTGACGCCGATGATGAAACCGGCGCGGACAATGTCACCGACCTGACGTCCGACGACCATCGCATGCAGTTGCGGATCGTCGAGGCGATCCTGTTCGCCTCCGCCGAACCGGTGGCCGTATCGGAGATCGCCGAGCGCTTGCCCGAAAGCGCGCAAGTGGTGGCGCTTCTGGGCGAACTCCAAGCCGCCTATGCCGGCCGCGGCGTCACCTTGCGTCATATCGACGGCCGCTGGGCCTTTCGCACCGCCGACGATCTGGGATTTTTACTGCAAAAGGATGTCGAGCAAACCAGGCGCCTGTCCCGGGCGGCGCTGGAGACCCTGGCGATCATTGCCTATCACCAGCCGGTCACCCGCGCCGAAATCGAGGAAGTGCGGGGCGTTTCCATATCGCGCGGCACACTGGACACACTTTTGGAAACCGGCTGGGTGCGGCTGCGCGGCCGCCGCAAATCGCCAGGCCGGCCTGTCACCTTCGGCACAACGATCAGTTTCCTCGATCATTTCACACTGGAATCGGTCAAGGATCTGCCTGGTCTCGCCGAACTGAAGGGCGCCGGGCTTCTCGATGCGGCCATTCCGCCGGGCCTGCAGTCCCCCGATCCCGATGACGACGAAGAACTGGCTGGCGATGAAGAACCGCTGGAAGCCGGTGAGGTTGTCAGCCTTTAACCCGGTCGTTTGTTCCCTCCGGCCCGTTCAACCTGATTTCCGCTCGCAGTTGCACATTTGTCCCGGTATCCCCATAAGCCGGACATACCGAAACGACTGTTTGATATCTGCGATCTGATGGCGCGCACCGCACACCAATCCGCTTCGGGCGCAGGGCCCGGCCAGCCGCCGCGCATTCGTGCCGCCGCGACCTTTGCCGCCCAGTTGACCATGGAAGGCGTGACCCGTGATTTTGGCGGCAATGCCGGCCTCAACGGTGTCGACCTCAATATCAATCCCGGCGAAGTGGTGGCGCTATTGGGCCGCTCGGGCTGCGGCAAGACGACATTGCTGCAAATCGCTGCCGGCGTTGAGGCGCCCGATGATGGCCGGGTGCTGATCGATGGCCGCGAAGTCGCCTCCGAGCAAGTGTTCTTGCCGCCGGAAAAACGCGGCATCGGGCTGATGTTTCAGGACAATGCGCTATTCCCCCACATGTCGATCCTGAAAAATGTCATGTTTGGCCTGACTGCACTTGATCGCGACACCGCAAAGGCCGAGGCGCTGGCGGCGCTGGCCCGCATCGGACTGGAAGGCTATTCCGACCAGTATCCCCACCAATTGTCCGGCGGCGAGCAGCAGCGGGTGGCGCTGGCCCGCGCCACGGTTCCGCGGCCGGGCATCTTGCTGATGGACGAGCCGTTCTCGGGCCTCGATGTGCGCCTGCGCAATTCTGTGCGCGGCGAAACTCTGGCAATTTTGCGTGAAACCGGCGCAACCGCCATTATCGTGACCCACGATCCGCGCGAAGCGATGATGATGAGCAGCCGGATAATTCTCATGCGCGGTGGCAAGATCGCCCAGGATAGCGATGCCGAGAGCCTGTATCTGCGCCCCGGCAGCCTGTTCGCGGCGCGGTTTTTCGGCGCGCTGAACGAATTTGTCGGGCCGGTGAAAGACAAACAGGTCGACACGCCACTCGGACCAATGCCCGTGGCCGAATTGGCTGAAAACAGCCAAGCCGTTGTCGCCATCCGGCCCCAGGGGCTGACGATCGAGCCGGCAAATCACGCCAATGCCAGCAGTTCGGGTAGTCCGGGAACCGCCGGCCGGGTCATGTCACGGCGATTCCTGGGCGAATACAATCATTATCAGGTGGCGGTGGAAGGCCAGAACACCTATTTGATGGTTGAAGACCGGGCGCCGGACCGATATGCGCCGGGTGATGAGGTGCGGGTGCGGGTTGATCAGGCGTCGGCAATGGTGTTCGCCGCCGACAGTGCGTGATTGTGTCGAGGCTGGCTGCCGGTAAGCACGTCGCAAAGGGTTCAGTTGATGGCGGCGGGGCAATTTGCGATACTCTGGCCAAATTTCGCCCCGCTGTTTGAAATGAAAAGGGACATAAAATGGGTAGTATTGGAATCTGGCAGATTGTCATCGTCGGTGTGGTTGTCGTTTTGCTGTTTGGACGCGGCAAGATTTCCGAACTGATGGGTGACGTTGCCAAAGGCATCAAGAGCTTCAAGAAGGGCATGGCCGAGGACGAGACCGAAACTGCCAAGACCATCGATCACGCCGAGACGACTGTCGCCGAAGCTGCCGAGAAGAAGACCAAAGCCAGCTAGTTCGCTGGCGCCGTTCCGCATATCGGCCACCGTTGATATTGGCCGGTTTTCGGCACTAACCCTTGTGGCGGCGTAGATGTTTGATATTGGCTGGAGTGAGATGCTGGTCGTCGCTGTCGTGGCGATCATTATCGTCGGTCCGAAAGATTTGCCGCGAATGTTGCGGACCGTTGGCAAGACGGTTGGTCAGATGCGCCGCGCCGCCAACGATTTTCGCCGGCAGTTTGACGACGCCCTCCGCGAAGCCGAGAAAGAGGCCGATCTCGACGAAACCCGCGAGGCGCTGAATTCCATCGGCAAGATCGATCCGCTGGCCGAAGTGCGCGATGAGGTGAAGTCCATCAAGAAGATGGCCGAAAAACCACTCGCCGACGCCCCAAAAACCAAGGCCGACACAAAAGCAGCTGACAAGCCGGAAAAACCAGCGGCGAAAAAAGCCGTAAAGCCGAAATCAACGGTGAAGAAACAGACGGCGAAGAAGCCGCCGGCGGCGAAGGCCTCGTCTCCCAAGCCGGCAGCCAAAGCCGCCAAGCCAAAGACCGCAGCGAAAACGGCGACCAAAACCGCTGCGACCAAGCCTTCTGCCAAGCGCGCCGCCAAACCGAAACCGGCTGACCAGGCCGTTACTGGTGACGCCTCGTGACCCAGGACGATATCGACGATTCAAAGGCGCCGCTGCTCGATCACCTGATCGAACTGCGCCAGCGGCTGGTGCGGGCGCTGATCGCCATCGCCATTGGCTTTGTCATCTGCTTTTTCTTCGCCGACCAGATCTTCAACCTGCTGATTGTGCCTTACGAACGCGCCGCCGGATCGGAGCGGGAAATACGGCTGATTTTCACCGCCCCCCAGGAATATTTCTTCACCCAGATGAAGATTGGCCTGTTCGGTGCGCTGTTTCTGGCGTTTCCGATCATCGCCAACCAGATCTACAAATTCGTCGCCCCCGGCCTCTACAAGAACGAGAAACGGGCGTTCCTGCCTTATCTGTTCGCCACGCCGATCCTGTTCTCGATGGGGGCGATGCTGGTCTATTTCGTCGTCATGCCGCTGGCGCTGGGCTTCTTCCTGTCGCTGGAGCAGGAGGCCGGCGAGGGCCGGGCAATCATCGAACTGCTGCCCAAGGTTAACGAATATCTCGGCCTGATCATGACGCTGATTTTCGCCTTCGGCCTGGTGTTTCAGCTGCCGGTGGTGCTGACACTGATGGCCCGCGCCGGGCTGGTGAGCGCGCAAACGTTGCGCGGCAAACGCAAATATGCCGTGGTCATGGCCTTTGTCGCCGCGGCGGTTTTGACGCCGCCGGACCCGATCAGCCAGTTGGGGCTTGCCGTGCCGACGCTGCTTCTCTACGAACTCTCCATCCAGGCGGTTCGCATGGTCGAGGCGCGGCGGGCGCGGTTGGAGGCAGAAGCCGAAGACAGTGCTGAGTCCGGGGCCGATTCCGGGACCGAAACCGCCTGATCACCCGGTCCGGAGCGTTTCATGCTGGATATCAAATGGATTCGGGAAAACCCCGATGTGCTTGCCGATGCGTTGATCAAACGCGGGCAATCGGCTGAGGCCGCGCGTGAAACGGTCGACGATCTTGTCGCCAGCGATGCCGCCCGGCGCGATCACATCACCAAACTGGAAGAGGCCCAAGCCCGCCGCAATACTGCATCCAAGGCCATCGGTCAGGCCAAGGCGTCCGGCGATGAGGAGACGGCGCAGGCGTTGATGGCCGAAGTCGGCGGCTTGAAGTCATTCCTCCAGAGTTCTGAAGACACCCGCCGCACTCTTGACGATGCGCTACATGACAAGTTGGCTGTCGTTCCCAATATTCCGCTCGACGATGTGCCGGAAGGGGCCGACGAGGCGGACAATCGCGAAGAACGCAAGGTCGGCGAAGCGCCGGGCATCAACGACGCCAAACAGCATTTTGAGCTCGGCGAGGCCACCGGCCAGATGGATTTCGAAACAGCGGCCAAACTGTCCGGCTCGCGCTTTGTCGTTGTCAAAAACCAACTGGCGCGGCTGCAGCGGGCCCTCGGCCAGTTCATGCTCGACCTTCACACCAACGAGCACGGCTACACCGAAGTTCAGCCACCGCTGCTGGTCCGCGACGAGGTGTTATTCGGCACCGGGCAATTGCCGAAGTTTGCCGAGGATCAGTTTTCCGCCTGGCGCGAGTTGGCGTTGGAAGACCGCATTCGCCGGGCGATCGACGACGATGATATTCGCAATCTGGAGTCTCTTGATGGTGCATCGGAGGATATCACGGGCGTGCAGTCGGGGGACAGGAATGATCATCTCTGGCTCATCCCCACCGCCGAAGTGCCACTGACCAATCTCGTCCGCGAGGAAATCCTTTCCGCCGACGATCTGCCCCTGCGCTTTACCGCGCTCACCCCCTGTTTCCGCTCCGAGGCCGGATCGGCCGGTCGCGATACCCGTGGCATGTTGCGCCAGCACCAGTTCGACAAGGTGGAACTGGTGTCGATCACCGCGCCGGAAAAAAGCATCGAGGAGCATGAGCGCATGACCGCCTGCGCCGAGGAAGTGCTCAAGCGTCTCGATCTGCATTACCGGGTATTGACCCTTTGTACGGGCGATATGGGCTTTGGCGCGCGCAAGACCTACGATCTGGAAGTCTGGCTGCCGGGGCAGGGCGCCTATCGCGAGATTTCGTCCTGCTCTGTCTGTGGCGATTTTCAGGCCCGCCGCATGAACACCCGCTACCGGCCGGCCGGGGAAAAATCGACCCGGTTCGTTCATACCCTGAACGGTTCCGGCGTCGCGGTCGGACGCGGGTTGATCGCCGTCATGGAAAACTATCAAAATGCCGACGGGTCGATCACCGTTCCCGACGTTCTTCGCTCCTATATGGGTGGTCTGGAAAAAATTCCCGGACCCAATGAAAATGGCCCCAATAATGACAACCCGAACACCGACGCCGCCGAATAGGCCAGCGAACAGAAAGGTCCGGACAAGCCCATGAAAATTCTTGTGACCAATGATGACGGCATTCACGCCTCGGGCCTGGATGTCGCCGCCGCCATTGCCCACGCCCTGTCCGATGATGTGTGGATCATCGCGCCCGAGACCGACCAGTCCGGCGTCGCCCATGCCCTGACGCTTGCCGACCCGTTGCGCCTGCGCCAAATCAGCGAGCGGCGTTATGCGGTGCGCGGCACCCCGACCGATTGCGTCATCATGGGCGCCAAGGTAGTCATCGGCGAATTGCCGGATCTGGTATTGTCCGGCGTCAATCGCGGCCAGAACATCGCCGACGATGTCACCTATTCGGGCACCGTCGCCGGCGCCATGGAGGGCACTTTGCTCGGCATCCCGTCGGTTGCCCTGTCCCAGGCCTTCAGTTTCGAGACCATGGATGATCCCAACTGGGATACCGCGCAGGCCCATGCGCCGGGCATCGTGCGTCAGTTGCTGGAGGCCGGCATTCCGGCCGGCACGCTGATGAATGTGAATTTCCCCGATTGCCGCCCGGATAAGGTCGCCGGCACACTGGTCACCCGTCAGGGCCGCCGGGTGCCCGACTGGCTGACCGTGGATTCGCGCACCGATGGCCGCCGCGAACCCTATTTCTGGATCGGATATAAACGCTCCAAGATGGAGCCGGAAGCCGGCAGCGATCTGGCTGCTATTGAATCTGGCCACATTTCCATAACACCACTAACGCTGGATCTGACCGATCATGCCGGGATCGACCGGCTGAACGGCCTGTTTGAAGATGGTAAAAGCCGCTTGGCGGCAGCTGGCGAGTAAGGCAGCGGGCAACAACAATGTCGCGCCGAAAGACATCCTGATGGCCAATGACGATACCTTCAGTGGCAAGCCCGGTGAACCGGACGGCCCCGAAGAAGACAGCACCCGCATCGAGACGGCCGCGCTGATTCTTGCCTTGCGCGCCCGCGGCATTTCCGACCGCGGTGTCCTCAGAGCTTTTGAGGCGGTGCCCCGCCGGCTGTTTGTGCCGCAAGAATATGCCGATATGGCCTATGACGACCGGGCCTTGCCGATCGAATGCGGCCAGACCATCAGCGCGCCATCGATTGTCGGCCTGATGACCCAGGCGCTGAAACTGACCGACCGGCACCATGTGCTGGAGATCGGCACTGGCAGCGGTTATCAATCGGCAATCCTGGCTCAGCTGGCGCGCCGGGTCACCACCATCGACCGTTATCGGACATTGGTGCGAGCGGCCGAAGAGCGCTGGAAAGTTCTGAAGATCAACAATATCAGCGCCGTCGTTGGCGACGGGACGTTGGGCTGGAAAACCCAGGCGCCGTTTGACCGTGTTCTTGTCACTGCCGCTGCGCCCGAGGCGCCGGCCAATCTGGTGGCGCAACTGGTTGACGGCGGCAGCTTGATCGCGCCCATCGGCGCGCCGGACGATGTTCAGCGCCTGACTTTGTTCATCAAGGATGGCGAAAACGTCGAAACCCGCGATCTGTGTGGCGTACGCTTTGTGCCGATAGTGCCCGGCGTCGCGCATAATCTTTGATTTTTCCGCCACTTGGCGCCTGGCCGGGATATTGTGCGGTGCATTAACTGCTTCTCAACCTTAATCGTTTGTAATCACGGGGAAATTTCACATGCGAGTAATCCGATGCGTCACTTTCCCGCTCCGATTGAATTCTCCCGCGTATGCAACCTGACTGTTTTGGGTCTGGTCGCCGGCCTGTTTGCCAGTTGCAGCGCCGATGTTGCCCGTCTGACCGACCCGATTTACACCGGTTCGACCACCAACCAGCAGCAGATAATCGGCAGCCAACCCGGCAACCTCAATCCCTATCCCCAGGCGCCGGTGCAGACGTCGCAATTGCCTCCAGCCGATCTGACTGGAAATAGGCAGTACGCCGCCGCGCCAGCCTATCAGCCGCCCAAGCCCTATGCCGCGGCCGGCATGACGGCGCCCGTTGGCACGCTTCAGCAAGCGCCGACCGCGCCGCTGCGCATGGCCTCCGTGCAGCCATCGAGAAATGTCCCATCGACTAATGTCATTGCCGAGCGTGCACCGCGCAGCCTGGGCCAGCAGGCCGCGACAATCAGAACACCGGCACCGGTGAAAGCCAGAGCGGTTGCAGCCGCGCCGAAGCCAACAGCGCCAGCCGGTGGTCGCTATAAGGTCCGTTCCGGTGATACGCTTTATTCAATTGCCCGCCGCCACGGGGTATCGACCAACCGTTTGATGGCCGCCAATAATTTGTCCGGCTCAGGCATTCGCTCCGGTCAGTCGCTGACAATCCCCGGTGGTTCGGCGATTGCCGCACCGACCGCGATCGCCAGCGCACCGGTAAAGCGTCAGCCCGCGCCAACCAAACTCGCGATGATCCGCCCGGCACCGAAAAAAGTGGCGGCCGCGTCAGCGCCGGCCATTTATACACCGCCCAAGCGTCTGGAAGCGCCGGCAGCATCGGCCACCCAGCCGCAAGCCACGCAGGCTCCCAAAAACAAGGCCACCGGCTTTCGCTGGCCGGTTCGGGGCCGGATTATTTCCGACTATGGCAAGAAAACCAACGGCGAGCGCAATGACGGCATCAACATCGCCGTTCCCGCCGGTGTTGCGATCAAGGCAGCCGACGATGGCATCGTGATTTATTCCGGTAACGAGTTGAAAAGTTACGGCAATCTGGTTCTGGTCAAACATGCCGACGGCTGGGTGACGGCTTACGGCCACAACTCCAAGAACCTGGTCAAGCGCGGCGACACCATCCGCCGCGGTCAGGTAATCGCCGAAACCGGCATGTCCGGTGGCGCAAAGACCCCGCAACTTCACTTCGAAGTGCGCAAGGGTGCCAATCCGGTCAATCCGATCAAGCACATGGCTGATGCCTGATTGATTGGCGTTTGGCCAACAACTCAGGTGTAACAGACGCAAAAAGGCCCGGCACAATCGCCGGGCCTTTTTTATTCGCACCCGGATTCAGGCGGTTCAAACATTAATTCGCGTACCGGTCCGCCCGGCCAGATCCTGCACATACTGCCAGGCCACACGCCCCGACCGGCTGCCGCGTGTCGTCGCCCATTCCAGTGCCTCGCCGCGCCAGACCGTTTCTTTGGCGGGAATGCGATAATGCGCCACATAGCCCCGCACCATCGCCAGATACTCATCCTGCGAGCAATTGTGAAAACCCAGCCACAGCCCGAAACGGTCGGAAAGCGACACTTTTTCCTGAACCGCCTCTGACGGGTTGATGGCGGTCGAGCGTTCGTTCTCGATCATGTCCCGGGGCAACAGGTGCCGCCGATTCGACGTGGCGTAAAACACCACATTGTCCGGCCGGCCCTCAATGCCGCCTTCCAGCGCCGCCTTGAGCGACTTGTAGGACGTATCGCCACCATCAAACGACAGATCGTCGCAAAACAGGATAAAGCGCTCGGTCCGGCCGCGCAAAAGTCCCATCAGCCGGGGCAGGGTTTCGATGTCCTCCCGGTGGATTTCGATCAGTATCAGAGCATCGCCCTGTGTGCCGGCAACCTGATGATGCGCCGCCTTGACCAGCGAACTTTTGCCCATGCCCCGCGCGCCCCACAACAGCGCATTGTTGGCCGGCAATCCGGCCGCGAACCGTTTGGTATTTTCAATCAGCGTGTCCCGCGCCCGGTCGATTCCCCGCAAAAGCGGCAGGTCGACCCGGTTGACATCGCGCACCGCCACCAGTTCGCCCTGTTCGGCGTGCCAGACATAGGCACTGGCGGCACTGGAAGCGGAAAAATTGAGTGACAATGCAGGCGGCGGCGCCATGCGGTCCAGCGCGTCGGCAATGCGCCGCAACAGCGCGATTCTGGCATCTTTGTAGGGCACTTTGGGGCAATCCAGCCTGTGAACACAGCCCGCCCGATACCATGGTCACCGACCGCTGGCAAAGCGCCCGGCGTCTTGCCGTAAACAGACGGCCGGGTATGGTTGCAATGCGGCGCGCCGTGGCTATAGTCCGCGAAAATTCGTCAGGTCGGGCCGATGGGCCGTTAAAGCGGCCGGAACAAGGGACTAATTTCTCCATGTGGGTCACCCCAGCCTATGCACAGGCCGCTGGCGGCGGAAATGACATGTTCATTTCCTTGCTGCCGTTCATTCTGATTTTCGTGATCATGTATTTCCTGATCATCCGTCCCCAGCGCCAGCAGGCCAAAAAGCGCACAGAAATGCTGAAAGCCGTTCGCCGTGGCGATGTTGTCGTGACCGGCGGCGGCATAGTCGGAAAGGTGACCAAGGTCGTCGATGACAATGAACTTGAAGTGCAGATCGCCGAAGGGGTAAAAGTGCGCGCCTTTCGCAGCCTGGTTCATGATGTGCGGGTCAAGGCCGAACCCGTCGACGGCAAATCGTAAGGACTGACCATTCATGTTGAAGTTCGCGCGCTGGTCGATTGCGCTGGTCATCCTTCTGGTTGCCGGCGCGTTCTATTGGACATTGCCCAACCTGTTTTCGGCGCAGACCGTCGCCAGCTGGCCCTCGATCCTGCCCAACAAGCAGATCATGCTCGGGCTTGATTTGCGCGGCGGCGCCCACCTGTTGCTGCAGGTCGAGCGTGACAGTCTGGTCGAGCCCCGGGTCAAGGCGCTGTTTTCCGACATCCGCTCGACCATGCGCAGCGAGCGCATCGGCTACGTCAATCTCAAATCATCCGAACGTTCCGTATCCCTTTCGCTGCGCGATGCCAGCGACCGCGACAAGGCGATGGAGGCCCTGCGCGAACTGACTGTGCCAATCCAGTCCGGCCTGTTTGGCCAGGGCGCTGTCAGTGAAGTGGATCTGAAAGCCAGTGGCGACCGGATCACCGCAACCCTGACCGAAATCGGCATCGAGGAGCGCCTGCG
Source organism: uncultured Polyangiaceae bacterium (assembly GCA_964196155.1). Lineage (GTDB taxonomy): Bacteria > Pseudomonadota > Alphaproteobacteria > Rhizobiales > Afifellaceae > CAXMRP01. Next base: position 17,498 of record CAXMRP010000031.1, read on the forward strand.
CTCGGCGGTCGATCAAAGCCGCGGCGTTCTGGAACGCCGGATCAATGCGCTCGGCACCACCGAGCCGACGATCCAGCGCCAGGGCACCGACCGTATCCTGGTTCAGGTGCCGGGCATTTCCGATCAGGACAATGAACGCCTGAAAAAACTGGTCAACGATCCGGCCGTCATGACCTTCCATCTGGAATGCCTGGAAGGCACCTTGACCGAAGCGCTGCAAAACCGCCCGCCGCCGGGCTGCGAGATCGCCGAGACCGACGAGCCGGCCGAGCCGCAAATCCTGATTACCTCGCGCTCCAGATTGAGCGGCGATGACCTTGTCGACGCCCAGCCGGGGTTCGATTCCCAGTCCAATACACCGATCATCACGTTTCGCTTCAATCGTCGCGGCGGCGCGGTCTTTGGCCAGATGACCCAGGAAAACGTCAATCGCCGCTTCGCCATCAAGCTCAATGACCGGGTGATCACAGCGCCGGTCATCCGCTCGCCGATCCTTGGCGGCGTTGGCCAGATTGAAGGCAATTTTACCGTCGAAAGCGCCAATGACCTGTCGATCCTGCTGCGCGCCGGCGCCTTGCCGGCCGAGCTGACCATCATTGAAGAGCGCACCGTTGGCCCGAGCCTTGGTCAGGATTCAATCGCCGCCGGCAAGATCGCCGCGGTCATTGGCATGATCGGCGTGGTCGTGTTCATGGTCATTGTCTACGGCCTGTTCGGCGTCTTCGCCAATATCGCGCTGACCATCAATATCATCATGGTCGCCGCAGTACTGACCGCATTGCAGGCGACACTGACCCTGCCGGGCATCGCCGGCATTGTCCTGACCATCGGCATGGCCGTCGATGCCAATGTGCTGATATTTGAACGTATCCGCGAGGAGGTGGCGCTCGGTCGATCGGCGATCAACGCCATCGAGGCCGGATTTCGTCAGGCGCTGCGCACTATTCTTGATGCCAACATCACCACCGGTATCGCCGCCGTTGCGCTGTTCGCGCTTGGCTCAGGCCCGATCCGGGGCTTTGCCGTCACCTTGCTGATCGGCATTATCACCACTGTCTTTACCGCCTTTGTCATGACCCGGATGATCGTCGCCCTGTGGGTGCGGCGCACCCGGCCCAAAACCGTGCCGGTCTGAGGAAGGTCAAGGAAAGCCCATGCCGATCCATTTGGTCCCCCGCGACACCAAAATTCCGTTCATGCGCTTTTCGCGCATGGCGATCATTGCTTCGTGCGCCGCGCTACTCGCTTCGGCCCTGTTGTTCCTCACCATCGGCCTCAACCTTGGCATCGATTTCAAGGGCGGGACGCTGATCGAAGTGCGGGCGGTCGACACCGAACAGGCAGACTTGTCCGGCATCCGCTCGAAAATCTCCGCACTTGGCCTCGGCGACATCGAAATCCAGGGATTTGGCGAACCGACCGACGCGCTGATCCGCATCGAAGCCCAGTCCGGCGGGGAAGATGCCCAGCAAATTGCCATTGAAAAGGTCCAGGAAACCCTGGGCTTTGACGCCTATGACTATCGCCGCGTCGAAGTGGTCGGCCCGAAGATTTCGTCCGAACTGGCCAAGACCGGCACCATCGCCGTGATCGTCACCCTGATCGGCGTGCTGCTTTACATCTGGTTCCGGTTCGAGTGGCAGTTCGCCATCGGCGCCATTGCCGCGCTCACCCACGATGTTATTCTGACCATTGGATTTTTCGTGGTCGTGCAGCTGGAATTCAACCTGTCGAGCATCGCCGCGATCCTGACCATTGTCGGCTATTCGCTGAACGATACCGTGGTGGTCTATGACCGGATTCGCGAAATTATGCGCAAGTACAAGCAGCGGATGATCGAGGATCTCATTGATCTGGCCGTCAACCAGACCCTGTCGCGAACCTTGCTGACATCTGTCACCACCTTGTTGGCGCTGGGCGCGCTGTTCTTTTTCGGCGGCGCGGTCATCCGTTCGTTCGTGGCGGCGATGATCTGGGGCGTGGTGATTGGCACATATTCCTCGATCTTTATCGCCGCACCCATTCTGGTCTGGTTCAAGCTGCGTCCGGCAACCGTTGCGCCGCCGGAAAATGCCGCAAAGGCCTGAGCCGGTGGGCGAGCGGCCAGGCGCCGATCTGAATCCCGACACGCCGTCCGATCAGGCCGGCACCATCATCCAGCCGGCCCGATTTCCCGGCCGTGCCGCGATCGAAGCCTATGGCAATGGTGGTTTTCGCTTCGCCGACATGTCCCATGTCGGTTCGATTCTGGCGCTGCCCGACGGCATCGAGGCATGGCCACCGAATGCCGTGGCCGCTATCGATGCCCACACGCTGGCACCACTGTTGCAGCGCGCCGCGACCATCGATGTGCTGCTGATCGGCACCGGCCCTTCCCATGAAATGCTGAATGCCGAGGCGCGACAAACACTCGCCGATGCCAGTCTGGCCTTTGAGATCATGTCGACCGGTGCGGCAGTACGCACCTACAATGTGCTTCTGTCGGAAGACCGCGCAGTCGCCGCCGCGCTGATTGCCGTCGGCGACAGCCAGCGCCCGGATTGAACCGGTGCCGGCCGGTTCTGACAGCACTGAATTCGCCAAATTTGTCCGCGGTCACGATCGCGCCCGCTATCAGGCGACCCTGTTTGCACCAGCCAGACACCGCGCCGGGCTGATCGCGCTCTATGCGCTGCGAGCCGAATTGGCGGCGATCCCGGATCTTGTCAGTGAGCCAGGGCTCGGTGAAATCCGCCTCAAATGGTGGTCGGATGCACTGATGGCGCTTCCCGCCGGCGGCGCGGCCGAGACGCCGATCTTGCGGGCGCTGCAACCGATGAGTGTCGACGCGCGCTTGCCCGGCCAGCCGCTGGCGGCCATGGCGGATGCTTTCGCTGCGGATCTTTACGCCGATCCGGCTCCGACATTGAATGACATGGAAGGCTATTTCGGCGAGACCCAGTCGCAGGTTTTCCAGTTAGCCGCCGGCATCCTCAACGATGAACCGGATCCGCCGACGGCTGATGTCGCCGGCCATGCCGGGGTCGCCTATGGTCTGACCCATCGCCTTGCCGCGATTGCCGACGACCGCAGCGCCGGGCGCATGATTATCCCGGCCGATTGCCTGGCCCGCCATGGCCTGAGTGTCGATGTTCTGTTCTCAAATCCGGCAACGCCGCAATGGCCACCGGTCATCGCTGAATTGGTTGCCCACGCCCGCACCCATCTGGATACCGCCCGGACCCACTGGTCAAAATTGCCCCGCGATCTTCGACAAAAAACCGCGCCGGCCTTTCTGGCGCTGGCCGTCGTCGAACCGCTGTTGCGCCAGGTTGAGCGGGCAGGGGCGCACATCGTTGATCAGTCCGCGCGCCTGTCTGATCTGAAAACAATATCGGCGATCACCATTGCCGCACTGCGCCGGCGGATCGCCTGAGCGCCACCATGGTTTCGGGATTATCGGCTCCGCCAACCGATTTTCAGGCGGCGCTGCGGTTCGCCCCGTCTACCTCGGCCCAGGCGCCGAAATCGGCCAGCGCCCGCAACGCGAGCAGCTTCTTGCGCGCCCGGGTCTTGTCCTTGCCACGAATCCGGTTGCCATCTTCGCTGTGGGTCGGGGTCTCGATCGGCGGAAACAGCCCGAAATTGACATTCATCGGCTGAAACGAGCGCAAGGCCCCGCTATCATCACTCAGGTGACCGCCGGTGATATGGGCAAGTAGCGCGCCGTGGGCGCTGGTCGCCGGCGGCAAATCAAATGTTTGCCCAGACAAATCCGCCGCAGCAAATCGCGCCGCCAGCAAACCGACCGAGGCTGACTCAATATAGCCCTCGCAGCCGGTAATCTGGCCGGCAAAACGGATATGGGGCGCCGATTTCAGCCGCAAGGTCGGATCGAGCAGTTTCGGCGAGTTGATGAAACTGTTGCGATGCACCCCGCCGAGCCGGGCAAATTCGGCCGCCTCCAGACCGGGGATCATCCGCAGCACCCGCACCTGATCGCCATATTTCATCTTGGTCTGGAAACCGACGATATTATACAGCGTGCCCAACGCATTATCCTGGCGCAGCTGCACGATGGCATGGGATTTCACTTGCGGGTCGCGCGGATTGGTCAACCCGACCGGCTTCATAGGCCCGAAGCGCAAGGTTTCGCGCCCGCGCGCCGCCATCACCTCGATCGGCAGGCAGCCCTCGAAATACGGCGTGTCCTTTTCCCATTCACGGAACTCGGCGGTTTCCGCCGTCAGCAACGCGTCGATAAACGCTTCATACTGGGCGGCACTCATCGGGCAGTTGATATAGTCAGCACCGGTGCCGCCGGGGCCGACCTTGTCATAGCGCGACTGAAACCACGCCGTGTCTAAATCGATGCTTTCCTTGTGCACAATCGGCGCAATGGCGTCGAAAAACGCCAGCTGGTCCTGGCCGGTCGCCTCGCGGATCGACTGCGCCAGCCCCGATCCGGTCAGTGGCCCGGTGGCGATGATTGTCTGCCCCCAGTCGGCAGGCGGCAGGGCATCGATTTCGCCCGGCTCCACTGTGATCAGCGGATGGCCGTTGAGTTTGGCGGTGACCGCATTGGCAAAGGCATCCCGGTCGACGGCCAGCGCGCCGCCGGCCGGCACCTTGTGTTCATCGCCGCACGCCATGATCAGCGATCCGGCCAGCCGCATTTCGGCGTGCAGCACGCCGACGGCGTTGGATTCGGAATCGTCGGAGCGGAAGGAATTGGAACAGACCAGTTCGGCGAACTGGCCACCCTGATGCGCCGGCGTCATCACCGACGGGCGCATTTCATGCACGATCACGGCAACGCCGGCCTGCGCCAGTTGCCAGGCGGCTTCCGAGCCGGCAAGGCCGGCGCCAATAATGTGCACCGGGCCGGGCGCGGCGTGAAAGGCAGGGGAGGGCGTGTCGGTCATGACGCCCCTATGCCTGACAGCGGCGCATCAGCGCAAGCGGTCAGATATCTGTGGGCTCGCCAAAGCGCGACGATATCGGCGGCGTCAGATCAGAATATCAAAGGGAATGGGGTTGCGTCGGAACGCGGCTAGTTAGAGCACATTCGGCAAAAGTGGGAACCGTGTCCGGATAAAAACACTCTGGCGCACGAAAGTGTGTCGGTCAGCACCAGTCGCTGGCGCGCACGCGCGCGGGCAGCATGACGATCTGCCGGGAATCGGCGCCCCGCGGCGAAAAATAAGACCGCGGGTGCGCCTGAGCAATGTTGGTGTTGTGGGTATTCATTTCAAAGGCCGGCACTACAGAACGATTTTCTGGGCCGACTGGCGCGCAATCGAAGGGATGTCGTAGCGCGAAATGCCCAGATCGTTCAGTTCGTGCGCGGACAGACGGTCCAGCTCGCGAACGGTGTTCTGATAGGCGCGCCAGCGGCGGACCCGGCCGGAAAATCCAAAGAGGTTGTTTTTCATGTCATGTCTCCATTGTGATCGCTGTTCGATCCAGCCCCATATAGTTCAGGTAAATTGCCTTGTGCAGCGCAACATTCGCATAGCTGCGCTGCACCAACCGCATTGCCGGTTAACAAAAGATTGCCATAGAAACCCGGGCAAATTGATTCGGCACGGCGGCGACAAGGGGGTCATTCAGCGTCAATTTTGAAGGATTGCGGGCCGCGCGCGGGGAAACGGCCGTAGATCACCAGGATTTGCCGCCAGTGGTGTTTTCGGGCAAAAGCGCGATGATGGGTAAAAGGCAAACGACCGGTTGAGGGCACCAGTTGGCGTATATCAGGGACGCAAAAGCGCTACAGAGTTGGTTTAAAAACCAAGGCCGCGCTGCCGCGGCAATAATCGCGGCGCGGGCGGCGCTGCGTGTGTTGCCGGTGATCGGTGATGTGTCAAAAACACCTGGTGAAGATCGCGGGAGTGAATCCGTAGAAATAATACTGCCGGTCCTTCGTGCAATGGCCCTCGCCTGGACCAACCGCAGAAATAAGCATTTATCGCAAGCAATTATGTACGCTGCCAACACAGCCACCCATGCTGCTTCCGGTGCCACGCACGAAGCAAAAGTCCGAAAATCTGTCATTGCGGCCTCTGTTGCCGACGCCGCAGCAACAGCGGTGGCAGAAGCATTCGATGCTGGAGTCCGGCGCGCCAGTGATGCTGTACAACAGCACATTGAAAAGTTGATTAGCCAAGCCACATTCCCCAGCGCCGATCACGACGCCGGTGTCTTTGAGGCAGGACGCCAGATCGCCGGCTTCTGGCGCGCGGTTTCGCGGGATGCGACGTTGATCGAGGAAGGCAAAACGCCGGACCGCATCGCCAGCGTAAGACTCTGGCACGATGACACGCCCGACTGGGTGGTTGACTCGTGGGAGCGACTAAAATCCCACCTGCGCGCCCTTGGCGACGACTGGGAAATCTGGATCACTTGGTATCAGGCCCGCCTTGGTGGCCGCCCGACCTATCCCAACGCGTCTGCCGAACTGAACGAAAAGATCGAAATCGCCCGTGTCTTGATCAGCAGCGAGATCTGGGAACAAGGCTCGGCGACTGTCGACACCGAAATCCGCCGCTTGGAACACGAGATTTTAGGGGGGGAGGATCAGGCCACCTGGAACGAGAGCGAATGGGACCAAAGTCGATTGGCCGATTTCCCGCAATCAGTGCCGCCTGCAGCGGCAGAAAGTGACTTTTTCCTCAGCTACGCGACCGAAGACGCGATATACGCCAATAAGATCGCAATCATTTTGGGCGGAGCCGGATATAAGGTGTTTCTCAGTTTCACTGGCACCCATCCCGGTGACAATATCGTCAACCGTATTGAAGACAGGCTGAAAGCCAGCGGTCGCTTGATTGCTGTCCTGTCACCAAATTATCTCGGTTCCGAATTCAGCCGATCCGAATTGACCAGCATTTATCAGCGTGACCGGACTTCAAGAAACAGGACCATCATCCCGTTTTTGATCGCACCATGCGATGTCGGCGCGCTGGGCGGCCAGATTTGTCTACACATCCCTGGTCGGGCTGACAGACGAGCAAGCCAAGCGCAAAATCCTCGAAGCGATCAGCCCGCGCCCCCGTAGGTCGCGTGAAGAACAACGGCAGCGTCTGGCAGAGTTCGCCAGTCCCGAACCGGTGCTGGATGAGCAGAACCGTCTCGATCTCGCACCCAATGCGGTCTTCGACACGCCTGTTGTCGATGTGGATTTACCCAGGTTGCCTGAAATCCAGCGCGCGCTGGCTGCTTCGATAATCAAAGGCCAGCACGGCAAGAACAGCGCCACGATGACGGTCGCTGCGGTTGAGCAATACCGCGATGATCTGAATACCCATGGCACCACGCCAACGCTTGGCCTGCTTAATGACATGGCGGCCATTATTCGGGCGGATATGGCCGCCGACACCGACGAAATCTGGTGCACAGGCGGCACGAGAGAGGCGCTTGAGCGTTTCCTGAGAAATCATGAAACAATCAGGACTCACTTTCCGCTCGATCCAGACCGTGAAGCCGATATCGAAGACGCGGATGTCTCACCGGATATTATCGATGATCCAAAATATCGGGCTGTCTCAGACACTTATATCACCGCTGTTCGCGACTTGTACGCGCAGAACCTGACGACCGAGGAATTCCTGGCGGCAACAGAAAAACGTCGTCGTCTACTCAATGATTATGCCAGCCTGCCGGACATTCCGCCAACGCATCAGCCAGACGAGATGTTTGTCGATCCGCGTGACCGGATTGGTGTCAACGAAATCAAGAAACGCCACGCCATTCAGGACGCGGCATTTTTCGACCGTTTGGTTCAACGGGTTGCCAATGTCGCAACAATCATGAATTCCGATGCGGGCAAGGCAGTTGTTCGTATTGCCGGAAAACTCGCCGATTTGGTCTGGAACGGCCCCGGCGGCTAACTAATTAATCTCCCAGACAATCCGCACCTGCTGCCTGAACGTCAACTCACCTGCCTCGATCGGCACCGATGCGTCCGAGGCCAGCGATTCCATCCGTGCCGCCATCTGCACCGGGCGCGGCGCGCCGCCGCCGGCCTCATCGATCGACAGGATATCGCCAAGTTCCACGCCGGCCGCCTCGGCATAGAGCGCCGCGCGGGCCCGCGCCTGGCTCACCGCCAGCGTCCGTGCCTCGTTCTGGAACGGCGCCGGGTCATCGAAACCGAAATTCGGCCCGCTGACCGAGTTGGCGCCAAGGCCAACTACCACATCCAGCACCGCGCCGGTCTGGGTCAGATCGCGAATGCGCACATTCAGCGAATTGTGCACGGTGTAGCCGGCAATTTGCGGCGCCGCCTGCTGGCCATCGGTGCGGCGCGGCGGGCGCGTATAGCGCGGATTGATGTTGAACCCGGAAGTCTGCAGGTCACGGTCGGCAATGCCGGCGCTTTTCAGCGTCGCGACAATGCCGGTCATCGCCGCCGTGTTGGCCGCCAGCGCCGCCGCCGCGGTGCGGCCATCGGTGACAACGCCAAGGCTTAAGGTCGCCATGTCCGGCTCGGCGGTCACCGTGCCGGCCGCGGTGATCGTCATGCGGCGGGTTTTGTCCGGCTCCTGCGCATCGGCGGATCCGGCAACCAGCAGCGCGGCAACGCCAAGCGAGGCGGCAAGGATTGTCAAAAAACGGATATTCGGTGTCATGGTTCGGCTCATCGGATGGCGCGCCCTCAGAATTGTGTTCTCAACTTATGCAACAACACGCCCGCCATGTCGTGCGCGAATGCGGCCAAACAACGGCACCGATGATGCGCGTATCGACCCTTGCCGGTAAATTGCGCCGCACCGCCTTGCCCATGGCGCGCAACTGCCGTAACGCTCTGCCCCGGATCGGGTCCGTAGCTCAATTGGTTAGAGCCGACGGCTCATAACCGTCTGGTTGCAGGTTCGAGTCCTGCCGGACCCACCATCCGATTTTGCGCCCGCGATTATCGCGCCCCCGAGTATTGCGTTGTTGTTTCATCACGCCTGTTTCCCGATTTTTGGCCAGCCTGCTATGGTGCGCGGCATAATCATTCCAGGGAGGCACGAAATGGCAACGTTTATTACCACCGGCAATTATACTGCGGAATCAGTCAGGGGCATGGTCAGCAGTCCCGATGATCGCATGGAATCGGTCGAACAGCTTGTCGAAGCGTCGGGCGGAAAACTCATCCATTTTTTCATGACCACTGGCGAGACCGATTTTCTCCTGATTACCGAAGCGGACGATGGCGCGGTGCCGGTTGCCGCCGCGATGGCCGCCTCCGCTGCGGGTTCGATCAGCAATGTTGTCACAAAACGGGCCTGGACATCAGCGGAGTTCAAGTCAATCGCCGAAAAAGCCGGCGCGGTGGCCGCCTCGTATTCGGCGCCCGGTCAGTCGTAGCAAATCTGGGTACCAGGCCAGGAACAGACGGGCCCGCGTCAGACTGCCCTTTTTAGACTGCCCCTTTTTAGACTGATCGGGCGTGGCGCTGGCTTTGCGGCGCAAAGCCGCTATCAAAGCAGGCGGCGATAATACGGATATAGGTTTCGCCCGCAGCGGTGGCGCGGACATGATTGCCGTCGATCTCGACCAGCCCTTCACGGCATAGCGGATCGAGCGTCGACAAGGCGGGCGCGAATACGTCGACTTCACAACCATGCTGATCCGCCGCCGCGGCCAAATCGACGGAAAAATCACACATCAACCGTTCGATCACCGCGCCGGTCCGTCGATGTTCCGGCGTCAGGGCAATACCGCGAACGACGGGCAGCCGGCCAGCGTCGAGCGCCTTTGCATAACCAAGCAGGTGCGGATCGTTCTGGACATGGCCCTGGCGAAAGGTGCCGATCGACGAGGCCCCGAACCCGATCAGCACGTCCGTCGGGTCGGTGGTGTAGCCCTGAAAATTGCGCCGCAGCCGGCCTTCGGCCTGCGCCGTGCAAAGGGGATCGTCAGACCGGGCGTAATGGTCCAGACCGATCGCGGTGTAGCCGCAGTCGGTCAGCGCTTTAGCTACGGCAAGCGACTGATCGAACCGTTCGCGGGCACCGGGCAGGCGGGCCTCGTCTATCGCTCTCTGGTTTTTCTTGAACCACGGCACATGGGCATAGCCAAATACCGCAAACCGGTCCGGCCCAAGCGCCGCGCAGCGGGTGGCCGAGTGAACCACATGATCGACGCTCTGCCCCGGCAGTCCGTAAATCAGGTCTATATTGATCCCCGCCACACCGGCCCGGCGAAGCCGTTTCACGCAATCCTCGACAATTTCAAACGGCTGCTCCCGGTTGATCAGCGCTTGCACATCCGCGCTGATATCCTGAACACCGATGCTGATCCGCGGCGAACCATAACGGGTCAGCGTCTCGATATGGCCGTCGTCCAGGCTTCGCGGGTCAATCTCCATAGCGATCTCGGTATCGTCGCTGAATGGAAATCCCTGCTTGAGGGCGCCGATGACGCCATCCAGTTCATCCGGTGAAAGGTAGTTCGGCGTGCCGCCACCAAAATGAACATGGGTCACTGGCGCTTGCGGATTGACCAGCTTTGCCACCATGCCGATCTCGCGCTGCAGCGCGCCAAGATACTCAACAACCCGCTCTTGCCGATTGGGAACCGTGGTGTGGCAACCGCAATACCAGCACAGCGATTTGCAAAACGGCACATGCACATAGAGCGACAGCGGTTCATCCGGGACAATCGCCGCCAGCCACTGGCGATAATCGCCTTCATCGATGGCAACGTCGAAGCGGTTTGCCGGCGGAAAGCTTGTATAGCGCGGCACGGTTGCTAGCGCATGGCTGGCAATGAACCGGGGTCCGGGCGCTGCTTCTGTCGCCAGCTGTTTTCCCGCCGTCAAAATATTTCCGGTTCGTTGCATCACTTGTCCCACTGGTTCACCCGGCCTCCGCCGGCTTCGCATATGCCTTTATGGCCAATGCCATGGCTGGCAGATCGGCAACTTGACCTGTGTCAACACCACCGCAAGAGGAATAGGCCGGGCGGTTGCACGGCAGTTTCTCAAATTGGGCAAGCGCATCTTGGAAAATGCGCACAATCCGGCGCGGCTTTACCGGGCCGCAGCGCGTTCGGCCGGATTATTGTGGCGGCTCGAAACGCCGGGCGCGGCCGCATGGATAGCCAGCTTGCGCGGCCTGTTTCCCGGTCAAGCGATCTGTCCGTCAAATGGACGTGTAACCACCCTCGATCATGATGAGTTCGCCGTTGATAAGTTCGGCGGCCGGCGAGGCGAGATAGAGTGCCAGATCTGCGACTTCCACCGGCTCGCCGAATCGTCCAAGCGGAATGCGCTCCAGAAACGGCCCGCCCTTTTCCGGCGGGCTCCAGACTTTTCGCCCCATCTCCGTCAAGACTACAGTCGGGCAGATCGCGTTGACCTGAATATTGTGCCGGGCCCACTCGGCCATCAACGACTTGGTCAGAGCGTTCAGCGCCCCTTTTGAGCTGGCATAGGCGGCATGATCATCGATGGCGACCACACCGGTCTGCGAGGAAATATTGATGATCTTTCCCCACCGCTGTTCGATCATCGCCGGCGCGACCTTTCGCGACAGGATGAACGGCGCGCGCACATTGACCGCCATGGTGCGGTCCCAATCGTCAACGGACAGCTCCAATGCCGGATTAATATGCGCCACGCCGGCCGAGTTCACCAGAATGTCGATTGTTCCAAAAGCATCAAGTGCCCGGTCGCCGGCCCGTTCCGCACCCTCAGTGGCCGACAGGTCTTCGGCAATGGTTACGCAGGTGCGCCCGAGATCGCTGATTTCTCCGGCGAGTTCCGAAAGCGCTTTTTCATTCTGCCCGACCGCAGCGATATCGGCGCCGGCATCGGCATAGACGCGGCAAATCTCGCGACCGATCCCTGAACTGGCGCCGGTGACAAGGGCCTTTCGTCCTTCGATAGAAAACCGGCTGGTCCAGGCCGCCATCTGTCACTCCTGAATTATCTGTCTGGCACCGATCGGGATCGGTCAAAAGGGTGTGGATCGGAAGCATCGTCAGCGCAATCGCGGTTGTCAACAAAGGCCGGCGACCGGTTATTCCGCGGCCTCAACCGCATCGGGTTGCTGCGGTCGGCGTTCCATCAGTTCACGCAGAAAATGCCCGGTATAGGAGCGTTTTTGTGCCATGATCGCATCGGGCGGGCCGCAAGCGACGATTTCGCCGCCGCCATCGCCGCCCTCGGGCCCAAGATCAACTATCCAGTCGGCGGTTTTGATCACTTCCAGATTGTGCTCGATCACCACCACCGTGTTGCCTTGATCGACCAGCTCATGCAGCACGTCGAGTAATTTTGCGACATCGTGAAAATGCAGGCCGGTGGTCGGCTCGTCCAATATGTAGAGCGTGCGCCCGGTCGCCCGCCGCGACAGTTCCTTGGCCAGCTTGATGCGCTGCGCCTCGCCACCCGACAGCGTCGTCGCCTGCTGGCCGATATGGATGTAGCCCAGACCAACCCGTCTCAGCGTCTCCATCCGGTCGCGCACGGCGGGCACGGCCGAGAAAAACTCGACGCCTTCCTCCACCGTCATGTCGAGCACGCCGGCAATCGATTTGCCCTTGAAATGCACGTCCAGCGTTTCGCGGTTGTAACGTTTGCCCCGGCACACGTCGCAGGTGACATAGACGTCCGGCAAAAAGTGCATTTCGATCTTGATCACCCCGTCGCCCTGACAGGCCTCGCAGCGCCCGCCCTTGACGTTGAACGAGAACCGCCCCGGCGCATAACCGCGCGCCTTGGCTTCGGGCAAGCCGGCAAACCACTCGCGGATGGGTGTGAAGGCACCGGTATAGGTCGCAGGATTGGAGCGCGGTGTGCGGCCAATCGGCGACTGGTCGATGTCGATGACCTTGTCGAGAAATTCAACCCCCTCAAGCGTCTCGAACGGGGCAGGGTGGTCGCGGGCGCTGTTGATCCGCCGCGCCACCGCCTTGTACAGCGTGTCGATCAGCAGCGTCGACTTGCCGCCGCCCGAAACCCCCGTAACGCAGACGAATGTGCCCAGCGGAATATCGACATCGACGTTTTTGAGATTATTGCCGGTCGCACCGGTCAACCGCAATTTGCGGGTTTTGGATATTGCCCGTGGCGCTGCCGGCATCGGGATTGCGCGTTTTCCCGTAAGATATTGCCCGGTCAGCGATTTTCGCGACGCCATGATCTTCTTCGGCGTGCCCGAGGCGACAATCTCGCCACCATGAATGCCAGCCATCGGTCCGATATCCACCACATAATCGGCGTTCAGGATCGCATCCTCGTCATGCTCGACGACGATCACCGTGTTGCCGAGATCGCGCAGATGCTTGAGCGTATCCAGAAGCCGCGCATTGTCGCGCTGGTGCAGGCCGATCGACGGCTCGTCGAGCACGTAAAGCACCCCGGTCAGGCCCGAACCGATCTGCGAGGCGAGGCGAATGCGCTGGCTTTCGCCGCCGGACAAAGTGCCGGAATTGCGCGACAGCGAGAGATAGTCGAGCCCGACATCGTTGAGGAAGGTCAGCCGGTCCTGGATCTCCTTCAAAATACGGCCGGCAATGGTTGTCTGCTTGTCGTTGAGGGTGGCGGGCAATTGGGCGAACCACTCGCCAGCCGCCTTGATCGATTTTTGCGTCACCTGGCCGACATGCAGACCGTCAAGCTTGACGGCGAGTGCTTCCGGCTTCAGCCGCATGCCGCCGCAGGCATCGCACGCCGCGATCGCCATGTACTTGCCGATCTCGTCGCGCATCCAGGCCGAATCCGTCTCCCGCCAGCGCCGCTCCAGATTGGGAATGATCCCCTCGAAGGTCTTGGTCGTGTCGTAGGAGCGCAATCCGTCATCATAGACAAAGGTGATTTTCTGGCGGCCGGTGCCGAACAAAATAGCGTTCTGGGCGCTCTCGCCGAGGTCTTGCCAGCGATCGGATAGTTCATAATCGAACGCCCGGCCGAGCGCTTCCAAAGTCTGGTTGTAATAGGGCGAGGAGGATTTCGACCAGGGCGCGATCGCGCCGCCGCGCAAGGTCAGCGCCGGATCGGGAACCACCAGATCGCGATCGACGCTTTGCTGGGTGCCCAGCCCGTCGCAGGTCGCACAGGCACCGAACGGATTGTTGAAGGAGAACAGCCGCGGCTCGATCTCGGCTATTGTAAAGCCGGAAACTGGGCAGGCGAACTTTTGTGAAAACACCAGCTTTTGCGGTGCTTTCTCGCCCTCCGTCTTGTCGGCGAATTCGGCAACGGCAATCCCGTCAGCGATTCCCAGCGCCGTCTCCAGCGAATCCGCCAGCCGGGTTTCCATATCCGGGCGGATCACCAGCCGGTCGACAACAATATCGATGTCGTGTTTCAGCTTTTTGTTCAGTTCCGGCGCCTCTGAAATCTCGTAAAATTCGCCATCGATCCGCGCCCGCTGGAAACCGGCTTTCATGAAGGCGGCGAGATCTTTGCGATACTCACCTTTGCGGCCGCGCACCACCGGCGCCAGCAGGTACAGCCGCGTACCATCGGGCAGGGCGGTCATCCGGTCGACCATCTGGCTGACGGTCTGGCTTTCAATCGGCAGCCCGGTCGCTGGCGAATAGGGCACCCCGACCCGGGCAAACAACAGCCGCATATAGTCGTAAATTTCGGTGACGGTGCCAACCGTCGAGCGTGGATTGCGGCTGGTGGTTTTCTGCTCGATGGAAATCGCCGGCGACAGCCCGTCGATCTGGTCGACATCGGGCTTTTGCATCATTTCCAGAAACTGCCGCGCATAGGCCGACAGCGATTCAACATAGCGCCGCTGGCCCTCGGCATAGATGGTATCAAACGCCAGCGAGGACTTGCCCGAACCCGACAGCCCGGTCATCACGATCAGCGCATCGCGAGGCAGGTCGATATCGACATTCTTCAAATTATGTTCGCGTGCACCGCGAACGGAAATCAGTTTTTGAGACATTTGCGGTCCAGATTATGCCGGCCAGGCGTCATCGCGGAACAGAATTGTTGACGAGGGGCGCGCGCAAGATCACTAGATAACAGCCGATCACTAAACCCTGGTGGTCTTTCCGCCAACCCGGCACAACCGCTATTACCGCCAAAAAACGGCAGGGAACCGTCGTGCGCCAGACGATCGCCATCACCACCTACAATCGCAAGGCTGATTTGCAATCCTGTCTTGCCTGCCTTGCAACCGCGCAAGACCTTGACCGATGGTCGATCCATATCCGTGACGACGCCAGCACCGAATACGATATTGGCAAAGTTGTCGCCGAAGCAGGAATCTCGGCTGAAATAAATCGAAATTCCAAAAACACCGGTTGCGACACCAACAATGTCGACCTTTTGCGCGCGTGCCTGGATGCCGGGGCGAAGCGGGTCTTCCTGCTCGATAGCGACATGATCGTCACCGCCGATGTCCTTGAATTCATCGACTGCACTTTCGCCCGCACCGATGGAGTGCTCAGCGTCTACAATTCGGTTCTTCATCCCGTGGGCCCGGAGATCGACGATGATCTGATAGTCAAGAATTCCATCGGCGGCGCTGCCACCGTCTGGGATGCAAGGCTGCTGCGTACGATTCTTGACCGGATGGACGGTCCCGATCTGTGGGACTGGCAAATGTGCGACATCGTCTCGGACATGAATATTCGCCTTTGCGTTGCCCGCCTGAGCCGGGCGCAGCATGTGGGTATGGACGGCATAAACTCCCTGCGGTTTGGCGAACTGGACTATGGCACCGGATTTATCCTCCAGACAAAACGGCAAAGCATGGCACTGGCCCGTGCACTGGACACGCTGATGTGCAATCAGCAACGCTATTTGCACGGCCCAATCCGCAATCAAATCAAACCGCCACAGATCATTCGCTGGAAAAACAGCATGGCCAAGCGCCTTCCCTGGAACTGAGCCCGGGGACTGAACCCGGGAACTGAATTTGGGAACCGAACCTGGCAAGACATCGCAGCGCCGTTTCATCCCGCTTGCCTTCGAATCGAAAGCACAATAGAACATAACAAGAACAATTATGCGGCACAAGCGAGGCATCACCCTGTGGACAGAGCGGACGGGCACCGTGCCACGGGCCGCACTTTCAGGCTATATGCCCAGCTTGAGAATGCCCGCGGGCAGGGGGCCCGCGAATAAGCGGCAAAGGGAGACAGGTATGGCAGGCAGTGTGAACAAAGTAATCCTGATCGGAAATCTCGGCGCCGATCCGGAAGTGCGCCGGATGCAGGACGGCCGGCCGATCGTCAATCTGCGTCTGGCGACATCGGAAAGCTGGCGCGACAAGAATTCCGGCGAGCGCCGCGAGCGCACAGAGTGGCACCGGGTAGTTATCTTCAACGAGGGTCTCGCCAAGATCGCCGAGCAATATCTCAAGAAGGGCTCCAAGATCTATGTCGAGGGCCAGATACAGACCCGCAAATGGGAAGACCAGTCCGGCCAGGAGCGCTATTCAACCGAAGTCGTGCTTCAGGGCTTCAATTCGTCCCTGACAATGCTCGACACACGCGGCGGTGGAGGCGGCGGCGGTTCCTACGATGACCGCCAGGGCGGTGACTACGGTTCACAAGGTGGCGGTGGCTCCGGAGGCGATCAGGGTGGATCAGGCGGCGGTGGACGGTCGATGTCCGACGAAATGGACGACGAAATTCCGTTTTGATCACCGTAATGGTCGCGCAAATTAGGTAGGGGGTCATCATGGCTGAGCCACTGTCAGAGCACACCGGCGGCTGTGCCTGTGGTGCGGTTCGCTACACATTCGTTGGCGAGCCCGGCTTCTCTTTTCTCTGCCAATGCCGCCGCTGCCAACGTTCGACCGGTACTGGCCATGCGCCGGGTTTCCGGATCAAATGGGACGATGTCAAAATCACCGGCAAGACAAATACCTACACCGAGACATCCGACAGCGGGTTTCCGGTCAGCCATCATTTTTGTGGCAGTTGCGGCTCGCCCATTTACAGCGCGACCGGGCGCGATACAGGTTCCATCGCCATCTATGCAGGCTCACTAGACGATCCAACGATCTACAAACCACAGAGGGTCATCTACCGTTCCTCTGGCCAGCCGTGGGATTTTACCGACCCGGCTCTACACGACTAATCGCGCATTTGGCGCGATCATTCCCACAGAAAAGGGATGTTTTGGCCGACGGTCCGGCCAATCGTCCGCAAAATCAATGACTGCCCGGCGGGGTTTCATCGAACAGTTCGTCCCGGGCCAGCATCTCATCGTGATGCTCGGCTGATTGCACCTCGATGAACAGCCGCTTGACCGCCGGGAACCGGTCCTTGATCGCCGTTTCCAGTTGGAAAATCGCATTCTCCACTTTGCCGACTGTCAAATTGTCCTCAAAATCGATGGACAGCGCCAGCAGCACGTCGTTTGGCCCCCGGTGCAAGGTGCGGATCTCGTTCAGCGCATGAACCGTTGGTGTCGCCGCCACCAGGCCGCGGATGGCCTTGGTGACTTCCGGGTCGGCGCCCTCGCCAATCAACAGGCCCTTGGTCTCGATCGCCAGAAGCAGCGCCGTGACCGCCAAAATGACACCGATGAAGATCGACGCCGCGCCATCGAGCCACGGCAGGCCGAGCCAGGCCGCACCGGTGATACCGGCGAACGCCACCACCAGCCCCAGCATTGCCGCCGTATCCTCAAACAGCACCGTAAACAGCGTCGGGTCTTTCGATTCCCGCACCGCATCGATAAACGCCCGCTTGCCGCGGCTGGATTCAAACGACCGGAAGGCGATCCACCACGCCGCGCCTTCAAAGACGAAGGCCAGGGCAAGTACGATGAAGTTGATATTGATATTGTCGATCGGATGGGGCTCGAAGATTTTCTGGACGCCTTCATAGATCGACACCCCGGCACCCACGGCAAAGATCAGGATCGCCACCACAAAGGCCCAGAAATATATCTCCGCGCCATAGCCGAACGGATGCTTGGCGTCGGCCGGCCGTTTGGCGCGCCGGATGCCGTAAAGCAGCAGCCCTTGATTGCCGGTGTCGACCAGCGAGTGGATGCCTTCCGACAGCATCGCCGACGATCCGGTCACGCTGGCCGCGAAAAATTTTGTCACCGCGATCAGCGCATTGCCCGCCAGCGCGGCATATATCACTTTGCGAGACCCTGTCGCCGCCATGATGTGTTCCTGTGCCCGTTCACCGATTCGTTAGTCTGAAAATCTTGCCACTGCGATAAGATGACCGCGATAATCCGGCAAGATGCAACCAGCAAGTAGGGAGAAGCCGATGACACGCCCGATCAAGGGGACGGACCGCACCGACAGGCGCCGGACCCGACTTCAATCCCGCCAGCAATCTCGGATGTTCGGCACAATCATTGCAGCGCTAGTTGGCGGGATCATCAGTGCCAGTCCGGGACCATCCGGTTTGGCTTGGGCCGGTGAGGCTGATGTCGTAAAGGCCACGGCAACCCGGTCTGGTGATGGCACCTACAGGTTTTCAGTGACCGTGCGCCACGACGATGCGGGCTGGGAGCACTATGCCAATATCTGGCACGTCCTGGCGCCCGACGGCACCGTTTTGGGTGAGCGGGTGCTCCTTCATCCCCACGACCACGAACAACCTTTCACCCGCGGCCTTTCGGGCGTTGCCATCCCCGATGATATCAGCGAAGTGACCATCCGCGCCGGTGATCTGGTCCATGAATTAGGCGGAAAAACCGTCACGGTGACGCTTCCCGGACCGTCGTGATCGGCAGCGATTTCGTACGCAGATATCGACCGGAAATCGCAAATGCCGCCCATTGCGCCGCCAACGCCTCAAACTGAATATACCAATGCGCCTAACACGCTGATATAACGTGACAAAATAGGCCGTTGGCGATTGGCATTGCGCCGCCCGATCAGGTAAAATCCGGCGACAAAAAACAGCTGGTGATTCCCGCTTTGGCCGACCCTCAAGAACCGCCCCGCGACAGTAGCGATATCAAGCCCGTCTCGATCATCGACGAGATGCGCAAATCCTATCTCGATTACGCCATGAGCGTGATCGTGTCCCGCGCCTTGCCCGACGTGCGCGATGGCCTGAAACCCGTTCACCGGCGCATTTTGTTCGCCATGGAAGAAAGCGGCTACGACTGGAACAAGGCCTATAAAAAGTCGTCCCGCGTCATCGGCGATGTCATGGGTAAATACCATCCCCACGGCGATCAGGCGATCTATGACGCGCTGGTGCGCATGGCCCAGGAGTTTTCCCTTCGTTTGCCGCTGATCGACGGTCAGGGCAATTTCGGCTCGCTGGACGGCGATCCGCCCGCCGCCATGCGGTACACGGAAGTCCGCCTGGAAAAAGTCGCCCACGAGATTCTCGAGGACATCGACAAGGACACGGTCGACTACCAGTCCAACTATGACGATTCCAGCCGCGAGCCGAAGGTTCTGCCGGCCAAGTTTCCCAATATTCTGGTCAACGGCGCCGGCGGCATCGCGGTCGGCATGGCCACCAACATGCCGCCGCACAATCTCGGCGAGGTGATCGACGCGACGGTCGACCTGATCGACGATCCGGCGCTGACGGTAGCCGATTTGATGGTGCATATCCCCGGACCGGATTTCCCCACCGGCGGGCATATCCTGGGTCGCTCCGGTATCCGCTCGGCCTACGAGACCGGCCGCGGCTCGATCCTGATGCGCGGCAAGGTGCGGATCGAGACAATCCGCAAGGATCGCGAGGCGATCATCGTTTCCGAAGTGCCGTATCAGGTGAACAAGGCGACGATGATCGAAAAAATCGCCGATCTGGTCCGCGACAAGAGAATCGAGGGCATCTCCGACATTCGCGACGAGAGTGATCGCGATGGTGTGCGCATGGTCGTTGAAATCAAGCGCGACGCGGTTCCCGAAGTGGTCCTCAACCAGATCTACCGGTTCACATCGCTGCAATCGACGTTTGGCGCCAATATGGTGGCGCTGAATGGCGGCCGGCCCGAACTGATGGGCTTGAAGGACATTATTGCCGCCTTCATCACCTTCCGCGAGGAAGTGGTCAGCCGGCGTACCCGTTTCCTTTTGCGCCGCGCCCGCGACCGCGCCCATGTGCTGGTTGGCCTTGCTATAGCGGTCGCCAATATCGATGAGGTGATCGCGCTGATCCGGGCCGCGCCCGATCCTCAGACGGCACGTGAACAATTGAAGGCAAAGGATTGGCCGGCAAGGGATATCGAGCCTCTGGTTGTTCTGATCGCCGACCCGCGCCACACCCTTGCCGAAGACGGAACCTGCCGCCTTTCCGAGGCCCAGGCCCGGGCCATTCTGGAACTGCGCCTGCAACGTCTGACCGCCCTTGGCCGTGATGAAATCGGCGATGAATTGAATGGCCTGGCCGATGAAATCCGCGATTATCTCGAAATTCTGGCTTCCCAGATCCGCATTCGCACCATCATCAAGGACGAGCTGACGGCGCTGAAAGCGGCCTATGCGACACCGCGCCGGACCGAGATCATGGACGGCGGTCCGGACCTTGAGGACGAGGACCTGATTCAGCGCGAGGACATGGTGGTGACGGTCAGTCACACCGGTTACGTAAAACGGGTGACACTGTCGGAGTACCGGGCGCAAAAACGCGGCGGCAAGGGCCGGTCCGGCATGTCGATGCGCGATGAGGATTTCCTCACCAAGATTTTTGTTGCCAACACCCACACACCAATTCTGGTGTTTACCTCCCGCGGCATTGTCTATCAGATCAAGGTCTGGCGTTTGCCGCTGGCCTCGCCTCAGGCGCGCGGCCGGCCGCTGATCAATCTGCTGCCGCTGCAACAGGGCGAGCGGGTCGCCACCATCATGCCAATGCCCGAGGACGAGGACAGCTGGTCAAAACTCGACGTGATGTTCGCCACCTCCAAGGGCAGCGTTCGCCGCAACAAACTGTCCGATTTCGTCGGCATCCGCCAGAACGGCAAGATCGCCATGAAGCTGGATGAGGGCGTCGATATTCTCGGTGTCGATACCTGTACTGAAAACGATGATATCCTGCTGGTGACCGCCAGAGGGCAGGCGATCCGCTTCCCGGTTGGCGAGGTGCGGGTGTTCCAGAGCCGCGATTCCATGGGTGTGCGCGGCGTCAAGCTGGCCAAGGACGACGAGATCATCTCGCTGACAGTGCTACATCATTTCGATGCCGATCCGGCCGAACGCAATGCCTATCTGAAGCAGGCAACGGCAATCCGCCGCGCCGCGACCGGTGAGCCTGATGAAGGCGATATCGCCACAGAAGATGAGAGCGACGGCGAGGACGACAGCGAAGAGATCATCGGCGACGCGGAACTTACGACCGAGCGCTACGCTGAAATGGGCGCCTACGAACAGTTCGTCCTGACCATCAGCCAGAAGGGCTATGGCAAGCGCTCCTCGTCGTTTGATTTCCGCACTTCCAGGCGTGGCGGCAAGGGCATCAAGGCGACCGACCAGAGCAAGCTTGGTGAAATCGGCAAGCTGATCGCCGCGTTCCCGGTCGAGGATTCCGACCAGATCATGCTGGTCTCCAACGCCGGCCAGCTGATCCGCGTTCCGGTCGACGGCATCCGCTTTGCCAGCCGGGCAACCAAGGGTGTGCGGGTGTTCAATACCGCCGAAGACGAGGAAGTCGTCTCCGTGGAGCGTATTTCCGAACCGGAAGAGACCGATGATCCGGACGATACGGGCGACACCGATATTGATCCGGATGGCGATCCCGGTGATCCGTCACCCGATACCGAAAGTGCTGCTGACGCCAATGATGCAAACGATGGTGACGACGGCGCCAGCGGATCAGAAGACAGTTCCAGCGACGACAATGGCGATGGCGACCAGAGCGATGATGAACCCCGCTGATGGTTGACCTGTCCGCCTGGCTGACATTCCTGCTCGCCTCGATCGCGATCGTCATCGTGCCGGGGCCGACCGTCACCGTCATCATCGCCAATTCCATGCGCTATGGCGCCCGCGCCGGCTTGCTCAACGATGCCGGCACACAGGCCGGCCTTGCCGTCATGGTCGCCGTTCTGGCGGTTGGCCTGTCGGCGATTGTCGAGGGCATGGGCTTTGCATTCGAGATCTTGCGCATCGCCGGTGCCGCCTATCTGATCTGGCTTGGTATCAAACTGTGGCGCTCCAACGGAAATCTCGGCCAGGTGGACACCAAAGCACCAGGCGGCTCATTCTTCTGGCAAGGCGTCATCGTCATCTGGTCAAACCCCAAGGCGCTGTTGTTTTTCGGGGCGTTTATTCCGCAATTTGTCGACCCAGTCGGCAGCACGGTGATCCAGACGCTGATTTTCGGCGGCACATTCATGGCCGTCGCCGCCATACTCGATGGGGCCTACGCGATATTGGCCGGCCGCACCGGCTCACTCCTTTCCCGGGGCAATATTCGCTTTGTCGAGCGGTTTTCCGGCACCTGCCTGATCGGTGGCGGGCTGTGGCTGGCACTGGCCCGGCGCTAGGCCGGAAAGCCGCATCCAGACCGACAGATCATACCCCCGCCATCCGACTGGTGATCCGCCATTTGCCATGGCCTGCGGGACGGGATAGGACGCGCCCATGGAACAGCAATCCACGACTTATCGAACCGCGATTTATCCCGGTTCGTTCGACCCGCCCACCAACGGCCATATCGGCATGTTGAAGGCAAGCCTTGCCCTGTGCGACCGGCTGATCGTCGCCGTCGGTGTGCATCCGGCGAAAAATCCGATGCTGGCTGCGGACCAGCGCATCGCCTTGATCAGCACCGTAATGCAGCCGCTGGCCGATGCGGCCGGCACCGAACTGATCATTGCCGCCTTTGATAATCTGGTGGTCGATTTCGCCCGCAGCCATGGCGCAACCGTGCTGATCCGCGGCCTGCGCGACGGCACCGATCTGGATTATGAAATGCAGATGGTCGGCATGAACGAGACCATGGCGCCGGACCTGCAAACCGTATTTTTGCCGGCCCGCACCGACGACCGGCATGTCTCGGCAACACTGGTGCGCCAAATTCATGCCCTTGGCGGCGACATTACACCCTTTGTGCCCGAAGCGGTCGCGCGCCAGCTTGCCACCCTGTCGCGATCGGACCGGGAAACATGATTGACCGGAATTATTGCCTGGAATAATTGCCCAAAATAATTGACTGGGCGCCCTCGCGCCATAATTTCGGCACAGCAACAGCCCTCCAATTCCCCGACAACAGCCCTTTTGACAGGAACCCGCCATGATCATTCGCCGCACCGCCATGCTTTTCACCCTTGCCGGCCTGGCTATCGCCAGCTTTGCGTTGGGACTGCCGCAAACTGCCGCCGCTGAAACGGTCGTCGTGCTGGAAACCTCCAAGGGCGATGTCAAAATGCGGCTGGCCGAGGATGCCGCGCCCAACCACGCCAAACGCATCGCCACACTGGCCGGTCAGGGATTTTATGACGGCGTCGTCTTTCACCGGGTCATTGAAGGCTTCATGGCCCAGACCGGCGATCCGACCGGTACCGGTGCTGGCGGCTCTGACTTGCCGGACCTCAAGGCGGAATTTTCCAATCTATCCTTTTCGCGCGGCATGGTCGGCATGGCCCGATCCAGCAGCCCCAACAGCGCCAACTCGCAGTTTTTCATCATGTTCGCCGATGCGCCCCATCTCAATGGCCAGTACACCATCATTGGCGAGGTCATCTCGGGCATGGATGTTGTCGACAAATTGAAGAAGGGCAATCGCGGGCAAAATGGCACGGTCAGCGATCCCGACAGCATTGTCCGCGCCCGCGTTGAGGGCCAGTAAGTCAGTTTTTCACCACACCAGTTCGATATTATCCCGAGGAGAACACCATGAGCGCCGATCCCGAACACACCCTGACCCTGGACACATCAAAAGGGACAATAACCATCACCATGCGTCCGGACCTGGCGCCGAACCATGTCACCCGCATCAAGGAACTGGTGCGTGACGGTTTTTATGACGGCGTCAAGTTTCACCGGGTCATCGACGGCTTCATGGCGCAGACCGGCTGCCCGCAAGGTACCGGCACCGGTGGCTCGGGGCAAAATCTCAAGGCGGAATTCTCAGCCACCAAACATACCCGCGGCACCTGTTCGATGGCCCGCGCCGCCAGCCCGGATTCCGGCGACAGCCAGTTTTTCATCTGCTTTGCCGAATCCCCGTGGCTCGACAATCAATATACGGTCTGGGGCGAAGTCACCGATGGCATGGACACCGTCGACGCCATCGACAAGGGCGAACCGCCCCGCAATCCCGACACCATCAAATCCATCAAGGTCGCCGCCGACGCTTGACTGCAACACGGGTTGCCAGCGATCGGCGGCGCACCGGCAGGCCTGAACCATGCGTGTTGACGCCTTCGATTTTGAACTGCCGGACGCCAATATTGCATTGCGCCCGGCCAGTCCGCGCGACAGTGCGCGGCTGCTGCATGTCGGTGTGGAAACGGCCTCGAACAGTGGCCTGGCCGATCGCACGATCGCTGATCTGCCGGGCCTGTTGAGACCGGGCGATGTTCTGGTTCTCAACGATACCAGCGTCATCGCCGCGCAGCTGACCGGCGAGCGGCGGCGCGGCGATGCATCGGTGGGTGTCTCGGCGACACTGATCGAACATATCGAAGCCGGCCAGTGGTGGGCCCTTTGCAAGCCCGGCCGGCGCGTGCGGGCAGGGGACCGGTTGCTGTTTCCCGTTCCCGACGGGGCCACGGACGGTCTGGCGGCGCAGGCGCTGGACAAGGCCGAAGACGGTCGCATCCGTATTGATTTCGGCATCGGCCGGGATCGGCTTGATCCGATTTTGGCGCAGATCGGCAAACCACCGTTGCCGCCCTACATCGCCTCGCGCCGCGCCGCCGATGACAGCGACCGAACCGACTATCAGACCATGTTCGCCCGCCACGAGGGCGCCGTCGCCGCCCCCACCGCCAGGCTTCATTTTACCAAAAGCCTGATGGCGGCACTGAATGCGCGCGGCATCGGGACCGCTTGCCTGACGCTCCATGTCGGGCCCGGCACATTCTTGCCGGTGAAGGTGACCGATACCAAGGAACACATCATGCACGCCGAGACCGGGGTGATCGATGCGGCGACCGCCGACCGGTTGAACGCCGCCCGCGCTGCCGGCGGGCGCATCGTCGCGGTCGGCACCACATCGCTGCGGCTACTGGAATCCGCCGCTGATGCCAGCGGTACCATCCGGCCCTTTGCCGGCGCCACCGATATCTTCATCACGCCGGGTTACCGGTTCAGGGCGGTCGACGTGCTGATGACCAATTTCCACCTGCCCAAATCGACGCTGTTCATGCTGGTCAGCGCCTTCTCCGGCCTGGAGGTAATGCAAGCCGCCTATGCCCATGCTATCGCGGCAGGCTACCGGTTCTATTCCTACGGCGACGCCTGCCTTTTGATGAAGCACCCAAACGCATGACATCCTCACCGCTCACAATTTCCCGGATCGACGGCAACGCCCGCACCGGCACGGTGCAGACCGCCCATGGCGTCATCCGCACGCCGGCCTTCATGCCCGTGGGCACACAGGCCACCGTCAAGGCGATGTATCCGGGGCAGGTTCGCGATCTTGGCGCCGACGTCATATTGGGCAACACCTATCATCTGATGCTGCGCCCCGGCGCCGAACGGATCGCCGCGCTCGGCGGCCTGCACACATTCATGCGTTGGCCCCATGCGATCCTGACGGACTCCGGCGGCTTTCAGGTGATGTCGCTGGCCAAGCTGCGCAAACTCGATGCCGATGGCGTCACCTTCCGCTCCCACATCGACGGATCGCAGCACCGGTTGACGCCGGAGCGCTCCATCGAGATCCAGCGGCTGCTCGGCAGTGATATCGTCATGCAGTTCGACGAGTGCATCCGGTTGCCAGCCGAACCCGGGGAGGTTGAGCGCGCCATGCAGCTTTCCCTGGACTGGGCGGCGCGGAGCAAGACGGCATTCGGCAATCCCGATGGCCCGCTATTGTTCGGCATTGTTCAGGGCGGGGATGATACCGACCTGCGGACAAAGTCGGCCAGCGCGCTCGTCGATATCGGATTTGACGGCTATGCCATCGGTGGACTGGCGGTCGGCGAGCCGCAGGATGTCATGCTGGCCATGCTCGATGTCACAGTGCCGGTCTTGCCGGTCGACCGGCCGCGCTATTTGATGGGCGTCGGTACGCCGGACGATATCTTGCAGTCCGTGGCCCGTGGCGTCGACATGTTCGACTGCGTCATGCCGACCCGCGCCGGCCGGCACGGCCAGGCATTCACCCGCTTTGGCCGGATCAATTTGCGCAATGCCCGCCATGCCGACGACCCGCGCTCGCTCGATCCACAAAGCGATTGCCCCGCCACCGGTGATTATTCGCGCGCCTATCTGCACCATCTGTTCAAGGCCGGCGAATCCCTCGGCGGCATGCTGCTGACATGGAACAATCTGGCGTATTATCAATTGCTAATGGCCGGTGCCCGTGACGCCATCGCCGCAGGGCGCTATGCCGACTATTGTGCTGGCGTGGCGGCGGGCTGGGCGCGCGGCAATATCGCCGACTGATCGCCGTTCGGGCACAAATCTTGCTGGAAGAACAACTCGGTAGGCCAATTTTTAGGAGATTCCACACTCCAACCTTTTCCTGTTTCTTTAGGATTAGGCCCCATAAAAATATTCGGGGTGTGAAGTTGGTGGCATATGAAGCGGTTTTTCAGAAAACTGGGTAATCCGGAAGCGTTGCGGACATCGCCGCGCATTCCAAATTTTCTGATCGCCGAATTGTCTTCGCAATCCGGTTGGATCCGCGAGGCTTACGTCAAGGAAATGTCAAGCGGCGGCGCCAGCCTGACTGTGAACGATACCGATTCGGTGCCCGACCAGATTCATATCAGCATCGAAGGCAGCAACATTCGCACCGACGCCAAGGTCATGTGGCGAAAAAACGGCTCGATCGGGGTCCGGTTCAGTTCGCCGATCGAGGGCCTCAAGGGAACCGAATCCCCCATCGATCGCGTCCGCAACCGCTAGCGCTTCTGCGCCAGCGGCCGTTCAATTGCCGTAACGGGTCCAGACCTGGCCCCGGCAGGGGAAGCCGATCGGCAGGCAGCCCGATACCTTGAGTTTCGACGGACCGAGCACTTTCAGCTTGCCGCGATAGGTTTTTTTCTCATCCACCGCATAGACCTTGCCGCCGGAAAAAGATTTGCCGTTCTTGCTAGTCATGTCGCGAATGATCAGTTTGCCGATTGACTCGCGATTGTCGGTCTCCAGAACGTCAACCAACTTGCCGCAATAGGCCGCGCCGCACGAGTAGACCTCGACGATCCCGTAGCCGCCGTTCTTGCCTTTCTGGGTTTTCCATTTGCCCGAAATATCCGCCTGGGCCGCACCAAGAAAAAAGGCGACAAATGCGGACGCGAAAATAACCTGTGCTGCAATTCGGGTCATGAAGTCCTCCGCTGCATGGGTGCGTCTGTCTACCATATTTCGTTCGGCTGGAAATTGGATATCGGCCACCCTGTCGGACAGGGCGTCAGCCCAGATCGATAAACACGCGATCGCCTTCGACCTTTGTTGAAAAGGTCTTCAGGTTCACACACGCCGGCGCACGTTTGGCCTCGCCAGTACGATAGTCGAACTGGCCATTGTGCTTGGGGCACTCAATCACATGATCCATCACCAGGCCATTGGCCAGCGGCGCCTGTTCATGGGTGCACAGGCCATCAGTGCAGAAAAACCGGTCATCCGGGCTGCGATAGATTGCGTAGGTTTTGCCGTCATGCCCAAACTCGATCACATCTTCAGTATAGATATCATCGACAGCGCAGGCGTCGATCCACAGATTCATTTTGCGGCCTCACAGTTTTTGTCATTGGCAGTTGGTCCGGGTCGCCTCCAACACGGACCGGCGCTCAGGCCGGGGCGCCGAGCGCGCCGGAGTGAAAATCCTCGCGGTATGGCTTGGCGCTATCCGGCAGGTCGCGCCTGAGGAAATAATCCTCATTGCGCAATTGCCGTCTCAGGATCGGCAGAACTTCCCGGTAGGCCTGCCAGATCGAGGTGTTGGGCACCGGCAGGTCATCCTTGATCCGCTCATGCAGTTCTGGCAGCCGGTGATAGGGCACCATCGGGAACATGTGATGTTCGACATGATAGTTCATGTTCAAATAGATGAACCGGCTGATCGGGTTCATGTAAACCGTGCGGCTGTTGAGCCGGTGGTCCAGCACATTGTCCGCCAGCCCCGCATGCTGCAGCACACCGGTCATCACATGGTGCCAGGCGCCGTAAAGCCGCGGCAGTCCGATCAGCATCAGT
Source organism: uncultured Polyangiaceae bacterium (assembly GCA_964196155.1). GTDB lineage: Bacteria > Pseudomonadota > Alphaproteobacteria > Rhizobiales > Afifellaceae > CAXMRP01. The sequence goes on from CAXMRP010000031.1 coordinate 45,691, forward strand.
GGCAGGATCGACTGCATGGCCACCGCCAGCGCCAGCGTCGCCGCGTAAATGGCAACCCACACCCGCGCCACATTCACCACGTCGCGCCGGGACTGTTCGGGAATAAATGTCATTTCTTCCGGGTCAACCCGGCCACTGGCATTGAGCAGCATTCGCGCGCCGCCGCGATAGACATCGACCAGTCCGAACACGTTCGCGATAATCTGAAATAATTGCGGCGGGCGCTTGGCAATGATCTCCCGGTCGCGGCCGACAATGATCGTATCGGTATGATGGCGGGCATGGCTCCAGCGCCAGGTGACCGGATTGCGCACCATCATGAAGCTGGCGATCTGATACACTACATTATTCATCCAGCCGGTCCGGAACGCGGTGCCGTGGCCGCATTCGTGCCAGCGCGAATCCATCGCCGACCCGTACAGCACACCATAGGCAAGCCAGAACGGCGCCGACCACCAGGACGGCCACAGCGCGATCGCCACGCCGGCAAACCCGGCCATGCAGGCAAACAGGATGATCGTGTCGCGAATGGCCGGTTGATCGCTGCGTTTCATGAACGCCTTCATTTCGGCGCGCGGAACATCGCAATGATACCACTGGGCCGCACAAAGGCCGCTCTCCATTGCCCGGCGTGCATCCGGGCCAATCAGGCTGTAATCACGTTTGGCCATCGATTTCCTCCGCCAGAGCGTCGCAATGCCGTCGTGATGGCGGTGCGACCCGGTGATTCATCCACATTCGTCGCCGGAATGCCAGTCGGAAACCAGCAATATTTTGTTCCAGATGGTCAAGGCACGATTTCTCGACGGGCGCCCCGGCTGACAGCTGCACCCGCAGCGGTCCAGCGCGGGTTACTCGCGACATCGCGCCATCAATCGGCTATCAGATAGGATCAGCCGCCGGCAATCAATCGACAATCACACGCCGGAATAGGCATCGGACCGTTCAAAGGACAAAAAACCCCATGACCCTGCTGGACGCCCAACACCCGTTTTTCCGCCCCCTGTGGCGGCGCGTCGCCGTCGTTGTGCTGTGCCTGGGTTGGGGGCTGTTTGAATTACTCAACGGATCGTCATTGTGGGCCATGCTGTTTATCGGCGCCGGGGTCTATAGCGGCTGGCAGTTCTTTGTCGCCTCGCCACCCGAACCGGAGCCCGACCCGGGAAATGATGAGGCGGTCGATACCGATGCGATGCAGTCAGAAAGGGAACCACGCGGCAAAGACGGCACGTCAACCGATCGCAAACACGATTTGCAAGAGTAGCCCGCGTTGCAGCAATCAGGTTACAACTGAAGATATTCGAATAAAAAAGGAACGGATCGATGGATCTCGCCAAACTGACAAACCGCGTTGGAAAAGACCTGGACGATGCAATTTCGTCGAATCTGACAACTGCAGAGCGCGATGCAGTCATGAAAATCGTACAAGCAGCGCTTGTCGATGCGACCGGTCATACCCACACCGAATCCAAGAAAACCGCCATCGCCTGCTGTGGTCACGAAGCCGATCTGGCCCACAAAATTCAAGAAGAGCTGGACAAGAAGCGGGATATGCTGATCACCAATTTGAAAAGCATGCGGTGATCTGATTGTCGATCATCTGACTAAAAATCCGTTGAACTGCGATTTCTGAACATCACTATCTGCCGCCCTGGCGCGCCGGAAATCACCATCACGGATCAGGGCGGCCAATTCACCGCATGGGCAGGGACCAATCGGCCGCGCTCACGCTTGACCTTCGACATGCCGGTCAACCATGCGCTGAACCATCGGGGCGAAATGCCAGAAATCAGGCGTTTTCATGCCGGCGCGTTTTCCGGCCTCGTCGAGATAGCGCACGGCGATGATGTCCTTGAGATTCGGGTTCTTCTCAAACGCGGCCACTTCCGCGCCGCTCATCGGGCCGCCTTGCAGGTTCAGTGAGTGCACCGAAGCCGCGCTCAGCCGGTTGAAATATTCGGGCCGCGTGGCGCACAGATAGCGCTTGGCCGCCACATGATGGCGCACGCAATCGGTGATCACGCCTGGAAAGAAACGCTCCAGCACCTGCGCCCCCGCTTCCTCGTGAAAGCGGTCTTTGCTGTCATCGATGGAGAACGTGCCGAACTCCGAGGTGAAATGGCCGATGTCATGCAAAAGCGCGCCGACGATGATTTCTTCGCGTTGGCCATTCTGCTCGGCAATGGTTGCGCCTTGCAGCATATGCTCGCCCATCGTCACCGGCTCGCCGAGATATTCCTCACCGCCACGGCGTTCGAAGATCGAGCCGAGGAATTCGACGATGTTGCCGGGGTTGAGTTCGCCAATATCAGGTTTCATTCCGCAGCCTCCAACCGCGCCGCGCGCATCATCGCGTCGTGGGTCGAGCGCAGCCCGTCCTTGTCGCAATAACAGCCCTGGAGCCAGCGCGTGCCTTCACCGGAATACCCTTTGCGCGCGTGCAGGACGCGGGTGTTGTCCACCACGAACCCTTCGCCCGGTTCGAGGCGGAAGGTCACTTCCATCGCCTCATCGTCTATAATCTCCCCCAGGCGGCGATAGGCGGCGTAGTAGGTGTCCATCTTGTCGAAGGGCACATCGCTCACTGCGCCAAGCGAGCGATTGTTGAAGCGCACACCGACAAGTTCGCCATCGGGGGCCAGTTCGATCATCGGGCGGCGCGCGGTCAGGCAGACGCCCGCTTCGCCGGCATATTCAAACCGCGCGCAATGGCCCGCCAACACGTCGAAATATTCCGCGTTCTCCTGCCGCAGGCGCCGGGCCGCGGCAAAGCCATCGACCACCATGTTTTCGCCACCTGGCGCCGAACTTTCAAGGCAATACAGCACCTGAACCGAAGGAACCGGGTCGCGATAGGGGTTGTCGGTGTGGGCCTGAAGCCCAAGACCGGTATAGGCAAGGTTTGTCGGGTTCACCTCGGTGCGCACCTCGAAATGTTTGCCGTAATTTGTGTCGCGCACAAATCCGAAAAGATCGACGATTTTGAACAGTGCGCCGTCCGCGACCGGCCCGTTCACGACTTTTGCGAATCCATATGTCGTGACCGACCCGAGCCAGTCGCGCAGCGCTTCGCCACGTTTGGACAGTTTACTAAAATCGCCGACCGGCACGTTGGCCATCAAGCTGGCGTCCCAGGTCTCGATCCCCGGACCCGTCCAGCCGCGCGCGCGGTGGGCGTTGCGGTCATAGGCATTGGCCGCAAGCCAGCCCAGATCATAACAAACGGTCTTGCCCTCGGGGGCGAAGCTGACTTCAAGCCCGCCGTCGCAAATGCCGGCCGCCGAGATGCCGGTCTCGACCGGAATGTCACGCAACGCCAGGAGCCGCTGACCATTGCCGGCCGCCCGGGTTTCAGGGTCGCTGGCATTGTCGCGGAGCCAGATCGCGTGAAAGCGCAGCACGGCGGTCGCGGTCTCAAGTGTCAGATATTTGCCCGACGGGTCTGTGGTGACGGTGGCCATGGGAAATCCTCATCCAGTCGGAAATTGCGCGACAAATTCGGTGATTTCGTCCATAAGAGCAAATTAGGTTTTTCCCCACTGGGCATCGGATTGTCTAATGGAAGCCCGTGACTTCAAAATGCCTCCACTGGAGTGGATTCGCGCATTCGAGGCTTCGGCCCGCTATGGCAGTTTTACAGCCGCCGCCGCCCAGATCGGTCTCACCCAGTCGGCAATCAGCCAGCGGATCGGACATCTGGAAAAGCTTTTGGGCACCGCACTTTTTCACCGCCGCGCCCGCTCGATCACCCTGACGATCGAAGGCGAGGCCTGGCTACCGCATGTGCGCGCCGCCCTTGGCAGCCTGCGGGAAAGTTCAGAAGCGCTGTTTGGAGCAAGCCGAGGGCGCCTTGCAATCTCGGCCAGCCAGTCGATCATCGAATTGTGGCTGCTGCCGCGCCTTCAACGCTTGCAGGAAATCACCAATTCGAAGATTTCCGTGCAGACCATGGTGCTTGGCGCGCATAGCACGCCACAAGATGATGTGATCCGCATCCGCTACGGGTCCGGCGACTGGCCGCACGTTTACAAACGCAAACTCTATTCCGAACGGATCGCGCCGGTGGCCTCGCCCGACCTTGCGCGCCGCAAAGGGCACTGGACCGAATGGCCGCGCATCGCCTGTTCGGGACCACGGCCGGGGTGGAACGATTGGGCCTCGCAATACGGCATTCCAACCACACCTGTCGCCCGTTTGCAGTTTGACACTTTCTTGTCCGGCCTTGGTGCCGCCAGGGCGGAAATGGGGGTCTTTCTCGCTTCATTGCCACTATGCGAGGCGGACCTGGCCGCCGGGCGACTGGTGCGCCTGGGCAAAAAAGCCATGCACCACTACGAAAGCTATTGGCTTCTCGCCAGCCGCGACGCCGTGGCACGGTCACAATGGCAGATGCTCGAAGCCGCCATTCGTTAGACCTGCACCAGCGAACGACGCTTCGTGCTGTGAAAAATGCAAACATTCGGGCGCGAGAGCACTGCTGAAGTTCGGTTGCAAGACCGCGCATCACCCCTCTGTTTTCACCGATGACCGCAGTTCAGCGGCGGGTACCAGTCAAAGACATATCGAAACGCACGATATTGGAGAATATAGGCACGCCGATTTGCATATCATAAGGGGTACGGCGGATGTTTCCGGTCACATGAAACTCGATTGCCCGACCCCGTTTTTTGACGAATTCGATCGTAAATTCAGCCGGTTTTTCGCGGCCTCTTGCCTTGAGTACACCTTCCAGCAACGCTGTATTCAGACCGGTCTGGGTAACCCGTGTCGATTTGAACCAAACAACCGGATTTCGCTTGGCATTGAGCACCGCCTTTCCACGAATGAACTCTTCAACCCGACGGGTGCCTGTCGAAACGCTGGCTGGATCAATCTCGATCTCCACGCGCGATTTCGACAGATTCCGGCTATTGATTTCAAATCGGCCGCTGAATTCACCGAATGATCCGCGGATGCCGCCGCCCCCGATTTGGGCTATGAAAAACCCGATACGGGATGCGGATTGATCAATAATATATTTGCCGGATGCCCTGGTTAGAACTTGACCTGAGGCTGCCGGGGTCGCCCAAACCTGGCCAAGGGCAAGACATACGACCAACAGAAAATGTGCCAGTCTCGACCCGACATTTGCCCCCGCTAACCGGATACCGGTAAAATACATAATGCTGGAGTATGGCGCATGAGATGGTAGAGGACCAACCAGCCGGTGATCACTAGAATGCACAATTTGCTTATCGATGCCGCCTTGCAGGTTTTATCATGCGAGCAAGAATTTCATTTTTCAGGATCAGGTGATGGCGCAGCGCTGCTGCAATATGGAGCATGACCAGCAAGACAGTGGAAAAAGCGAGCAACCCGTGGAGCATTCCAAATAAGGCCTCAGACGACGCACTTACCGGCACGGGCAAATGGGGTACCAACACCAGGTAGAATGCAAATGTCGGTATGCCGAGAGGTGAAGCGGAAACGAAAGCCCAGCCCGCCAGCGGGATAGCCAAAAGTGCGGCGTAAAGAACATTATGGGTTAGTCGTGCCGCGTGCCGTTCCCAGGATGGAAAGCTAAGTGGCAGTTCCGGCGACGGATTCACAGTCCGCCATATCAACCGGGCAATCGCAAGCATCATGACCAGCAATCCAACCGATTTGTGCCATTGATAGAGGCCAAACTTGGCGGTTTCATCGTCTGGCAAACCGCTCATCCAAATGCCTAGCCCGACCTGACCTATAAATAGAAGCGCAATTGTCCAATGAAACAATATGGCGACAAGGCCGTATTGCAACCTTGTGTTGCGCATCCCGTAATGGCTGATAGCTATATGCCGTTTCCTCAATGGCCTGCGCATATGTCACGCCATACTTGTGCTCACCAAAGCGCAGTCAGTCGCCTGCACATGGTCACATCAACGACGAGCCCATTCG
>CAXMRP010000032.1:0-63354 GCA_964196155.1 uncultured Polyangiaceae bacterium
CAGCTTGCCATCGGCCAGATGCACGACATGGCCGTCGTGGCCCGGCTTGTAGGACAGGATATGCATGGGTATCGCGATCTCCACAAAGTGTCTTGCCGATGGATATATTGCCGCCGGTCCAAAATGCCAGCTTGCGGCCAAGGATTCGCAACCCGGCATAATGGGTGGATAATTTGTGTCAAATCAGAAAGATGGCCGCGCCGGCTGCATTGCGACCGGCAAGCCATGCGTAAACACTGTTTTGGGCGAGAATAATTGATGCCCGGGTGCAACCTTGCGTTTTTTACCAGTCCACACCATGGTGTGGGCGAGGGTTGCGGCGACAGGGCAAGCGATACACATAAAGAGGGGTGACAAACCCCCTTATGCTGACAATTTTATCCCGAAATGCCGGTAGACAAAGGGCCTGCGTATGAAAAGGCTGAACAATGTACGCGTTCTCATGTACAGCCACGACACGTTTGGACTCGGCCATTTGCGGCGCTGCCGGGCGATCGCGCATGCGCTTGTAGAGCATTTCAAGGGCGTTTCCGTCCTGATCATTTCCGGCTCGCAAATTGCCGGTGCCTTTGATTTTCGCGCGCGGGTCGATTTCGTCAAAATCCCCAGCGTCATCAAGCTCTACAATGGCGATTACACCTCGATCGGTGAGCATATCGACATCGAAGAAACGCTGAAAATGCGCCGGATGATTATCCAGAGCACAGCGGAGGCGTTTGACCCGGACATTTTCATTGTCGACAAGGAACCGTTGGGCCTGCGCGGCGAACTGGAATCAACGCTGGCGCAATTGAAAGCCGATGGCACGATACTGGTATTGGGACTGCGTGATGTCATGGATTCGGCCGAGCGGCTGGAAGCGGAATGGCGCGGGCGCGATGTGTTGCGAAAAATCGGTAGCTATTATGATTCCATCTGGGTCTATGGCCCGGAAGACTTCTGGGATCCGCTCAGGGATCTAGATGTTGCGCCCGGCGTCCGGTCACGGATTTCCCATGTCGGATTCCTTGAACGGGACGCGCCACGCGACGATCACCTTCCGCATTTCGACCTGCCGGACAATTATATTCTGGTGACGGCCGGCGGCGGCGGCGATGGCGCCGATCTGATGGGTATGGTGCTGGCGGCCCGCGAAAACGACCCGAAATTCGATATTCCGCTGGTCATGGTGCTTGGCCCTTTCATGAAGGGTGAAGCGAAGGAAGAGCTCCACCAGCGGGCGGAGAAACTGAAGGACATTGTCGTCATTGATTTTGCCAATGTGCTGGAAACGATGATGAACAATGCCAGTGCCGTGGTCGGCATGTGTGGATACAACACGTTTTGCGAGATCCTGTCGTTCGACAAGCCGACCCTGTTTGTACCGCGGCAACGGCCGCGTCAGGAACAGGTTATCCGGGCGCAACGGGCGGCCGATCTGGGGCTGGCGCAAATGTTGACGCCGGATGAGGCGGACGATCCGGAGCGACTGGCGAAAGTGCTGCGCGAACTGCCCACCATGCCGCGGCCTTCCGAGGCGCAAACTCCGGTCAACCTGAACGGGCTGGACGCCATCTGCGGCAAGGTGGAGACCTATCTTGCAGACCCGGCTGTGCCGGACCTCAAAGTGATGGGCGGCAACTTTTCCCAAAGCCGGTGAGCGGTCCAATGCGCGATGAAACCCGCGGTAATATCGCCGTCATCCTCAAGGGCTATCCGCGCCTGTCGGAAACATTTATCGCCCAGGAATTGCTGGCACTGGAAAAAGCCGGCTTGCGCCTGGCGATATTTTCCCTGCGACACCCCACTGATAAAACCCATCACCCGGTGCACGATGATATCGCCGCGCCTGTCACCTATCTGCCGGAATACCTCCATCACGAACCGGGGCGGGTTTTTCGCGGCCTTTTGCGCGCCGCCCTGTTACCGGGATTTATCAGTGCGCTGCGCCAGTTTGCCAGCGACTTGTTTCGTGATCGGACCCGCAACCGAATTCGCCGGTTTGGCCAATCGCTGGTACTGGCCGCCGAATTGCCGGCAGAGGTCGGCCATATCTACGCGCACTTCATCCACACGCCGGCATCGGTGGCGCGGTACGGTGCGACCATGCGAAAGCTGCCGTGGTCATGTTCGGCCCACGCCAAGGATATCTGGACGATCCCGGATTGGGAGATTACGGAAAAGCTGGCATCGGTGGCATGGGCGGTCACCTGCACGCGCACTGGCGCGGATCGATTGATCAGCCTGGCGGATGATCCGGATCGGATCACGCTGGCCTATCACGGGCTTGATCTGAGGCGTTTTCCAAGGCCCGATAGCCCCGCATCGATGCGCGATGGGTCTGATGCCGACGATCCGGTGCAACTATTGAGCGTTGGTCGTGCAGTGGAGAAAAAGGGCCTCGATCTACTGATCGACGCGCTTGGCAATTTGCCCGACGCCCTTCATTGGCGCTGGACCCATATCGGCAGCGGGCCACTGCTTGGCGATTTGCGTGATCAGGCCCGGCAACTTGGGCTTGCGGACCGTGTTTCGTTCAGGGGCGCCCTGCCCCAGACCGATGTGCTGGCGGCCTACCGCGCGGCGGACCTGTTCGTCCTGCCGTGCCGGATTGCCAGTGATGGCGATCGCGATGGCCTGCCCAATGTTCTGGTCGAGGCGCAAAGTCAGGGGCTTGCCTGCCTCAGCACCGCCGTCGCCGGCGTTCCTGAACTTATCGTCGACGGCACGAACGGCATCCTGGTGCCGCCGGACAACAGATCAGCTCTGGTGGCGGCACTGGTCAAGGCGATTGGTGATCCGGCCAGCCGCACCGCCATGGGTCATGCAGGCCAGACCCGCGTTCGCCGCGATTTTGACAGCAATCAGGAAATTGGCGGCCTGCTGCAGCTTTTCGGGATCAATCCGGCGCCAGTAAGCGAAGACCAGCCCGGCGATCCGACCGCACCGGCGGTCACGGACAATCGTGCGCCGGGGCAAGACATTATCGCCTGATGGCTAATTGTGACGGCAAAATCCTGTTTTATGTCCAGCATCTTTATGGTGTTGGTCATCTGTTCCGGGCTCAGCGGATAGCCGAACGGCTGGTCGCGGCTGGGCTGTCGGTGAAATTTGTGATTGGCGGCGAGCCTGTTCCCGGTCTGCATCTGCCGGGCGAACGTAGCCACTTTCTGCCACCGGTCCGCTCCGCCGATGCGGCATTTTCCAAAATGGTCGACGGCAATGGTGACGACCTTACTGCGGCCTATCTGACCGATCGTGCGGACAAATTGTTGGCCGCCTATATCGCGATCAATCCTGATCTGATCCTGATTGAGGCCTTTCCCTTTGGCCGGCGGTTTTTACGCCCCGAACTTGTGCGCCTGTTGGACGCGGCGCGCAAAAACCCCAAACCACCGCTGGTCTGCTGCTCAGTGCGCGACATCCTGCAGGAAAACCGCAAACCGGGCCGCGCCGAAGAGGCTGCCGAGACGATCAACACTTATTTCGATATGGTGCTGGTGCATGGCGATCCGGCAGTGACCCGGCTTGAAGCCACATTTCCGGCGACCGAACTGATTGCCGACAAGATCCGCTATACCGGGATCGTAGCGGACCCGGCATCGGCGAATGGTATTGCCGGGACGGGATATCGGTCGGATTTCGCGCCGCCGCCAGACGATATTCTTGTCACGGCAGGCGGCGGGGCATTTGGCGCACCGCTGCTGGAATGTGCCGCCGAGGCAGCCGCCGCAAATCCGGATCACAGTCGGCACTGGTGTCTTGTCACCGGACCCAATGCCGATCCCCGACTGGCGGACAAATTGCAGGAGTGCGCACCGGAGCGAATCGAGACTGAAGTTTTCATTCCCAATCTTGCCGTGCGCCTTCACCGGGCGCAGGTTTCGGTGTCCCAGGCCGGTTACAATACGGTCGCCGACCTTCTTGCCGCGCCGTGCAAGCGGGTTCTGGTGCCATCCGACATTGGTGGCCAGAGCGAGCAATTGCGGCGCGCCACACTTCTGGCCGATGCTGGACTTTGTGTTTGCCTGCCGGAATCCGAATTAACGCCAGAACGTTTGCTCAAAGCCATAGCCGACGCCGAAACGCTACCCGACAAGGCAACAGGAATCGATCTGTCTGGCGCAGAAACAAGCGCGGCGCTGATATGCGATGCGTTGGCTGGCCGGGCCTGACCGGTTATGGCCCGCATCGCCTTTTACGCTCCGATCAAGCCACCAGACCACGCCATTGCATCCGGCGACAGGCAAATTGCCTTGCTCCTGATCAAGGCGCTGGAACTTGCCGGCCACAGCGTCGAACTGGCCAGCCGGCATATCAGTTACTCCAAGAAAAGCGCGCTCGACATCCTGGCGGACAAGAAACAGGCGGCAATGGACGAAGCGGCCCGCCTTGTCATTGATTGGCGGGCAAGACCTGCCGTCGAGCGCCCTGCCCTTTGGCTCACTTACCATCCTTATTGCAAATCACCGGACTGGATCGGACCGAGATTATGCCAGGAATTCGACCTGCCTTATGCAACGATCGAAGCCTGCCGGACCCATCAGGGTCGAAATGATGAGTGGCGGCCGTGGCGGGATATCGTCACCGCATCGGTGCGCAGTGCGGCGATGAATTTCTGGCTGACGGCAACAGATCAGGCTTATCTGCGGTCTATCCTGCCGGATGCGGCAACAATGGCGCCGCTTTTGCCTTTTGTAGACTTGCAAGCCCTTGGGGAAGTGCCGGCACATCCCTTGCCTGCTTCATTCGATCCAAACCTGCCGACGCTGATTGCCGTGGCGATGATGCGTCCGGGCGCCAAGGCCCGATCTTATGCGCTGTTGGCCGATGCACTTGAACGGATCGATGGGCATCGGTTCAATCTCCTTGTGACTGGCGACGGACCGATACGCGCGGAAGTGGAAGCGGCGTTTTCATTTCTGCCCGAGCGTCAGGTTCATTTTGCCGGGGCGCTGGATCACGATCAGGCAATCGGGGCAATGAAATCGGCCGATCTGTTTGTGTGGCCGGGCTACCGGGAGGCTATCGGCATGGTTTATCTGGAGGCGCAGGCGGTCGGGCTGCCGGTTGTTGCGCTCAGGACCGCTGGAACTCCTGAGGCACTTGTCCACGGACAGACCGGACTTCTGACTGATCCGGACAGTGACCAGCATGACGGAGTCGCCGGTGCGCTGGCTGAAGCAATGGCCGCGCTCCTCGACAGCCGGTCGTTGCGCCAGACCATGGGCCAGGCCGGCGTTGACTATATCGGGCGTTATCGCGATATCGGCGCGGCGGCGGGCGTGCTTGCAGCCGTGCTTGATCCCCTTGTGGCCCGTTCAGCTAACTCAGCTCGATAATCTATCGCCGAAACTCGTCTGGAATGAAAAACAGATAGTCATTGTCGGCCACCGCCTCATGGCATTCATGGCAAAATATGACCTGATCTTTGGCTTGGCCGAGAGTGTCGCCAAAAACGCTGCCATCGGGCAGGACCATCACATAGCGCCAGTCGGCAGTATCGGGATTTTGGCCGGCTTCCAGCTTCTCCATCAAGAACAAGGCAGCGGCGAATACCCGCCGGGCTTTGGTGACGGTGAAGCTGTCCTTTGCCAACACGGCGCCCGGCGCCATTGTTTCGCCTTCGGCCAGTTCGCCATAGTTGCTGGCCTTGGCGTTGGCAAAATTGTTAACGTAGCGATTGCCATGGGTGGCGGACAGATAAGGGAACGTGTTGAATTTTGCCCACAGCCGATAATCGCGCGCCGGCTGGTAATCGGACAGCCCATAACCCATGGCCAGATCATCGGCGGCGTTTTCATAAATCGACTGGGCGACCGGTGGCGACAGTCTGGCCGGCTGCTCAACGCGAAAATGCGATTCCTGCCCTTCCTGCGCCAGCGAAAGGGTCGCCACGAATGTCGCGGCGCACAATGGCAACAGCACAACCGTTATTAATCTACGGGCCACAACAGTCCTCCTGGCCGGTTCCAGGTGGCGCCGGCCGCTTGATCTTTGCAAGGGCCGCGCCGAAATGCGTAGCCTCACACAAACGTGCGCTTTTTTTGAGACGATGGAACCGGGTGTGCGTTCAAGCTGGCGCACAAATTGGCGAGCGGATGTGAAAGGCCGGTCTGTCTGACAGGTGCGATTGGACAAGTACGGGCTGATATCTGCCCGGCGGGTCTATTTGTAGGGATCGGCCGCGTCGCGCAGGCCATCTCCGAAAAAGTTGAAGGCCAGGATAACAAAAATGACCGGGACAACCGGCAGCATCAGCCATGGATAGAGCGCCACCACATTGATGTTCTGCGCCTCGTTCAACAGTACACCCCAGCTTGTCACCGGCGGACGCAGGCCCAGACCGAGAAAGCTCAAGGCCGTCTCGCCAAGGATCATGGTGGGAATGGTGATAGTTGCCGACGCGATCAGGTGGCTCATGAATCCGGGCACCAGATGGCGCAGAACGATGCGCCGCGGACTAGCGCCGATCAGCCGGGCGGCCAGCACATAGTCTTCCTCGCGCAAGGACAGGAGCTTGGAACGCACGGCACGCGCCAGCCCGGTCCAATCGATCAGGCCAAGAATGATGGTGATGCCGAAATAAACCAGAATCGGGCTCCAGCTTGCCGGCATGATCGCCGCCAACGCCAGCCATAGCGGGATCGAGGGGATTGATTGCAGCACTTCGATGATGCGCTGGACAATCAGATCCACGAAGCCGCCATAATATCCGGCAGCGCCACCGATTGAGATGCCGAGCAAGAAACTGACGGTGATGCCGATCAGGCCGATGGTCAGGGAAATACGCGCGCCGTAGATGATGCGCGACAGGACATCGCGACCAAGCCGGTCGGTTCCGAGCAGGAAGAATGGCGCGCCCTTGGGCGCGCAAACCAGGTGCCGGTCGGCCTCGATCATCCCCCAGAACCGGTAGCTGTCGCCCTTGCACAGAAAACTGAGCGGGATCGATGTGGCGGTGTCGGTGGTATATTCGCGGCTCAGCGTTTCCATGTTGAGCTTGAACGACAAGCCGTGGATCGACGGGCCGACAAATTTTCCCTCATGGAACAGATGGATGCCCTGGGGCGGGGCAAAGATGAATTTCTCGTGGCGGACACTGAGGCCGTGCGGGGCGAGAAATTCGGAAATCAGGATCGATCCGTAGATTAAAAGCAGAAAGATGCCGGACCAGACCGCCATGCGATGCTGGCGAAATTTCCACCACATCAGTTTCAGCTGGGAGGCAAAATAGATACGTTCCTGTTCCGGCGTAAGCTTTTCAATCGACAGGGGATCGAACGGTTCATCCAACACATAGTGGGGCAAGGGACCGCCGGGCGGTGGCAAACCGTTCATCGCTCGATACTTCCTTGCAAACGGATGCGCGGATCGAGGATGCCGAGCGCAATGTCGGAGATCAGAACGCCAACGACGGTGAGTCCGGCCAAAAACATCAGGAACGAGCCGGCCAGATACATATCCTGACTTTGCAGAGCTGAAATCAGCAGCGGCCCGGTGGTTTGAAGTGACAGGACGATGGCGACGATCTCAGCACCGGAGATTATCGCCGGCAACAGGCTGCCGATATCGGCGATGAAGAAATTCAGCGACATGCGCAATGGATATTTCACCAGTGCCCGAAACGGCGGCACGCCCTTGGCGCGGGCGGTTGTGACATATTGTTTTTGCAACTCGTCCAGAAGGTTGGCGCGAATGCGGCGGATCATCGCCGCCGTGCCCGAGGTGCCAATGACGACCACAGGAATGATCAGGTGATTGAGTACGGACAGGAATTTGTCCCAATTCATCGGCTGATCAATGAATTCAGGCGCCATCAGGCCGCCGATGGCGGTGTTGAACCAGATATTGGCGAAATACATCATCACCAGCGCCAGCAGGAAATTGGGCGTTGCCAGACCCAACAGCCCGACAAAGGTGAGTCCGTAGTCGGACCAGCTGTACTGGTGGGTAGCGGAGTAAATGCCAATCGGGAAGGCAATCACCCAGGTAACGATGATGGTGGCGAAGGAGACGAGGATGGTCAGGAACAACCGGTCGCCGACAACATCGGCGACGGGCAGTTCATACTCGAACGAATAGCCAAAATCGCCCTGGACGAAACCAAAGACCCAGCGGACATAGCGCTCGAAAAACGGTTTGTCGAAGCCGTATTCCTGACGAAGATAGTCGATCCTGGCAATATCGACGGCCTCGCCGCTGGCCCGCAATTCGGCAATATAGGTCTCGAAGTAATCGCCCGGCGGCAGTTCGATAATCATGAAGATCAGGAGACTGGTGAGAACCAGTGTCGGGATCATCACGACAAAGCGGTGGGCGATATACCGGAGCATAGCGGTGCTGTTTGTGTATCCCCGGCCCGATCAGTCCGCTTCGCCGAACCAGAATGAATCCATCAGATAATGGCCGAAGAACTTGGTCGGTTCGAACGCCCAGACCGCCTCCTCCGGCACATTCTTCAACTTCTTTGATACGACAACCGGCTGCAATGCGCCGGAGACGATGCCGATTGTGAAGACCTGATCGGTGTAGATATCGAGCATCTCCTGCCAGGCTGCTTCTCGGCCCTCGCGGCCCTCGGCGGTCAGCCATTGCTGATAAAGATCGGCAAGTTGCTGGACCGGTTCCAGATCAATCGGCTCACCGGATACGCCACCGGTCTCGTAGTATTTTCCCCACTTTGGCCAGTTAAGCTGATAGGGCGAAACCGGCGCCAGTTCCTCCGGGTTCATGTCGGCGGTGGCGATGCCGCGATCCAGGCCGCCGAAAACCGAAATCAGCGTGTCGCCGTTGCCAACCCTGCGGCGCAGAATGTCGCGCTGGGATGTGCGCACGAACATCTTGATGCCAATGGCTGTCCACTGTTCCTTGATCAGTTCCAGAACGTCTGTTTCCTCAGTGCTTTCACCGGCGCTTTCGACGATAATTTCCGCTGGCCGGCCGTCCGACAGCAGCCGGACACCCTCGTCGTTACGCGCACTCAAGCCCACCTCGTCCAGCAGCGCATTGGCCTGATCGGGATCGTGGCTTGCCCAGGCATAGGCGAATTTTTCGTCGTATAACGGGCTTTGCGGCAGCACGGAATTGCCGGTTTCGCGGACCAGGCCGTAATAGAGCGTCTGGTTGATTGCCGACCGGTTGATCGCCAGCGACAGGGCGCGGCGGAAGCGAACATCGCGCAAGGTGTCGCGCCAGACCGGATCGGTGACATTCAGGTTGGGCATCAGGGCGATCTGCGCGCCTTTACCATTGGGCCACAGACGGACATCAAAAGCGTGGCGGGTGCCGCTCTCTTTCAGGAACGTGAAATTGTCGAAGCGCAGATACCGGGCCTGAAGGTCCACCTCGCCGGCCCCAACCTTGGCCGGGATGATTGACGATGAGGCAATATTGACGATGACTTCGTCAATGTAAGGCAATTGCGTACCTGTTTCGTCGACACGGTGAAAATACGGATTGCGCTTGAAGACGAACCGTTCAGAGGGCGGCGATGTGGTGTTGTGCCACGGCTGGAGCACCGGCAGTTCAGGATTTTCGGCGCGATACTGGCGACCCTTGCGGGTATGCAGCGCCGCCCAGTTGCGGGCACTTGCCTCTTCCACCATGGCGGCCAACTTGGCCGCGTCCTGATATTTTTCGTGGAACAGTTTCATATAGTGGGCCGGCCGATAGATGTAGATCGGCAGGGCGCCGGCGATGGCTGGCAGGAACAGCGGATTGGCCTTTTTCCACGTATAGCGGACGGTGCGCTCGTCGATCACCTCAAACGCCGGCAATTCGCCCTCGACTGTCAGGAAGCGGCTGGTTCCGCCGGCGCGAAAGGTTTCGTTGGTGATAATGTCTTCCCAGGCGTAGCGAAAATCTTCGGTGGTAAAAGGTTCGCCATCGGACCATTTGTGGCCGGCGCGCAGGTGCAAGGTAAAGACGCGGCTCCCCTCGTCTTCAACGCTGGCCAGAATATCGGGAATGATTGAAAAATCCGCCCCGTAGGTTACCAGCCGTGCGCCGGAAAAAACCGTCATCAGGCGGATATCCTTGGCTTTGCCCATCAGGGTGCGCAGGGTGCCGCCGCGTTTTCCAGGCGTCTTACCGTGGTCGGCCATGGTGATGAGCCGCGGCTCATCGGGCAGACCGCCAGCGTCTTGTGCCGCAAGCGGCGCGATCGCCAGTCCGGCACTCAAAGCACAGCCGAGTGCTATGCTGGCAATGTGCGCGCGTATCGTTATTGCGGCCATATATTCCCCCTGATTACTCGTTTACGCCAAACGCTTCCGGATCAGTACCTGCCGCGGCCAGCACGGTATGGTCCCCACCCAGATTGATCATCTCCAAATTGTGGTCCGGCCCTTCCAGATCGAAAGGATGACCCCAATTATGCCCCTCGGTCACAGTTTCGGACTTCAGTTTCTGAAAGTCCAGCGGATGATCGAGGTCCGCATGAGGCACGACCGACAGCAATATCTTTGTATAAGGATGAACCGGCTTGTCGAAGAGGATTTCGCGCGGCGCAACTTCAACGATCTGGCCGCGATACATTACGGCGATCCGGTCGGCGATATAGCGTACAACCGCCAGATTGTGGGATATGAAAATGTAGGTCAGCCCCAATTCTGTTTGCAGCTGCTTCAACAGGTTCAAAACCTGCGCCTGGACGGACACATCGAGCGCGGAAACCGGCTCGTCGCAAATCATCAGGTCGGGCCTGAGCGCCAGTGCCCGGGCGATGCCGATGCGCTGGCGCTGACCGCCGGAAAATGAGTGGGGATAGCGGTTCAGGAAAGTCGGTTGCAGGCCCACCACCCGCATTAGTTCCTCGGCGAACATGGTTTGGCTTTGCCGGTCGCCGATGCCGTGCACTTCCAGCGGTTCGCGCAGGATGCTCAACACGGTCGATCGCGGGCTCAGCGAGCTGAACGGATCCTGAAAGACCATTTGCATGTGCTGACGGAACTTTTTCAGTGCCGGGCCATTCAGACGCCGCAGATCAACGTCCTTGCCATCATTGTGATAAATTACCTCGCCGCTGTCGGCCGACAACGCCCGCATGATCATTTTGGTCATTGTGGTCTTGCCGCAGCCGCTTTCGCCGACAAGACCGAAGCACTCGCCGCGGCGCACATCGAAACTGACATTATCGACCGCGATCACCGATCGGCGGTCGCCGCCGAACAGAAAACTCTGTTTGCGGGTTGTGAATGACTTGGTGAGCCCGCGCACCCTCAACAGGGGCTCGTCGTCGGCGCTGCCTACACCATTGGTGCCGTTTTTGCCGGCATCCGACCGCACCATCATGGCGGGAATATCGTGTTTGATATCGCGCAGGGAGACGAGTTTCTCATCCAGTCCCATGGCCAGCCGTGGAACCGCATTGTGCAGCGCTTTCAGGTAGGGATGACGCGGCTCCCAGAATATATCTTCAACAGTACCGGCCTCCATTATCTGGCCGTGATAGATGACCACCACTTCGTCGGCCATGTTGGCGACGACACCCAGATCGTGAGTTATCAGTAGCACTGCCATCTTGAGATCGGCCTGCAGATCGCGCAGCAAGCTCAGAATTTTGGCCTGCATGGACACATCGAGCGCCGTTGTCGGTTCATCGGCGACCAACAGCGATGGCCTGCAGATGAGCGCCATGCCGATCATCGCCCGTTGGCGCAGGCCGCCGGACAATTCCATCGGATACATATCAAAGGCGCGGCCGGAATCGGGAAAACCGACGAGTTCAAGGATCTCGATCGTCGCGGCCCGGGCAGCATTCCTGCTGCGGTCAATATGCAACACATAGGCTTCGGATATCTGATCGCCGATGGTGTGCAGCGGCGACAGGGAAGTCATCGGCTCCTGGAAAATGATGGAGATGCGCCCGCCACGGATATTGCGCATCAGTTTGCTGTTCGCCGGAATTGCCGCAAGATCAAGGGGCTCGTCCTGAGGCGTTTCGGCAAAATGGATATGGCCACTGGTGATGGAAATAACCGGCGGCAGGATGCCCATGATCGCCTGGGCGATGACCGATTTTCCGGAGCCGGATTCGCCCACCAGCGCGACCGTCTTGCCGGCCGGGATTCGAAAACTGGCGCCGCGCACGACTTCCAGGGGCGTACCTTTCAGGTCCACCGAAATACGCAAATCCTCGATGCGGATGATGTCGTGAGCGGTTTCTGTCATTTCATAAACGTCAAAGCAACAGGTCCGCCGCCAGCTTATTCTGGTCCAATTGATTGGAAACGTTACACAAATCACCCATAGCGAAAAGCCCCAATCGCAACCGACCTAGCGAATACCCCATCACATACCCTAAAGCCATCGGGCCCGGTGGCCGCAAAGGTTCAAAATCCGGTCGTGGGGGATGATGGCAATCGCCGCTTCAGGGGCAAGCAGAGCGCCGGCCAGATGGCTGACAATACGCATGATACCGCTGTGAGTGACGATCACTGCATCGCCCTGGCGGGCCGCCAGCCACGCCCCGATCCGCACAGCCCCTTGCGCATAACTTTCACCGCCGGGGGGCGCGATCGCCCAGCGATCCACTTTCCTGGCTCGCCGATGCGCGTTGTCGACTGCCTTGATCTCAGCCGTATTCATCCCTTCCCATCGGCCAAATGACAGTTCGATGAGCGCTGGCTCGATAACGATCATGTCATCAGCGCGGTCCAGTGCGCGGGCAATCCGGATTGCCGTCTGGCGGGCCCGTAAAAGCGGCGAGGTGATGATTTCCAGCCGAACCGCCTCTATGTTTTCTTGTTCAAGATGTTGGCGAAGACGCGCCGCAATCTGGTCAACCTGAACCCTGCCCCGGTCATTTAGCGCGATATCACTGTGCCCCTGAAATCGCCCCTGCGCATTCCAGTCGGTCTGGCCGTGGCGAATAAAATAGAGATCGGGGTCAGTCACGTGCCGGTAATTCCTTGCATCCGTGCGGTGGGATTATGCCGATGAAACGGGTACTGTTGGCCATCATGTCGCATGATAGTGCGCACGCAGGCTGCGAACTGTGCACAGGTCCGTGAACGGTTGAAAGTGGAAATCTGGATAAGAATACCAATATTGTATAGGTTTTCAGGCTACCAGTTCACCCTGCGGCGCACAGACCAGTCTGGCGCCGCGCTATCGCATGGCTATCTTGATCGAGTGACAATGCAGAACCAACCAACGCGTAATTTGAAGTCCGGCCTTCGCATTCGTCTGCCAGCCCTGGTGGCCGGACTGGTGCTGGGACTGGTTCTGGCAATTGCCGGCCTGATGACGCCGGCGGCCCATGCCCAGTCGATGATTCCCGGTTTTGGCACGGATAGCGAAGACAAGGGCAGCCAGCTGGAGCAATATCTGGATCAGGCGCGCCAAGACGGCTCGACCGTTATCGTGATCGCCCCGCCCAGCGAGGAAGAGCCTGCGGAAAATCCGATGATCATGCCGACGTCCTCGGAGCAATTGCTGCGAGCGCGCTGGGCATTCATGCAAATTATCCAGAAATCGCCCAATATAATCGACAGCATTGGCGCCCTGATCCGCAAGGCCAGTCCCGACGGCACATACAATTGGCTGTTGCAGGCGGTTGCGACCGCGCTTGCCGGCATAGTTGCGGGTATTATCGCGTCCAAGGTGATGCGAAAGTGGCTGCAGTCGCACTTTGCCTATACCTACAATCCCAACCCGGAAAACCGCGCTGACAAGATCAGCTATCTGTTGTTCCGGGCATTATTGATCGCGCTGCAAACGGTGCTGTTTTTCGGGATCGCCGTTCTGGTTGCGGTAATCTTCGACACCGAATGGGAGCCGGCGCGGCGAACGATTTTTCAAATCGTCACCTCTTACGCTGCCTACCGGTTTGGCCGGTATGTTGTGCTGTTGAACTTTTTCGCGCCGGATCTTGGCAATCACCGGATGGTCAACCTTACCGACACAGAAGCCCGCACGGTCTATCGGGACTGGACGATGGTATTGTGGCTGCTGATTCCGATGATTACAACAGTCCAGTGGTTTTTTGAACTGGGGCTTGAACAAAACAATTTCAAGCTGGTGATGATGGCGGCGATGACGACGATCGCTGTAGTATTGTGCGGGCTGACAATCAGACACCGGAACCATATCGCAAAAATCATTCTGGGACCGGGCGAACCGGACGACAAACCGGCGGCGTTGGTTTTTGCCTCCCGCGCGGCTATTTTTGTTGTTCTGGCTTATCTGATCCTTGCCGTGGTCTTCAGCATTTTCCGGGTTGCCTTGTCTTTGCAGACAGCCAATTCGTTGATCGCGGTACCGATACTGATCGGAATGGGTGCCGTCGCCACCTATGGTCTTGCGGTGGTGATCATCGACAAGGTTTATGAGCGGCGCGAACGACGGTTCCGCATGCTGGCGGCTGTGGAAGCAGAGAAGGAAGCCTGGCGGCAGATGCTGGAGCAGTTCGATACCGGCAGCGATGGCATGCCGGTTTCGCAGGCCGATGACAAGCCGTTTGAATATGAGCCTTTGTTCAAGCCGCTGTTCGAGCACGCGGCTATTATCGCAATCCTGGTCTTTTCGGTTGGCGAGACTGCGCGGATCTGGGGCGTTGATGTTGGCCGCGAGGGGCATCCGCTGACGGCGTTCCTCGATATCGTTTTTATCGTTTATCTGGCGTATCTGGGCCTTCGAGCTGTCAATATCTACGTCAACCACAAGATCGTTCAGGAAGGCGGGTCACTTGATACCAATGCCAATGCCGGCGAGCCGGGAGAAGGCGAAGGTGGCGGACAGGGCGAAAGCCGGCTGGTAACGCTGCTGCCGATCTTCCGAAACGTCACGGTGGTCACTATTTTCGTGATTTCCGGCATGATCGTGCTCAGCCAAATGGGGCTCAATATCGGCCCCCTGTTTGCTGGTGCCGGTGTTATCGGTATTGCGGTCGGCTTTGGCGCGCAAACGCTGATCCGGGATATTTTCTCCGGTGCGTTCTATCTGATCGACGATGCGTTCCGGAAAGGTGAATATATCGAACTCGACAATATCCGCGGCACGGTGGAAAAAATCTCCATGCGGTCGTTCCAGCTGCGCCATCATCTGGGCGCGCTGCACACGATCCCGTTTGGTGAAATCCATCAATTGACCAACTATTCCCGCGACTGGGTCGTAATGAAACTGCCGCTGCGGGTGACCTACGACACCGATGTGGAGCGAGTACGCAAACTGGTCAAGACACTGGGTCAGGAGCTGCTTGAACACCCACAGGTCGGCAAACTGTTTATCCAGCCGTTGAAATCGCAGGGGGTCATTCATATGGAAGATTCCGCGATGATCATCCGGGTCAAATTCATGACTAAACCGGGTGAGCAATGGGTCGTGCGCAAGGTGGTTTACGCGGCGGTTCGCGAGCTGTTCCAGCGTGAGGGCATCAAGTTTGCGCACAAGGAGGTCACGGTACGGATTGCCGGTGATCGCGACCCTGCAACCCTGTCTGACAAAGAGAAAGAAGCGGTCGGTGCTGCGGCGCGCAGTGCCATCGACAGCGACGAGGCGGCACAGGCCGCACCCTCGCTTGCGGACGCACGGTAATCGGGTCTCTCTGCCATTCGTCTCTAAATCGATTTTCACTGGGCTGAGCCAGCCGTGTCTTCACAGATTGATATCCAGGACCAACTGCCGTTTGGCGCGCGACGACCTGCGTGGCTGGCCCGGCTGATCTGGACCGTATGTGACTGGCGGTATTTTTCTGCCGCCACACGACGCTTGTTGCGCAAAAACCTGGCGCGGCGGATCACGGGACCGTTTGACGTGACAATATCGGGCATGAATTTGCGGCTCTATCCGGCTGAAAACTACTGCGATCGCACCATCTGGGCGCGCGGTCGCCTGCCCGAACCCGAAGAACATCACGCGCTCGGGCTTCTGGTGGCGCCGGATACCGTCTTTGTCGATATCGGCGCCAATGTCGGCACCTATTCGGCCTATGTTGGTGTGAAATCGGGCGGAAAGGCACGCATTCTGGCGCTGGAGCCGCATCCGCGCACGTTTCGCAAACTGCAATTCAATCTTCGCGCCAATGGCCTTGAGACCGCGATTTGTCGGCAGGTTGCCGTGGGACCGAACCGGGAGACAATCGATCTGTGGTCCGATGGCGGCAGCAATATCGGTCACTCATCGGTGCTGAAAGCGGGCACCAGCCACGCCAAGATATCCGTGCCAGTGGACAGCGTACCGCTTACCGACCTCGTAGCTGAGACCGGGTTTGATCGCATCGATATTTTGAAGATCGATATTGAAGGCTATGAGGACCGCGCGCTCATGCCATTTTTCCGGACAGCCGATATTGCCCTGTGGCCGCATGCGCTGCTGATTGAGACAGTCCATCGACATCTGTGGGCCGACGATGTCGTAACGTTTTTATTGGGAAACGGCTACAAAACGACATTCCAGACGCCGGAAAATCTGATCCTGACCCGTTTGGCCGGTGCAACGCAGTCGTAAAAATCGCTGGCGATTCAATTCAACCTGCTGATCCAATACAATATTTTATTTCCCGCATACGTCAGCTGAAACGTGCCTGGATAATGGGAAATAATTATGTCGACATTTTATCGATAAATTGTTACTGTTAATTTCAGTTGCAATCCGGGCGGGAGAAAACCGGGTGGGACAAGACGGGGTGAAACAAGCTGGCGACCAATCTGCCGATCCGGGGACTACCGGCTCGGGGCAGGCTGAAGGTGCGTCACAACATATTGTCGTCATCGGCGCCGGCATCGTTGGTGTCGCGGCAGCCATCTGGCTGCAACGCGATGGCCATCACGTCACCCTGATTGATCGCGAGGGCCCGGCAGCGGGCACATCCTTTGGCAATGGCGGCGTGCTGGCTTCGTGCGCCGTAGTGCCGGTGACCGGGCCTCATTTGCCGAAAGCCGCGCCGCGGATGATCCTGGACCGCAACAGCCCGCTCTTTGTGCGCTGGTCATATCTGCCGAAGCTGGCACCATGGCTCATCCGCTATCTGTCCAACTGTTCAACGGCGCGCACTACCAAAATTTCTAACGGCTTGGCGCCGATCGTGACCCATAGCCTTGAAGAACATCAGGCGCTGGCAGCGGGAACTGGCGCTGAAAAATGGATCACACCGTCGGACTATCTTTATGTCTACAAGGACCGCACTGCGTTTGAAGCGGATAGCCTGGGATGGGATTTGCGAAAACAGCATGGCATATCCTGGGATGAGCTGGAGGGTGGGGATTTTCACGCCTATGACCCGGCATTTTCCGACCAGATGGATTTTGCGGTGCGGATGGGTGACCACGGCCACATTACCGATCCTGGTCAATATGTGATCGATCTCGCTGCGGCATTTTCGAAAGACGGCGGCAGCATTGTGCAAACCGATGTTTCCGACATCGTCCGCGTTGACGGCAAAGTCACGGGGATCGTTGCCGGCGGCAAGACCTACCCTTGCGGTATCGCGATCATCGCCTGTGGTGCCTGGTCCGGTGGACTGGCCGGCAAGCTCGACCTCAAAGTCCCGATGGAATCCGAACGCGGTTATCACGTTGAACTGATTGAACCATCGATCGTTCCGAGAGCCCCGGTGATGATCGCCTCGGGGAAATTCGTGGTGACGCCTATGGATGGCCGATTGCGGCTCGCCGGTATCGTCGAATTTGGCGGCCTTGAGGCCGGACCGAGCAAGGCACCGACGGAACTCTTGTTGCGTAATATCCGGCTGGCAATGCCCGGGCTGAAATGGAAAGAGACGAAGACATGGTTGGGTCATCGGCCAGCACCGGCCGATTCCCTCCCCTTTCTTGGGCCCGTTCCTGGCGCCGCTGGAGCCTATACCGCCTTCGGGCACCATCATGTCGGATTGACCGCCGGTCCGAAAACCGGCAGACTTTTAGCTGACTTGATCACTGGAAGGACGCCCAATATCGACCTAGCGCCCTACCGTCCGGACCGTTTTACCTGACGGCCGGCCACGATTGTTTTAAAAAAAGGGAGAAGAACATGAAAAAAATAACAACATTTCTGGCGGCACTGGCCGCTGTAGGTTTTACCGGTCAGGCGGGCGCGGCGGAAAAATGGGACCTTCCCATGGCGTATTCAGCGTCGAATTTCCATTCCGCGGTCGGCGCTGAGTTTGCCCAGTGCATCACCACAGGCACCGGCGGTGATATCGAAGTAACGACGCATCCGGGCGGATCGCTGTTCAAGGGCGGCGATATCAAACGGGCCATTCAAACCGGGCAAGTCCAGATCGGCGAGCGTCTGCTGTCCGGTCACCAGAATGAAAACGCCATATTTGGTTTCGATTCCATTCCGTTCCTCGCCACATCTTTCGACGATTCAGTCAAACTGTGGAAAGCAGCGCGCCCGGCGCTTGAAAAAGTCCTCAGCGATCAGAATTTGACGTTGCTTTATGCTGTGCCATGGCCGCCACAGGGGCTGTACTTCAAGAACGAGGTCAATTCGGTCTCAGACATGGCCGGCATCAAGTTCCGTTCCTATAACTCTGCAACCGCGCGTCTGGCCGAGTTGACCGGCATGCTTCCCGTTTCAATTGAAGCGGCAGAGATTAGCCAGGCTTTTGCTACTGGCGTTGCAGACTCAATGGTATCTTCGGGGTCCACCGGCTACGACCGCAAGGTCTGGGAAAGCCTGAACTACTTCTATGAAGTGGATGCCTGGTTACCGCGCAACTATATGCTGATCAACTCTGACGTGTGGTCAGGCGTAAGCGATGCCAACAAAAATATCATCAACGGTTGTGCGAAACTAGCCGAGTATACCGGTTTCTGGCGTTCTAAGGAGTATACCGGATTTACGCTTCAAGGTCTTCGCGATGGCGGCATGACGGTCGGCCCTGCCAATGATGCGCTTGTTGGCGAACTGAAGGTCATCGGCGAGACGATGACGGCCGAGTGGCTGGAAGCAACCGGTGACGAGGGCGCGGCCATTGTCGACGCCTTCAAGTCGATGAAGTGATAAATCCTGCGGGCGCGGCCACTGTGCGGCGCCCGTACAATATCTGATCAACAGGTTCGACACTCGGGGCACAAGATCATGTTACACGCTATTCGTCGGGGGCTTGACGGTTTGTACTGGGTGTCGGGTGTGATTGCTGCGCTTTGTCTGGTTGCCATTCTTTTTCTGATAGTCGTGCAGATGGCGGCGCGATGGACGGGTGAGGTATTTCCAGGTGCACCCGACTATGCCGGCTACGCGATGGCAGCTGCCAGTTTTCTGGCTTTCGCCAGTGCGTTGAATCGCGGTGCACATATCCGGGTTTCGGTGGTGCTAAACGCTGTTAATTCTAAAACGCGTCGCTGGATCAACATCTGGTGCTTCGGCATCGGCGCCACGATCGCCTGGTATTTCGTATTTTTCGCCCGCAAATTCGTTTTCTGGTCGTGGAAATTTGGTGACATCAGCCAGGGGCAGGACAAAACGCCTTTGTGGATTCCGCAGTCCCTGATGCTGATCGGGGCGGTCATTCTGGCCATTGCCCTGACCGACCATCTGGTGAGCCTGATTTTCAAGGGCGACCACCGGATTAAACGCGAAATCGTTGACGAACACAGCGGGTAATTGAAAAATGGGCGACCTGTCAATAATCATCCTTTTCGTTTTTGTACTGTTTCTTTTGCTCGGTTCCGGCGTCTGGGTCGGCCTGGCGCTGATGGGCGTTGCCTGGGTCGGGATGGTGTTGTTTACCACCCGTCCGGTGGGCGACGTCATGCTGACCACGATCTGGTCGGCATCCTCGTCGTGGACGCTGACGGCCTTGCCATTGTTTATCTGGATGGGCGAAATCCTCTATCGAACAAGATTGTCCGAAGACATGTTCAAGGGGCTGGCGCCGTGGCTGGCCGGGTTGCCCGGCGGGTTGGTGCATACCAATATCGTCGGTTGCACGGTGTTTGCTGCCGTCTCCGGCTCTTCCGCCGCGACCCTGACCACGGTCGGCAAGATGTCGATCCCGGAGTTGCGCAAGCGCGACTACCCCGAGCCGGTCATCATTGGCACGCTTGCCGGGGCGGCGACACTGGGCCTGATGATCCCGCCGTCCCTGACGCTTATCGTTTACGGCGTGACCATCAACGAGAGCATCTCCAAGCTGTTCTTCGCGGGAATTCTGCCGGGGCTGCTTCTGGCGCTTATGTTCATGGCATTTGTCGCGGCAATGTCGAAGTTTTCCAAGAAATGGAATCCGAAAACAGAGCCCGCCATGACGTTCATGCAGCGCGTCGCGAATTCGCGCTTTCTGATACCGGTCATTATCCTGATCATGGTGGTCATCGGATCAATGTACCTTGGACTTGCCACCGCAACCGAAGCGGCGGCCATTGGTGTGATCGGCAGTCTGTTGCTGGCAGCCTCTCAGGGGTCGCTATCCTGGTCTACGTTTATCGAGAGCCTGATGGGGGCCACACGCACTTCGGCGATGATCGCGCTGATACTGGCCGGTGCGGCATTCCTGTCCCTTTCGATGGGTTTTACCGGCCTTCCCAGCGGTCTTGCCGATCTGATCGCCGGAATGGAATTGTCAAAGTTCGAACTGCTGATGGCGCTTTTGGTTTTCTATATTGTGCTTGGCATGTTTTTGGATGGGATTTCCTCGGTCGTGCTGACAATGGCTGTCGTCGAGCCGATGATCCGCCAGGCGGGGATCGATCTGATCTGGTTCGGCATCTTCATCGTTGTCGTCGTCGAAATGGCGCAGATCACGCCGCCGATCGGGTTCAACCTGTTTGTATTGCAAGGCATGACCGACCATGAAATGGGCTTTATTGCACGCGCGGCATTCCCGATGTTCCTGATCATGGTGGTGATGGTCTTTGTGCTGATTGCATTCCCGGAGATCGCAACCTGGCTGCCTGAGAACATCAGAAAAGCGCCGGGGGCAACCGGAGGGTAGGCGTACGCCCGCTACCTCCACGTATTATTTGAATACAAAGGAATACGTTATGGCAGGGAATTCCATTTTGGCGGCTGTCGATCTCCAGCACGAAGAGTCTGACGCGCATGTCGCAGCCGAGGCATTGTCGCTGGCGCGCACCCACGGTGCCGATCTCCATCTGATCTATGTGGTGCCGGATCAGCAGATCAGTTACGTGCAAAACTATGTTCCAAAAGATATGAAAGCGCAGGTGGACGCTGACGCCAATGAACACCTGCAATCTTTTCTGGCATTACTGGATACCGGAGATGTATCGGTAGACCTGCATGTTCAGCGCGGCATCGTTTATGAGGAAATCATCAACGTATCTAACCAGATAAGTGCTGATTTCGTTGTTGTCGGATCGAACAAACCGAAGCTGACGGACTTTTTCATGGGTCCGAATGCCGCGCGCGTTGCCCGCCACGCGGAGTGTTCGGTTATGATCGTCAGACCTTCAAGAAGCGACTAAGTGCGCTTTAGCCGGTCTGCCTGTTTGCGTACCGGAACAGAACGCAATTCGTGCGTGGCAAAAGCGGGGACGGTCCGAGACCGTGTCTATCCGCGCATTGATCGCCGCCGTATTTTCCATCGCGCCGACGCTGTTGTAAGCACGATCAGCGATGTCCGCGGCCGATCAATCTGGCCGTACCGAGGAGCCTGATCCGGAGTAACGGGGGCGCCAGTTGCCACAAGCGATCCGATTGTAGAGCGGAGTATTCCGCCATTTGAGAAATTCACTTCTGGTGGCATCCGGGTCATAAACTGTTTGCGCCCAGTCGAAAAAAGAACCGCCAAATTTGGCCTGATCGATACAGAAAACCTCCAAAGCGGCCCGCGCTATCCCTTTTTTGCCAAACCCAATGTGGCCATAGCGAAGCGAAAGCTGGCGCTTTGCGCGATTTGAGTCAGCGTTTTCCTCGATCAGCAGGAAAAGCGCCGCCGCCACACCAGCCCGGTCTACTCCCGTCTTGCAATGCATAACGGCCGGATATTTGATGTCACGAAACAGCAAGGAGAATTTCTCGACATCGCTAGGCTTCAGTACATCGCTCGCAGTGATGGGCAATTCGCGGTAATCAAGACCGACTTTTCGGCAGGCTGTCATTTCGAGTTCGCGCAACCTGTGACAATTGATCCTCAGGCAAATAACCGTCTTGATGCCCTCAACGGCCCATCGGCGAATATTGTGGGGAGCGGGCTGGGCTGACCGCCAAATTCCGGGCGCAATCTCACGTCTATTCAAATAGAAAATTCTGAATATCCCGTGGTCGGCGATCAACAAGTGGGTCCAGGCCAGGAAACGGTCCCATGCATTGTTGATCCCAAAGGGCGTATCGCTGCGTGAATCCAATTCAGCCAACCCCATTTAGCCGACCGGTCCACTGCCGATCGATGCAAAGCCAAGCACCGTACAAATCACGAGCACCAGCGATCTTGCGACTATGGCGATATTTGGCACGAACAGCAATTTACCGGGGCGGCAGATTGATCTTGTTCCGGCCAACCCACAGGCATGCCAATCCAAATGGCCAAACAACTATGTGACGGCAAACTGGTATTCGGTCACCTGGCGATATGTCTCGCCGGGCCGCAGCAGTGCGCCGGCATAATCGGGATGATTGGGCGCATCGGGCCAGCGCTGGGCTTCCAGACAAAGACCTGAATACGGCGCGTAGTTGATACCACCAAGACCGGGCACGGCAACATCAAGAGTAGCGGCATCAAACAGCTGAAGACCAGGCTCGGTGGTGGCAACGCCCATGGAGACGGTGCCATCGGTGCTACGCAGTTCGGCAACGGCACGCGGTTCGGCGACCGGTTCTGGCGACAGGCACAAATTGATATCGTAGTCGCCGGTTGTTTTCCCGTTCGCTGTGCCGACCGGGCGCAAGTGGCGAAAATCGTAGATGGTGCCATCGACCGGTGCGATCTCACCAGTCGGAATGAGCGTATCATCGAGGGGCAGATAATGGTCGGCGTCGATGCGCAGCTGATGGTCGCGAACCGAGCCACCGCCATTCAAATTGAAATAGGAATGGTGGGCCATGTTAAGAAGGGTCGGCGCATCGGTGGTGCCAGTATAGGTGATGTGCAAGGTCGCCGGCGCGTTGATTTCATAACGGCAAGTGACGTCGAGATTGCCGGGATAGCCACCCTCCCCGTCCGGCGAGTGAAGAGAAAAGATCACAGAAGTCTTGTCGTGCTCGGCAATTTGCCAGGTTCGCCGACCAAAGGATACTTCACCGCCATGCAAATGATGTTTGCCGAGAAAATTGCGATCGACCTGATAGGAATGGCCGTCGATGGCGAAGCGGCCGTTGGCTATGCGGTTGGCAAACCGCCCGACGGATGTGCCAAGAAAACCGGCATTGGTTTGATAGTCGGCGATCTTTTCAAGGCCAAGAACGAGCGGCCAGGGACGGGCGACGTGGCGCAGATCCTGAACGATTGTGCCCCAGGTCAAACATGTCGCTGACAAAGTCCCATTGCCGATGACAACGGCCTCGACTTCAGACCCGTCAGAATTGGTATCGAAAATGTAACGGCTGCCAACCGGCTGCATCATGGCACTCCCCGAAGATCGCGACCCCGAATTCCGGTTTGTTTATCCGGTTTACTGCGCAGCGCAAAGCGGCGGGACCAAGCGGCCGTACCAATCCAGTATACTGAAATCAGACTGGTGCCCGGTCGATCAGGCCGCAACGTAGTAGGCGATGGTTGTATGTGCGATCAGATTGAGGCCGCCATAAGCCAATGTCATGGCCAAGGCACGCTGGGCCGATAGCGATCCGTCGGTTTCGGGGCGGTATTTTGACGGCGAAATCATCTCATAAACCAACGCCGCCGAAAGTAGTGCTGCCAGCACCGCACCGGTTGCGACACTCCAGGCCAGCACAATGCTGGAGGCAACGACAGCCGGGACGATAAAGACTTCATGGGGCAGGCTCGATTTCAACGCGCCAAACAGCCAGCCGCCATTCAGCGGGTAAAACGGCAGGAGAAACAGCGCGACGATGCCTGAGGCTACCAGTGCGGCCATGCGGATATTGTCTGCAAAGACACTTTCGCCGGCGAGAAATCCAATTCCCGCCAAAATCACAACCAATCCGGCAAGGGTCGCGGGGCCCGACAGGGCGCGCAGCGCTTCGCCCGCCACCGTGGTGCGGCGCCTGTGCATCGCCATTGCACCGCCGACAAAGGGCAATAGCGTAACAATCGAGGGCCGCTCGCCGGCTAGGCGAAGCACAAAGGCATGGCCGTATTCCATTACCGCCAGAAGCGCGAACAACAACACACCATATTCCCAGCCGATCAATGCCGTGATCAGCGCCGCGGCAAAGGCTGATCCGGCGATCATGCGCCATGACGGCACGAGTTGCTCCGATCCGGCAACTGAACCGGTTGCAGGGCGGGCGGGCGAGCGCTCCGATGCAATGCTTTTCCGGTGGTCGGCTTCGGTCAGACGTTTGAGACGGCGCCAGGCACTGCGCTGGGCCAGTGCAAACATCCAGAATGCATAGCGGGAGGCAAAATCGCCCTCTTCGCGTACGCTAACCCGGGTGCCGCCGGGCGTATCGGTCAGTTTGCAGGCGGCGAACGCCAGACCGCCAAGGGGCAGAGCGATGTCGGCGATTTTCTCACACCGTGTGACAAGGCTTTTGCCGGTGACACTTTCCAGAATGCGGAACACGATCGAAAAGGGCCGCCCCTTGTGCCGGCACTGATGCTCGACCAGATCCGGTGATTTTTCGTTGTGGCGGATACCAAGTACTTCGGGACGCCAGGAGCCCGGACCGTGAGCGTGGACAATCATGTCCCAAATCTCAAGGCGAGGGGCGCAGATAGTCAAATGGCACTCATATGCCCGATGAATTGGTTCCTTGCGGCGTTGGCGGGCACTGCGGTGACCGAACCCATATCCGTTGCGGGCCAACCACATGCTGAACAGCCAACACGCCAGTATTATAGCCAGAGCCAGTAGCAAAATCCCGACATCCATCAGGCGTCGCCCTTTCGGTGCATCGGCGAGCCATGCCGCCGCCGGGGAAACAGTAACAAAACCCGCTTAACAGCGGCTCAAGGAACAGTGTTAGTAGATGTCGTTAATGCCAGGATGCGGCGCTGGTCAAAATGGGGCGAACTGTCTCACTATGGCGCAACCGTGTGGGCAATTTATTGATGCCGGTTCAATCGGCTACCGCACTATCTTCAGAATTAGAATCCGGACTGGCATCCTCGATGTCTGCTTTCGTGTCTGGGACGCCGTCAGACCGGGCCGAATTGGCCGGTTGGGGTGGCCGGCTGGATGAAGACGGCAGGAGCAATTTCCGTGCATCGTCGGGTGTCACGATGTTTGGACCGGTGGCGATGTTCGAAGTGGGTAGCGCACCGGTGCGCGCCGCATTGGCCAGAACGACAATCGGCAAATAGCCTTGCAGACGGGGCTGGGTGTCGACGGCAAACGCGGCATCGCCCCCGGCAAGCCGGTTGGCATACCTGGTATCAGGATCAAATGCGGCGATAATGACAGGTTGGCTGGCCCGGCTGGCCGACAGCGAAGCGGTTTCGGCAGCCAGGGGATTGGTGGCGGCAAACAGCAATGCATCCCCGGCCTTGCGTCGATCAAGGAGACGCTGAGCGGTATCGGCAAGGGATTGCCCCGGATCGGGCAGCATGAGGATCGTTACCGGCTGTTCCAGCCCGGCGCGGAGGCCCATGCAGCGCAAGTCCTGGGCAATCGTGTTGGCGGGCGATTTGATGCATGTGGCACGGCTGGTGCCACGGTCGCGCAACTGTTCGCCGGCTGCCCGCCCTGCCGCAAAATTGTCGGGTCCAATATGAAGAACAGCGCCGATGGCGCGGGCTATATCCATGCCGGGACCGATTGTAACCACCGGCAGTTCGGCATTTTTGGCCAGCGCCAGCGCGGCTGCCATGTCGTCGGGACTAGGTGTTGCCATGACGATGCCGGTCACGGGCCGGATTTGCTGCTTTGCTATAATATCACCGAATTCTCCAGCAACGCTTTTGCCATCGGCATGCACAATCAGCTCGATGCTGTGCTCGGTGGCTGCCTGGGCCGCACCATCGCGAACATTTTCGGTGTAAGCTGCCGGCAGATTGCTATCCAACACCAAAACGAGGCGGATGATGGCAGCCGGCACGGGCGAAACGTCCTGTGCCGCGTTTGCCGAAAATTTGGCCGAAATTCCGATCAGACCAACGAGACAGGTGAACTGGCAGACAATACGAAATCGGCGACGCGTTATCCGTGTCCTGCGCATTCTGTTTTCTGTGTTTATTGGGCTGATCATCGCCGGTACTATCGGCGCATATTTCATAAAATACACTGAAAATTTCGGCAATTCACGCAATATTCGGTTCATGTCATGGTCAACAATGTGTTGCATCCGAACACACCTGACAGTCAGATTGCCGGATGCCTGGACAATACAAACCAACAGCACCACACGCGGCGAACGGCGAATCAGATGCCTCCACCGATTATTCGTTGCGCGACCCCCGATTGGTCGAATTCGATGACGCATTCATTGACCGTCTCGTCGGCGACCTGAATCAGCTTCATCGCCGTCTTTCCCGCGTCGTCCAATCGTCCCGCCGACCCTACTCTGTCTAAAACCGGATCATAATCCGGCTCGTAATTCCGGTGCCACCTTGCCGCCCGTCTTTGACCGGGCGGTTTTTTTTGCCCGATTGCAAGATACGACCGGAAAATCTGACGTTGCCGACCCATAGCGGTAATACTGCGGCGTTGTTCCGGTATGTTTGGTTCACATTGCCGTGACCCAATTTCTGTTCACTTGACATTCATATTCGATTGGATACGTACCCGTTCTGTATATATCGGTTGAGAATATATCGTTCAAACCTGCAATTGGGACGCCGGCGCAAATCGGCGCACTAGGCCAAATATGAATGTTCGCACCTTATGCCTGGCCATCCTCTATTTCGGAGATGCGACGGGCTACGAGATCAAAAAGCTCTCGATTGAGGGCAAATACAGCCATTTTGTCGATGCCAGCTTTGGTTCGATCTATCCGGCGCTGGCCCGGCTTGAACAAGACGGGCTAGTCACATTCCGCGAGGAAACGACACCGGGCAATCCGCCGCGAAAAATCTATTCGATCACCGAAACGGGGAAGGAAGATTTTGTCCGATCGCTGTTTGAAGTGCCGGCGCCGGATATTTTCCGGTCGGAATTCCTGATGATCGCCATGTGCGCCCATATTTTGCCGCGCGAGGTAGTGAGCCGGGCCATCGATACCCATATGGCGCATCTGGAGGGTGAAATCGCCCATTTACGCGAAATATCAGTCGAGAAATCCGGCACAGATTTCGATCTCTCCGGCTCGAATTGGGCGGTAGAACACGGGTTGGCTTGTCTGAGCGCATCGCTCGACAATCTGAAATTGAACCGGAACAATCTTGAACGCATTGCAGAAGATGCCGGGGTCACACCCGTTGCGGCTGAGTGAAGGGCCACACACAATCATGAAGATACGATTTTCCTATATCCTTGCCTTGGCCCTTGCCGGCGGGACTGGCTATTACATGTTGACCGGAGCCACCATCATCGGCGGTCAGCCGGGCAACCAGCCGCCGACGATTGTCGAGCGCACCGGCAACGAAAATGACGTGTTGATGCGTGTTCAGGTGGAAACCCATAACGTCATGGAACGCACCGCCACGTTGGAAATCCGGGGGCGGACAGAAGCAGATTCTGTCGTAACGGTGCGGGCGCAAACCGATGGCATTTTGGAACGGCGCAACGTGGAAAAAGGCGACACGGTTTCGGCCGGCGATGTGCTGTGCATCATTGAACAGGGTTCGCGGCAAGCCTGGCTGGCTCAGGCGAATGCAAAACTGATGCAAGCGGAAACCGATCTGAGCGCCCGGGTACGGCTTGCCGAAAAGGGCCATGTGGCCCGCAACCTGATCCCGTCCTATCAGGCTGCAGTAGATGCGGCAAAAGCGACTATCGCCGATGCAAAACTCAATCTGGAGCGTACCGAAGTGCGCGCGCCGGTTGCTGGCGTGGTGCAGGATCCGCTGGCGGAAATCGGCGATGTTGTTCAGGTCGGCGGCACCTGTGCGACGCTGATCGACAATGATCCGATGACGGTAACCGGTCAGGTTTCGGAGCGCGAGATCGCCGCTCTTTCGCAAGGCATGAGCGCTGATGTTGAATTCATTTCGGGGGGCGGAGGCCCAGGCACGATCAGCTACATCGCGCCTTCGGCCGATTCAGAAACCCGCACATTCCGGGTCGAAATCACTGTCGATAATGCCGATGGCGCAATCAAGGACGGCGTGACCGCGTTAGCCAGGGTTCCCTTGAAAACCGGTCGGGCGCATCTTGTCTCGGCGGCTTATCTGACGCTCAATGATGCCGGTTCGGTTGGTGTTCGCACGGTCGATGGCAGGGGCGTGGTCAGGTTTGTTCCGGTCAAGATCGTCGGCAGCAGCGGCGATGGCATCTGGATATCGGGTCTTGCCGACAGCGCCGATATTATCACCGTCGGCCAGGACTATGTGATCGCCGGACAAACGGTCGAACCGATCCGCGAAACGGCGGTGCCTATGCAACCTCGGCAGACCGCGGAGCTTGCCCAATGATTACGATGCTGGAGGCCATATTGCGGCGGCCGCGATCGGTGCTGACGATCATGCTGGTCGTTCTGGGCGCGGGGATGTTTGTCTATGCGACCATCCCCAAGGAAGCCAACCCTGATATCGATGTGCCGGTCTACTTTGTATCGACCTCCCAACAGGGCATATCGCCGGAGGATTCAGAGCGGTTGCTGGTGCGGCCGCTGGAAGCGGAATTGCGCGGGCTTGATGGACTGAAGGAAATAACGTCCGTCGCCGCCGAAGGCTATGCCGGCATCGTTTTGGAATTCGACATCGATTTCGACAAGGACGAGGCCCTCAACGATATCCGCGACAAGGTGGATCAGGCCAAGCCGGAATTGCCGGAAGAAGCCACTGAACCGACGATCGCTGAAACCAATTTTGCCCTGGAACCGACAATCTTCGTCACCGTTTCGGGGCCGGTTCCGGAGCGCGCGCTGTACAATTTCGCCAAGCGCCTGCAGGACGAAATCGAGGCCGTGTCGACAGTTCTGGAAGCCAATCTTTCCGGCCACCGCGAGGAGCAGCTGGAAGTCCTCATCGATATGGCGAAGCTGGAATCCTACGATATCACCCAGCAGGAATTGCTGATTTCGCTGTCCAACAACAACCGTCTGGTGCCGGCGGGGTTCCTGGATACCGGACGCGGGCGATTCAACGTCAAGGTTCCCGGCCTGATTGAAACGGCCGAAGACGTCTATTCGCTGCCGATCAAGCAAAATGGCGAGGGCGTGGTGACGCTCGGCGATGTCGCCGAAATCCGGCGCACCTTTAAAGACCCGGACACCTTTACCCGGGTCAATCGCGAGCCGGCGATCGCGCTGGCCGTGGTCAAGCGGCTTGGCACCAACATCATCGAGAACAACCAGGCGGTTCGCGATGCCGTCAATGCGGTGACAAAGGACTGGCCGGCCAGTGTGCGGGTCAGCTTCCTGCTCGACAAGTCGAGCTTCATCAATGAAGTTCTGGGCTCGCTGCAATCGGCGATCATGACCGCGATCCTGCTGGTGATGATCGTTGTGCTGGCAGCGCTCGGCCTGCGATCGGCAATCCTCGTCGGCCTGGCGATCCCGACATCGTTCATGACCGGGTTTTTAATTCTGGGCTCCGTCGGCATGACGGTGAACATGATGGTGATGTTCGGTCTGGTGCTGACCGTCGGCATGCTGGTCGATGGCGCGATTGTGGTGGTGGAATATGCCGACCGCAAACTGGCCGAAGGCATGGACCGGAGCGAAGCCTATATCCGGGCAGCCAAACTGATGTTCTGGCCGGTAGTTTCCTCGACCGCGACGACGTTGGCGGCGTTCATGCCGATGCTGTTGTGGCCGGGCGTGCCGGGGGAATTCATGAGTTTCCTGCCGATCATGGTGATCATTGTGCTCTCTGCATCGCTGCTGACCGCCATGGTGTTCTTGCCGGTCACCGGGGCACTGACGGCGGAAATTGCCTATTTCATGACCCGCAACAGCGCCACTCTTGTGGCCGGGGCCGCGGCACTGGTCGGCGGATTTGCGCTGTTTTCGGGCCTTCGCCCGGTCCTTGGGTTTCTCGGTGACACGCCGGCGCTGGCGGCAGCGGGCGCGGCCGGTCTGGCATTGGGGATCGTGCTGTTTGTCGCATTGCGGCCGATGTTCCGGCGAATTTGCGACTGGCGGGCGGCGCGGCGTGATCCGGACGCGAAGAATGTGACCGACATGCTGTCCCATGAGGCGACACTGGACCCCGATACCCTGCCCGGCTTTACCGGCTGGTATGTGCGGTTCCTGCGCGGCCTGACCTACAGTCTGTGGGGCAATATCGCGACGCTTGCGGTCATTTTCGGCGTAGTTGCCACGATCTTCATCGGCTTCGGCCAGCACTCCAACGGTGTGGAATTTTTCGTCGATGAAGAGCCGGACCAGACGGTTATCCTCGTATCGGGGCGGGGCAATCTGTCGGCCCGCGAGGCATTGATGCTGGTCTCCCAGGTCGAGGGCGAAATCCTCAACGTGTCGGGCGTGCGCAATGTTGTCACCACGGCCTACCCGAACGGCGGTGGTGGTGGCCCGCAAATCATCGGCGGGGTCAACGACAAACCGGCCGATCTGATCGGCGAACTCAATCTTGAACTGGCAAATTATGCCGACCGGCGGCCCTGGACCCAGATTGAGGCGGAAATTCGCGCCCGCACGGGATCGTTCCCCGGTATCCGGGTAGAACCGCGCAAGATCGAAGGCGGCCCGCCGACCGGCAAGGACGTCACACTGCAAATTAACTCGACCGATTATGACCAGTTGCTGGAGACGACAAAGCTGGTGCGGGCGCATTTCGATGTGACCGACAAATTACTGGATGTGGAAGACACCACCCCGCTGCCGGGCATTGAATGGGAATTGAAGATCGACCGCGAGGAAGCGGGCCGGTTCCAGGCTGGCATTGCGTCGGTCGGCAACATGATCCAGCTGGTCACCAATGGCGTTCTGATTGGCAAATACCGGCCCAATGACGCCGATGACGAGGTGGATATCCGCGTTCGTTTGCCCGAAAGCGAGCGGACGCTGGAGCGGTTTGACCAGTTGAAGCTGAAAACGCCGAACGGCCAGGTTCCGATCACCAATTTCGTGACCCGGCAGGCCAAGCCAAAAGTGTCGTCGATTTCGCGGCGGGACGGGCTTTATTCGATGAGTGTGAAGGCCGGCGTCGACAAGTCCGACGGACTGACTGTCGATACCAAGGTTGGCGAACTTCAGGCATGGCTTGATTCACAGACCTGGCCGGAGACGATTTTCTTCAAGTTCCGCGGCGCCGACGAAGAGCAGAAGGAATCCGGTGCCTTCCTGATGCGGGCGATGCTGGGTTCGCTGTTCCTGATGGCGATCATCCTGATCACCCAGTTCAACAGCTTCTACCAGACGTTCATCACGCTGATGACGATCATTCTGGCGGCATCGGGCGCGCTGGTCGGGATGGTGGTTACGGGACAGAAATTCTCCATCATCATGACCGGCACCGGCATTATCGCGCTGGCCGGCATTGTGGTGAACAATGCCATCGTCCTCATCGACACTTACAACCGGATGCGCCGCGAGGATGGAATCTCGGTGCGGGAGGCAGCGCTGAAGACCGCCGCCCAGCGGCTGCGGCCAATTCTTCTGACGACAATCACGACGATTGCCGGCCTGATCCCGATGGCGACGCAGGTCAATTTGAACTTCTTCAGCCAGACGATTGCCGTGGGCGGCATTACTTCCATCTGGTGGGTGCAGTTATCGACCGCGGTGATCTTCGGGCTGGCGTTCTCAACAATCCTGACGCTGGTGCTGGTGCCGGTGCTTTTGACCCTGCCCGACAATGTCGCGACCTTCGTCCGGTCCTGGCGATCGCTGCGGCCAGGCCCGTCCGAGGCGCTGGAAGAAGAGCAGATAAAGGCCCGGATCGAGCAGAAGAGGCCGCTGGCGGCCAATGACGACGAGTATCAGGAATTACCGCAGGCGGCCGAATAGCCGGACATTATTCCAGGGTGCTGTTTGGAATGACCAAGCCGCCGCGACCATCACCGGGAGTACCGGGCGCCTCATCGGCCTTGCCCTTTTCCTCTGGGAAAAACGTTGCGTCGCGCTCGCGGGTGCGGCGCAGATGCTCGGCGGCCTCATCGGCCTCGCGCTGGCGATCCCACATCGCCGCATAAAGACCGCCTGCTTCCAGCAATTCGCCATGACTGCCGCGCTCGGCGATCGCACCCTCGCGCAGGACAATGATCTGATCGGCATTGATGACCGTCGAAAGCCTGTGGGCGATCATCAGCGTCGTGCGGTTTTGCGACACCCGGTCGATGGCCGACTGGATCTCCTGCTCGGTTGCCGTATCCAGCGCCGAAGTTGCCTCATCCAGAATGAGAATGGGTGGGCTCTTGAGGATGGTGCGGGCAATCGCCACCCGCTGCTTTTCGCCGCCGGACAGTTTCAGCCCGCGCTCGCCGACCGGGGTATCGTAGCCGGCGGGCAAATCGGCGATGAAATCGGCGATCTGGGCCATGGCGGCGGCTTCTTCGATAGCGGCCTTGTCCGCCGGCCAGTGGCCGTAGCGGATATTGTATCCGATGGTGTCGTTGAACAGCACCGTGTCCTGGGGGACGATGCCGATGGCGGCGCGCAGGCTCTCCTGGTTCACGTCGCGGATATCCTGGCCATCGATGGTGATGCGGCCGCTGGTGACGTCATAAAAGCGGAAAAGCAGCCGGGAGATTGTCGATTTTCCCGCGCCGGACGGGCCGACAATGGCGACAGTTGCGCCGGCCGGAACCTCGAATGACACATCTTTCAGGATCGACCGGTCGGGGTCATAATCAAAAAAGACATTCTCAAACCGGATCGCGCCATCGGAGACCGCCAACGGCGCGGCGGCGGGTTTGTCGACAACTTCCGGCTTCTCGCCCAAAAGCGCGAACATCGCCTCGATATCGGCCAGCCCCTGTTTGATTTCGCGATAGACAAAACCGATGAAATTGAGCGGGATGGCCAACTGCATCAACAGCGCATTGATCAGCACAAAATCGCCGATAGTTTGCTCGCCGGCGACGACGGCGCGAGCCGACAGGATCATGCACAGAACCATGCCGATCATGAATATCACCGTCTGGCCGAGATTGAGCCAGGCCAGTGAGGTCCAGGTTCGGGTGGCGGCGTCCTCATATTTGGCCATCGACTGATCGAAGCGCTTCGCTTCCATGCGCTCGTTGCCAAAATACTTCACGGTTTCGAAATTGAGCAGGGAATCGATAGCCTTGGAATTGGCGTCGGTGTCGCTTTCGTTCATTTCGCGGCGGATCGATATGCGCCAGTCGCTGGCCCGCACCGTGAACCAGACATAGAGCCATATGGTCACGGCGATGATTGCCACATAGCGAAAATCGAACTGGTACCAGATGATACCGGCCATCAGCGCGAATTCGATTGCCGTGGGCGCGGTGCTGAGGATGGTGAAACGGACGATGATTTCGATGCCCTTGACGCCGCGCTCGATGATCCGGGACAGGCCGCCGGTGCGCCGGGCCAGGTGAAAGCGCAGGGACAGGGAATGGATGTGGATGAAGGTGCGCGCGGCAAGCTGGCGTACTGCGTGCTGGCCGACCCGGGCAAACAGCGCGTCGCGCAACTGGTTGAAGGCGACCATCAGCATGCGGCCAACGCCATAGGCGATAACCAGCATCAGCGGCGCGGCAAGAAACGCCGGCAAGATGGCAGGGTTTTCCCCCTGCCCGGTCAGCATGTCCGTCGCCCACTTGAAGAAATAGGGCACCAACACCGTGATGATCTTGGCGGCGACCAGCGCCAGGAATGCGACCATGACCCGGCGTTTCAGATCGGGCCGGTCGGATGGCCACATATAGGGCCACAAGTTGCGAATTGTGGTCGCTGTCGATCCTTGGTCAGCGGTAATCACGGCATTCATGGCCTGTGATGGATCACTCATATAGTGGCTTTCTACTAGTGGCTTTCTGGGCGCCAACTGATGGCGAAGTGGTGTTGTTGGATTTGCGGCAGGTTCCGGACGGTCCGCAGCAGGCGTCGGCATCAGCACACAAGCCTTTTGCCAGAGCGGTGAGCGTTTCGGCAAATGTCGTAATCGCCGATGCGGCAAGCGTATAGCGGGAATTGGGACCATCGGTCTCGATCTCGATCAACCCGGCCTCGTTCAACACCCGCAAGTGCTGGGAAACGGTGGACTGGGCTAGCGGCACGTGACCGCAGATCTGTGCACAATTGCATCGGCTCTGCTTGGCAATCGTCCGCAGGATCGCCAACCGGGCCGGATGGGACAGGGCCTTGGCCGCCTTTGCCAGCGGCGCATCGGTCTGTCTGGCACATCCCTCAATCTGCTGTGCGGGCAATTCTGGTGTTTCCATTCGGCATGGTCTTTTCTAAATGGCGGGTCGAACGTCGGTGCACTTATCGCCCGACTGATGACCCGCATATTGGTTCACGGGAAGCGCCGCAAAACGCTTTATCGTATATCGGCGATTTATGATAAAGGTTTCGTGATGGCAAGTGGCAGCCGGCAAAATATCGAATATTTCGCCATCACAGCGGAAAAATCCGGCGATTGAAGCCGCTTATCCGACCGACACAGACAAACGACGCCGGGCAATCAGCAGGCCACAGGCAGGCAAATCAGTTTGCCGTGCCGTCTTCTTTCTCCGGCAACATGAAGACCTGACCGGGGAAAATCATGTGCGGGTTGCGGATCTGATCGGAGTTGGCCTCAAAAATGGTTGTGTAACGGATACCCCGGCCGTAGGTGCGCCGGGCGATTGTCCACAAATTGTCGCCGCGCCGGATGATGATCGTGGTCGGCTTTACCGCGTCGGTCTTGGTGGCCATCGGATCTGCCGTGGCGACGCTTGCCGCAGGCATCGCCTGTCCGGTTTCCCCGGTTGATGCTGTAGGCGCTGCTTCTGCCGGCGGGGTAACTGCAGCCATGCGGGCCGGCCGGCTGAACGGCACTTCGGCGCGCGAGACAACCGTGCCGGCATCGTCGGTCATATCGGCGCGGATAGTCAGATCGCCAAAGGGCAGCGCCTTGGGTTCCTGCAACAACCAGCGGTCGCCCTGCCCGACGATCGTCTCGCCCAAAAACACATTGTCCGCGTAAACCCGGACCCGGGCACCGGTCGCTCCGGCTCCGGCGACGAAGACTTCGCTGCCTTCCGCTTCCACAGCCTCGATAACAAATGGTGTGGTCAGCGTTTCGGGAACGGTCTCGGCAACAGCTGCAGATTCCGTTGATTTGGTAGTGTCGACCAGAATTTCGCTGGGCGCATTGGGCCGGTTGCGAATGATCAACATGCCGCCGTCGGGCTGCTCCGGCACGGCGATCGCGACTTTTTCTTCTGATTCTACCGCCGGACCATCGGCGATCCGGGCGCGGGCCGAAATATCGTTGGCACCGGGCGGCAGGGGCCGGTCGGGCACAACAACCCATTCGCCGCTTGGTCCGGCGATCGCCTCGGCAATAACCTGGCCATTGGCGATGATCTCTACCCTTGCGCCGGGGCTGCCCCGGCCGGCCAGAACGGCCTCGCCGGTGGGCTCGACACGGACCACATCAAACCGGGGAATTTCGGCGATTCCGACCGGCATCGCAGGTTTTTCGGCAGCGCCACTATCTGCATCTGACGCCGGAACTGTTTTCCTGTCCGTATCGAGCGCGCCGAGGGACGCCGCGCCGGGCTGGCTTTTGGCCACTTCCGTGACATTTTGATTCGTGCCTTCTGCGGCAGGCGCATCACCCTTGTGTACCATGGTAACGACGGATTCGCCGCCGGCATTTTCATCGTTGCCATTTCCGGCGGTCGGCAATTGATCCTGCGATTTGGCCGCACCGCTTTGCCCGGCCTGTGCTGTTGCTTCCGCCCCGCCTGATGGTGCCACATTGCTGGCCACATCATCGGC
This sequence comes from uncultured Polyangiaceae bacterium, assembly GCA_964196155.1. Lineage (GTDB taxonomy): Bacteria > Pseudomonadota > Alphaproteobacteria > Rhizobiales > Afifellaceae > CAXMRP01. The sequence continues at coordinate 35,974 of CAXMRP010000032.1, forward strand.
AGCATTGTCGGCCGGCTGGGTGGCATCGGGTTTCATGGCGCCGGTCTGCGCTTCGCCAGCGCTCTCGCCGGTCGCGGATTTTGCCATCTGGTCGGCGCTTTCGGACGCGGCGCTGGTTTCAGCACTATTTTCAGCACCACTTTCAACACTGGCCATGCCTGTTTCGGTGGATGCCCCGTCGGAGCCGGTCATTGCCGCCTCGGATGTCGCGCCGGTAGCTGCATCCGTGCCGGTTTTGGCCGCCATCGCAGTATCCGTCTCCGGCGCGGCGGCGGTGTCATCGGTGTCCATAGTGGTGGCGGTTTCGGTTGCCGCACCTGCAGTATCGGACGCGCTATCGCCAGTTGCATCATTGGATGGCTTGCTCGCCATTCCGGTTGCCGTCCCGCCGTCTTGCGCCGTTGCCGGTTTTTCAGTGGTTTGCGTGTCCGGCTTGGTTGCCGGATCGGTGGCGGACGGTTGATCCGTTGCCGCCATGGGCTGGTCGCCGGCTTTTGAATCAGAACCTGTATCCGAAACTGTTGCCCCATCATCCGATGTGCCGGCGTCACCGGTGTTGGAAGTATCAGTTTTTGGCGTATCGGAGCCAGACGTATCGGCTACGGGCGTTTTCGTCTCGGCGGCACCGCTGGTTTGCGCGGATTCAGTTGCCCCGTCAGAGGACGGCGTGGCATCGCCCTGGGGCGCCAGGCCGGTAATCTGCGTCGTCGCGCCGTCGTCCTCCATGGAGTTCTTGATCAGCACCAGCGATCCCGCAGCAATCAGGATCAGGAATACGGCAATTAAAAATCGTAACGGCAGGGGCATCATTTCGCCTGGGTTTGTTCGGCCTGGATTTAACGGGCAACTTTGTTTCGCTCAACCGGGGGTTTCGCTCAATCGGGACTACGGGACAATCACATACGCCACAAATACACTTCCAATGCATATCTGGCCAAATGCACAGCTGGCCAAATGCACACCTGGTCAAATGCACATCCGGGGCGCTGATCGAATTTATGCCGACAGCACAGCAATTCCAATACACATTTGTTGCGGCGCGTCATTTTGCAGCCGCCCGACTATTGGCTCCCTATGCGCTGTCCTGCTTGGCAACCGGGCATCCACACCGGCGCTCAGGCTAACACCCCACCTTGACGGGAATCTATGCCAATGCCATGGCTCGCGCTATGGCAAAACTATCACAAGTGTGCGTCTATTGCGGCTCCGGATCAGGCGTCGAACCAGCCTATTCTGCGGCGGCAACGATGCTTGGCAAGGCAATGGCCGAGGCGGAAATCAGCCTTGTCTATGGCGGTGGCTCGGTAGGCCTGATGGGCACGCTGGCCCGCACCGTTCTGGACCATGGTGGCCAGGTAACCGGGATTATTCCGGATTTTCTGCGCGACCGGGAGCAGATGTTCGACGATGTCACCGAATTGATCGTCACCCAGAACATGCACGAGCGCAAAATGGCGATGTTTGAGCGCGCTGAGGCGTTTGTCGCGCTTCCCGGCGGTATCGGCACGCTGGAAGAACTGGTGGAGCAACTGACCTGGGCGCAACTCGGCCAGCATGAAAAACCGGTGCTTTTGGCCAATATCGAAGGGTTCTGGCAGCCGTTGATCGATCTTCTGGAGCATATGCGCGACGAGCGCTTCATCCGCAACGGCATGGAGGTGAGCGGACTGGTGGCCAGCCAGGCGGAGGATATCGTGCCGCTCCTGATCGAATCCTGCGCCGGCCGCGATCAGGATGCGATTGATCTGCCGGCGGTTTCGCCGCGGATCCGCCGGTTATAGCACTCTAGGTGAAACGGCTCAGGCTACTTGTGCTGACTGACTGTCGGCATGGTCGAGCAGCTTGTAGGTGATGGAATCAAGCAGCGCCTCGAACGAGGCATCGATGATGTTGGACGACACACCGACGGTGAACCAGCGACGGCCCTTGCCGTCGCGGCTTTCGATCAGCACCCGGGTGATGGCCTCGGTGCCGCCGTTCAGAATGCGCACCTTGTAGTCGACCAGTTCCAGATCATCGATTGCGGCATTGAGTTCGCCGAGATCCTTGCGCAGCGCCAGATCAAGCGCGTTGACCGGGCCGTTGCCCTCGGCCACCGACATGCGCCGGGCACCATCGACTTCCACTTTCACCACCGCCTCGGACTGGGTGATCAGGTCGCCACGGGCGTTGAAGCGGCGTTCGATATTGACGGAAAAACTCTCCACCTTGAAGAATTCCGGCACGGCGCCGAGCCGCCGCCGGGCGAGCAGCGCCAGTGAGGCGTCGGCCCCCTCATAGGCATAGCCGATTGCCTCGCGCTCCTTGATTTCCATCATCAGGCCATCAAGGCGCGGGTCGGCCTTGTCGGCCTCGATGCCCAACCGATCCAGTTCGGCAAGCAGATTGGATTTGCCAGCCTGATCGGAGACCATGACCCGGCGGGCATTGCCGATGGTCTGGGGCGGCACATGCTCGTAGGTCTCCGGCTCTTTCAAAATTGCCGAGGCGTGGATGCCGGCCTTGGTGGCGAATGCCGAACTGCCGACATAGGGCGCCTGACGGTTCGGCGCGCGGTTCAGCATTTCGTCGAAGGTGCGCGACAGATGGGTGAGCGAGCGCAACCCGTCGTCGCTGATGCCAGTCTGAAACTGTTCCTTGTAGGGGCTTTTCAACAGCAGCGTCGGGATCAGCGACACCAGATCGGCATTGCCGCAGCGCTCGCCGATGCCGTTCAACGTACCCTGGATATGACGCGCCCCGGCGCGCACGGCAGCCAGCGTATTGGCCACCGCCTGACCGGTATCGTTGTGGGTGTGGATGCCGAGCCGATCACCGGGTACTGTTTCCAGAATGTCAGTAACGATGGTCCCGATTTCATCCGGCAGCGTACCGCCATTGGTGTCGCAAAGGATAACCCAGCGGGCGCCGGCCTCGAACGCGGTCGTGGCGCAGGCGCGAGCGTAATCCGGGTTGGCCTTGTAGCCGTCGAAGAAGTGCTCGCAATCGACCATCGGTTCGCGGCCGGCGGCCATTGCCGCCTCGACCGAAGAAGCGATGCCTTCGAGATTTTCCTCGTTGGTGGTGCCGAGCGCCACTTTTACATGGTAGTCCCAAGCCTTGGCGACATAGCAGATAGCGTCCGCCTCGGCCTGAAGAATGCCCTGTAATCCGGGGTCATTTTCCACCGACCGGCCAGCGCGTCGGGTCATGCCGAAGGCGGTGAATTTGGCGTTGGCCGTGCGTTTTTTTGAAAAAAGCGCCGTGTCGGTCGGGTTGGCGCCGGGATAGCCGCCCTCAATATAATCAACGCCCAGCGCATCGAGCATCCTGGCGACGAGGATCTTGTCCTCCAACGAGAAATCGATTCCCGGCGTCTGCTGGCCGTCCCGTAATGTCGTGTCGAATAAGTAGAGCCGTTCCCTAGACATGAGATCCCTCGCCTGCCGCCCCGGGACGGCATTTTTCGTTTTGTTCGTGCTCGCGCGCTGCGCTTCTGCGCGCGGACGGGCACCTTCGCGTCGTGTCGAATAAGCAGCGCCGTTCTCTGGTCATCGTTCCGCTCCCTGCGGCGGCCAAGTCTCGGTGTCGTGGTCGGGGTGCTGATAGTTGACGATATCTGCCATGAAGCCTTCCCACTCGCCGCTGGTTTCCGACACATGCACCGGCAGGGTGCTGAGATCATTGTAAAAGGCCAGCTTGTCGCGGGGATTGACCTGCACTTTTGGCGCGGCCGCCTGTGGGTAATCAAAGCCGCCGATGGCCAGTTCCAGCCCGTATCTGGTCTCGTAGGCGAGTGGCGTGCCGCAATCGGCGCAAAACCCACGGCGGGCGGCGGACGATGAGTGAAACCATTTCGGTTCGCCTCGGCTCCAGATGGCATCAGGAGCGGTAACCAGCGGGCCGAAAAAGCCGCCAAACGCCTTCTGGCACATGCGGCAGTGGCAGACCGAGGGGCGGCCCAATTCCGTCACGCGGAAGCGAACCGCGCCGCACTGGCAACCGCCGGTGAATGGTCCGTTTGCTGGCGCGCTCATGGCTGGTCCTCCGGTTCGAAGCAGACGGCCTCGATATTGTGGCCTTCGGGATCGGTGACGAAGGCGGCGTAATAGGCCGGGTGGTAGATTTCGCGAACACCGGGTGCGCCATTGTCGCTGCCACCGGCGGCCAGTGCGGCCTCGTGGAATGCGCGAACATCGCTGCAAGACGCGGTGCGAAAACAAATATGGGTCGCCGGGCTCTGCGGGCCTTTTTCAGCGATCCACAATTGCCCCTTGCGCCCGATGCCGAAGCCGACAAAAGCAACGCTGCCGGACTGTTCGGCGCTGACCTCGCCGACAATTTCCATACCGAGCGGCGTGAGCGCTGCTGAATAGAAGGCTTTTGCACGGGCCAGATCGGCAACGCTGAGGGTGACATGGTCGAGCATCATAGTGAGTTCGTCGCTCATCTCTTGACCTCCCACGTGGTCTCGATCTCGCCGGTTTCCGGGTTCTTGGCGTCCATCACGGCGATGCCCATGGCGTCCAGTTCGTCGCGGATACGATCGGCCTCGGCCCAGTTTTTCTCTGCGCGGGCAGCGGCTCGGGCGGCGATGAGCATTTCGACATGACTGGTCTCTGAGGCATCTAGTCGTTCAGCGAATTCAGCACGGCTCTCAAATTTGCCGGTAAATCCGAGGAGTATCATTGATCCCAAAAGTTCACGCCGAGCCCATCCTTTATCATCGCCGGCTTCACGGGCCAGCCGATGCAGTTCTGCGATCGCTTTTGGCGTGTTCAGATCATCTGAAAGCGCCTCAACAATCCGGGCTTTTGGCGGAGCTGCATACTCGGCTCCAAGCGCCAAGGTGCTCCAGCGGTCAAGTGTCTTTTCCGCTTCATCCAAGCTTGATAATTTCCAGTCTATAGGCTGCCGGTAGTGGGTCATCAACATGGCCAGCCTAAGCACCTCACCCGGCCATTTTCGTCCGCCGAACTTGTCCGTCTCCAGCAAGTCTTGAATGGTGATGAAATTGCCCTCGGACTTGGACATTTTGCGGCCCTCGACCTCCAGATAGCCGTTGTGCATCCAGACATTGGCCATGGCGTCGGTGCCGTGGGCGCAGCGGGACTGGGCGATCTCGTTCTCATGGTGGGGGAAGATCAGGTCCAGCCCGCCGCCGTGGATGTCGAACGTCTCGCCGAGATAGGCGGCGCTCATGGCCGAGCATTCGATGTGCCAGCCGGGCCGGCCGCGCACGCTCTGGCCGTCAAATTCCGCCTCCCAACCCGGCTCATCAGGGGCAGACTGCTTCCACAGCACGAAATCGCCGGGTTTTTTCTTGTGGGCCTCCACCGCCACCCGCGCACCGGCCTGCTGCTCATCCAGCTTGCGTTTCGACAGAGCGCCATAGTCGGCCATGGCGGCAGTGTCGAACAGCACTTCGGTGCCGGATTCACCTGTCGCCACATAGGCTTTGCCGCGTTTGATGAGGGTTTGAATCAAGCTGACCATATCGGTCTTGCCATCATCGCGCGGCAATATGAAATCGGTCGCCCGGGGCTCATGGGTCGGCTCGAGACAACCCAGCGCCTGCACATCGGCATGGAACTGGTTGGCGGTCTTTTCGGTGACCTTGCGGATCGCCTCGTTCAGCGGCAGGTCGGCATAATCGCGCAGCGCCCGCGCGTTGATCTTGTCGTCGACGTCGGTGATGTTGCGGACATAGGTGACGTGATCGTCGCCATAGAGGTGGCGCAGCAGCCGGAACAGCACATCAAAGACGATAACCGGGCGGGCATTGCCGATATGGGCATAGTCGTAGACCGTCGGCCCGCACACATACATGCGCACGTTGCCGGCATCGATCGGCGCGAACGCCTGCTTTTGCCGGGTCAGTGTGTTGTAGAGCCTGAGGCCCCCAGGCCCGTCACCATGAAAATCGCTCATACTCGTCCCTCGCCGCTGGCGGGACGTTCGTATCGCAAATTTGTTAAAGACGAGAACGGCCGGGCCAGCGATTTGTCGCTAGCTAATAATCAATCCGCAAGTGCAATTGGCCCAAGTCGGGCGCGCCGTTCTGTTCATGACGCGCTTATCGCGTTCACACCGGCAAAGGTCAAGTCACGGAACGATAGCCGGTGCAAATCCGCTTGCCGCCAGGCACCTTTTGGCTTGCCGGCGGCTGGGCGTCGGCCCACCATGGCGCTATGGACTGGACCGGCGCCATCGATCTCTATTGCGAGCGGACAGACGCGTCCTTGTGGTCCGAACCATTCAATGCGCTGTCCAACGGTGCGTTTTTGATCGCCGCCCTTTACGCCTACACCACTTGGCGCAAGGCCGGTGGTGCCGACCGGATGGCGCTGGCGCTGATCGCATTGATCGCAACAATCGGCGTCGGCTCGTTCCTGTTCCATATCTTTGCCAATGGCTGGTCGATGATGGCCGACGTTCTGCCGATCACGGTGTTTATCTACGCCATGTTCGCGCTGGTGTTTTATCGCTATGTCGGCCTTGGATTCTGGGGCACGCTTTTAAGTCTCGCACTATTCTTTGCCGCCACCTTGCTGCTGGAACGGACGCTGGCGCCCTTGCTCGGCGGGTCGGCCGGCTATGCGCCGGCGTTGATCGCCATGGCCGGTGTCGGCTTTTATCTGCGCGGCAGGGCCCACCACTACGCCGGCACGATATTGTTCGCCGCCGCCGTCTTTGCCCTGTCGCTCACCCTGCGCACGCTCGATATCCCGGCTTGCGAGGCGATACCGGCGGGCACCCACATGCTCTGGCACATGCTCAACGCCGTGGTGCTGGCTACACTGCTCACCGGCGCGGTAAGAATTCGTTAACCTGTTTGAATTGCACATGAATATGGTTTTCAGGCCGGGTTCAACACCGACGCGATATGCCTCAAATCGTCAGTTGAATTGTCTTTTGTTCTGCGTTGGGGAAATCCATGTTCCGTATCCTTTATTTCAGTGCGCTGGCCGCGCTGATCTTTGCGTCCGCCGTCACCGCCCGTGATATTCCTTCCCGATCCGAGCGGCTTGCCCCCTCGCCCAGCACCATTTTGGGATCAGCCATTTACCGCTGATAATCGTGCGAAAACCGGTTCCCCCGCGCCTGCGGTCTGTTAGTCTTTCTATATCGAAAAAGCAGGCGATATCGGAAAAAGCAGGCCCATGTCCAAATCTCGCACACCACGCCCCCAGACCGGCGATCTTGACGAACAAGCACTGTTTTATCACCGCTATCCGCGTGCCGGAAAACTGGAAATTCAAGCGACCAAGCCGCTCGGCAACCAGCGGGATCTGGCGCTGGCCTATTCGCCCGGTGTCGCCGCGCCGTGTCTGGCCATCGCCGATGATCCGGCAACCGCATCGGACTTTACCGCGCGCGCCAATCTGGTCGGTGTCATCACCAACGGCACCGCGGTGCTCGGGCTTGGCCCGATCGGCCCGCTGGCCTCCAAGCCGGTGATGGAGGGCAAGGCGGTTTTGTTCAAGAAATTCGCCGGTATCGATGTCTTCGATATCGAAGTGGATGAGACCGATATCGACAAGTTCGTCGATGTGGTGGCAGCGCTGGAGCCGACCTTCGGCGGCATCAATCTTGAGGACATCAAGGGGCCGGAGTGTTTTGAGATCGAGGCGGCGCTGCGCCAGCGCATGTCGATCCCGGTTTTTCACGACGATCAGCATGGCACCGCGATCATCGTCGGCGCGGCGGTGGTCAACGGGCTGGAACTGGCCGGCAAGGACATCGCGGATGCCAAAATCGTCGCCTCCGGCGCGGGCGCGGCGGCGCTGGCCTGCCTCAACCTGCTGCTACTGCTTGGCGCAAGGCAGGAGAACATCTGGGTCACCGACATTGATGGCGTTGTCTATGAAGGCCGCGAAGCCTCAATGGACAAATGGAAGGCAATATTCGCCCAAAAGACTGAGGCGCGAACCCTTGCCGACGTCATTGGCGGGGCGGATGTGTTTGTCGGGCTATCGGCCGCCGGCGTGTTGAAGAGCGATATGGTCAAGGCGATGGCCGACAAGCCGCTGATCCTGGCGCTGGCCAACCCGAACCCGGAAATCATGCCCGAAGACGCCAAGGCGGCGCGGCCGGACGCGATGATCTGCACCGGCCGGTCGGACTATCCCAATCAGGTCAACAATGTCCTGTGTTTCCCTTACATCTTTCGCGGCGCGCTGGATGTCGGCGCATCAGACATCAACGAAGACATGAAACTGGCGGCGGTGCGGGCAATTGCCGACCTCACCCGCGAGGCGCCGTCGGATGTGGCGGCGAAAGCCTTTGGCGGCGATCTGTCCAATTTCGGGCCGGACTATCTGATCCCCTCGCCGTTCGACCAGCGGCTGATCCTGCGGATTGCGCCGGCGGTGGCCAAGGCGGCGATGGACAGCGGCGTGGCGACCCGGCCGATTGCCGATTTCACCGCCTATAATGATGGGCTGACCCGGTTTGTCTTCCGCTCCGGGTTGATCATGAAGCCGATTTTTTCCGCCTGCCAGGGCGTGGCGCGGCGGGTGATCTATTCCGATGGCGAGGACGAACGAGTGCTGCGGGCGACCCAGGTGGTGCTCGAGGAAAAGTTGGCCGTGCCCATTTTGATCGGGCGGCCGCAAGTGATTGAACGCAGCATTGCCCGCCACGGTTTGGCGATCCGGCCGGGCAAGGATTTCGAGGTGGTCAATCCGGAGGACGATCCGCGCTACCGCGATTATGTCGACAGCTATCACGGGCTGGTCGGCCGGCGCGGCATTCCGCCCGAAGCGGCGCGAACCATCGTGCGCACCAACCCGACAATCATCGGCGCGCTGGCGATTCACCGCGGCGATGCCGATGCGCTGATTTGCGGGCTGGAGGGGCGGTTTCAGAGGCAGGTGCGCGATATTCGCGCTGTCATCGGGCTTGATGAGGGCGTGCGCGATCTGTCGACGCTCAGCCTTTTGATCTCGACCTATGGCGCGGTGTTCCTGACCGATACCTATGTCACCCATGATCCGAGCGCTGAGGAAATCGCCGAAATGACGATACTGGCCGCCGGGCATATCACCCGGTTCGGCCTGACGCCAAAGGCGGCGCTGCTGTCTTATTCCAACTTCGGCTCCCAAGACACGCCGAGCGCACTCAAAATGCGCCAGGCGACGCAGATGTTGTGGGACATGGCGCCCGACCTTGAAGTCGACGGCGAAATGCACGGAGATTCGGCGCTGTCGGACGTGCTTCGCAATCGGGTGATGCCGGACAGCAAACTCACCAGTCCAGCCAATTTGCTGGTCTTTCCCAATTTGGATGCCGCCAACATCGCGCTCAATCTGATCAAGGTGATGACCGATGCGTTGCATGTCGGGCCGATATTGCTGGGCACCGCCGCGCCGGTTCACATCATGACGCCATCAGTCACCTCGCGCGGCGTGGTCAACATGACGGCACTGGCGGCAGTCGAGGCCGGTGTAAAAGCGGGGTAGCTGAGCGCCCGCTACTGCGCCAACCACTCGCCACATGCCGGCGCCTGTTTGTCGCCCCAGGGCATGATCGGCACGGTTGATGTGGAGTTTTTTGGCGAGCCCTCGATCAGCTTGTCGGAGTAGACTACATAGACCAGCACGTTGCGTTTCACGTCACAGCCGCGCACGATCTGCATCTTCTTGAACAGGATCGAACGGCGCTGGCTGAACACATCATCGCCCTGAGCGAATTTGCCCTTGAACGCCACCGGGCCGACCTGTCGGCAGGCGAGCGAAATGTCGGAGGTTTCCTCGGCCATTCCGAGCATTCCCGAAACCCCGCCCTTTTCCGGCACTGTATAATGGCAAGCGACGCCCTCAATGAGCGGATCGTCGAGCGCATATGTGGCCAGCTTGTGGTCCGGGGTCAGGAGCTTGAACACGGTGGACTTGCGGAAGATCAGATCCGGTTCACCGTCACCAGCGGCGTTGGCGGAATTGGCGCTCATGAGCAACGCAACAAAACCAACATACATTACGGCAAATCGCAAAATGCGCATGACTTCCTCCGGTGTGGTACAGACCGCATATAGGCACGGATCAGCCGCTTAAAAGCGCGGACCGAAGAGAAAATGCGAATGGGATGGGCGGCGCTTTTGATCTGCCGCGCTGACTGATCAGCGAAACCGTCTGGCGATCAACAGAACAGCAAACGCCAGAATGAAGATGCTGTGAGTCGCGATCATGGTCTGCGGCGCGGTCATGCCTGTTCCCGTTCCGGCAAAGGACGCTGGCATCGTCTTGAACAGGGCGATCTGCAGCAAAGCTGTCGTCAACCACAAGGGCACTGCCCAGGCATTTCGCATCACAACGGCACAGACGGTGATCACAAACAGCGCGGCAAAGACGATATCGAAAATCCGCGGCACCATATCGCCATCGGCCCAGCGATAGCCGGACTGGCTGAGCATGTTCAGCACGTGCACAATGGCGGCCAAGCCGAACAGAACCATGACGACGCGCATCAAAAGACGCAGTGCCGGGTCGTCAAATACGTCTTCGCACCAGCCCAAAACATCTTGCATGGCCATTCCTCACACCGAAACGGAATTTCGCTTTGCCACGCAAACTGCGGCCCGCGCCGGAAACACCGCAGTCACCGACGAATGCCAAAGGTTACCGAAATTCTCTACAGAACCGTAAATCCGAACCGGCGCATTTGCGGTAAATGGTGCATTCCGGCCCTATCCCGGTGCCGGTTGGCCCGATCGGGAGACGGTCTGATCGATCGCGCCGAAGATTGACCGGTCATCGCCATCGCGCATTTCGATCCGTACCCGGTCGCCGGAAACAAGGAACGGCGTTTGCGGCTCCCCGGCGTGGATAGTCTCGACCATGCGCTGTTCCGATATGCACGAATAGCCGACACCGCCATCGGCAATCGACTTGCCGGGGCCACCGTCGACATCCCGGTTTGACACCGTGCCCGACCCGATGATCGTGCCGGCGCCCAGCGGCCTTGTGCGACAGATATGGGCGATCAACTGGCCAAAATCGAAGGTCATGTCGATGCCGGCGTTCGGTATCCCAAAGGGCTGGTCATTGAGCGCCGAGCGCAGGGCTAAATGCAACTTGTTGGCCTGCCACGCCGCGCCGAGCTGACCGGGCGTGACGGCAACCGGCGCACAGGCCGACGGCGGTTTGGACTGGAAAAAACCAAAGCCCTTTTCCAGTTCCGCCGGGATCAGGCCGCGCAGGGAGACATCATTGAGCAGCATGACCAGCCGGATATGATCGCCGGCCTGATCGGCGCTCGTCCCCATGGGCACATCGCCGGTGACGATGGCGACTTCGGCCTCAAAATCGATGCCGAAACTGTTGTCCGGGACAAATGCCTCGGCGGGCATGATGATATCGCCCCGGGGTGAAATAAATTGATCGGAAACGCCCTGATAGACCAGCGGATCAGTCCAGAAGCGATCGGGCATGTCCGCGCCGCGCGCCCGGCGCAACAGGTCGACATGATTGACGTAGGCGGAGCAGTCGGCGAACTGGTAGGCGCGGGGCAATGGCGACAGGCATAGGGCCTCCATGAACAATTCGCCCTCGATCTGGCCAAGATCGAGACGCTCGAAAAGGTCGCGGAGTTTCGGCTCAGCGTCAGACCAGCCATCCAGCGCCGATTGCAGGGTCGCGGCCACTGCGCCTGCCGCGGTGTAACGGCGAAGATCGGTCGAGACGATGATCAGCGCGCCATCGCGATAGCCGTTATCCAGGGTTGCCAGCTTCATGACGCCTGCCTTTTTGCCCCTCGTGTACCGGTGCGGCGACCAGGTCGGGTATGTTACCGGCAACCGGTATGTTACCCCCGCGCGGTATGGTACACTAAATCGGACGTTGAATCGGACGCCGAATACCGTTTGTGGGCTGGATTGGCACGGGGCGGCGGGGGCTGGCACAGGGCCGGAGAGACAGATTGCTGCACCGAGCATCACTTCTGGTCGGCGTCATCGTCGCCATCGCATCGGCACTGGCCGGTGGCGAGGCGATAGCGCAGACCTGCCGCGATCTTTCTTCCGAAATGTCGCGTCTGCAGGGCGGCCGCGGGCTTTCGCCGGAAGCGGCCAAGTTTGATCGTGCAGTGCGTGAACAATCGCGAGTTCTTGCCAAAGCGCAGGGACAGGCGCGACGGGCTAGCTGTTCAGGTCGCGGATTCCTGTTCTTCAAACGTACGCCGGCGCCGGAATGCCGGGCTTTGGTGCCGAAAATCAGAAAAATGAAGGCCAATCTTTCGGCCCTGAAGCGAAAACGCAACACGGCAAAACGATCTGGCGGTGGCGCAAACCGGGCGCAAATGCTGCGGGTTCGCGAGCTAATGCGGCAGAAGCGGTGTGGCATTGCCGGGCGCTTTGCCTGGTTGCGCGGCGAGGATGTGCTGGTCGGCGACGTCGTGCCCAATAGCGGTCGCTATCGGACGCTGTGTGTGCGGGCCTGCGACGGCTATTATTTTCCGATCAGTTTTTCCACCTCGCGGCGGAAATTTTCATCCGATGAGGCGATCTGCGAGAACATCTGCCCGGGCGCGCAGGTCAATCTGTTTTACCACAATTCCAGTGGCGAATCGGAAAGCATGATTTCGCTTGCCGGTGAATCCTATTCCGACCAACCCAATGCGTTCCGCTATCGCAAGACCTACGACAAGACATGCAGTTGCCGGATCGGCCCGGCGCTGCGCTATACGGACAACACCGCCAGTTCGAGCAGGCCGGCGGCGCGACAGGCGCGAATCCCGGTGCCAGTGTCCCGTCCCGGGCCAGGTGCCGATCCCGAAACAATTATCAACCGGTTTGGCGGATTTGTGCCGCGCGCGGTGGCGGCGAACAATACCCTCAGTTTTCAGCCCGGCCATGTGCGGATAGTCGGGCCAGCGTTCTGGGGCGCCCAATCAAAGGAAGAAGTTGTGCTAATTCCGGTCCCGAACTGAGGCCGGTCAGCGCCAGGCGCAGGGGCATGAACAACGGCTTGCCCTTGCGGCCAGTTTCATCGCGGATCGCGCCGGTCCATGCCTTCCAGGTGTCACTATCGGGTTCGCCTTCGGGTAACAGCCGCGCTGCGGTTTGCAGAAAATTCACGTCATCGGCATCTATATCGGCGCTGATCGATCCGGTGACAATGTCCCACCAACCCCTGGCATCGGCGAGCCGTTGCATATTCGGCCGTACCGCCAGCCAGAACGGTTCGCCGCCATCGATCCCGATCGCCTTAAGGCGGTCGGCGACATCGGCAAAATTCATCTGGGCCAGAAGCCGCGTGTTGAGATGCGCCAGTTCTGATTCAGAAAAACGCGCCGGCGCCTTGTTGACGCTTTGCGGATCGAAAAGCGCTTGCAGCGCATCTGTCGTTGCCAGCGGCTGGACCGCTACCGCCGTGCCAATCAGCGTGGCGAATGTGGCGACCGCCAGCTGTTCATAACCGGCATCCTGAAGCGCCCGGATCGACAATGCTTTTTTTCGCTTCGACAGGCCCTCGCCTTGCTCGTCCTGTAGCAAATTGTGGTGCCCGAATGTCGGCGGTTGCGCGCCCAGCGCTTCAAACAGGGCAATTTGCGCGCCGGTGTTGGTGACATGATCGTCGCCGCGAATAACATGGGTGACGCCCATATCGATGTCGTCGACAACCGAGGGCAGCGTGTAGAGAAAACTGCCATCCTGCCGGATCAGCACCGGGTCCGACATCGACGCCAGATCGATATGCTGGGCCCCGCGAAACAGGTCGTCCCACTTTCGCTCCGTTCGTTGCGGCTGAAAAGGATCATCGGAAAAATTGGGTAAAAAGAACCGCCAGTGGGCGGTGCGGCCTTCGGCTTCCAGCGCGCCGCGCTCCGCATCGGTCTGGTTCAGCGCCCGGCGATCGTAGACCGGCGGGCGGCCCCGTGCCCGCTGGCGGGCGCGCTGGCGATCCAGTTCCTCGCCGGTCTCGTAGCAGGGATAAAGCAGCCCGGCGTCTTTCAGTTTTTTGGCCGCCGCATCATACTGGTTGGCGCGGGCCGGCTGGCGCTCGACCCTGTCGGGATGAATGCCGAGCCAGGCGAGATCTGCGGCGATCTGGTCGGCAAAGGCATCGGTGGATCGGGCCTGGTCGGTATCATCATAGCGCAAAATGAAAGTGCCGCCGGCGCTTTTGGTAAAAAACCAGTTGTAGAGCGCCGTGCGGGCATTGCCGACATGGATTTCGCCAGTTGGCGATGGCGCAAAGCGGACGATTGGTGTGGTGGCCATCAGGTGCGGTCCCGGAAGCGGTTGGTGATCGGATAACGCCGGTCGCGGCCAAAGTTGCGACGGGTGATCTTGACGCCGGGCGCCGCCTGCCGGCGCTTGTATTCGGCAATATAAAGCAGGCGCTCGATCTTGGTGACCGTTTCCCGGTCGTGCCCCCGTCCGACAACTTCGGCAACGCTTTTGTCGTGCTCGACCAGACATTCCAGAATGTCGTCCAGCGCGTCGTAGGGCGGCAGTGAGTCCTGATCGGTCTGGTCTTCGCGCAATTCAGCCGATGGTGGCTTGTCGATTATATTTTGCGGGATCACCGCGCCCGCCGGGCCGAGCAGGCCATCGGGGCGGTTTTCGTTGCGCCAGGCGGCCAGCCGGAAGACTTCGGTCTTGTAGAGATCCTTGATCGGGTTGAAGCCGCCATTCATGTCTCCGTAGATCGTCGCATAGCCGACCGACATTTCCGACTTGTTGCCGGTGGTGACGACCATGTCGCCAAACTTGTTGGAAATCGCCATCAGGGCGGTGCCGCGCACCCGGGACTGGATGTTTTCCTCGGTGATGTCCGGCTCGCGGCCGGAAAATAGCGGCGCCATCATCGAACCGATGCCGGTCACTGCCTGTTCAATGGGAATGGTGTCATAGCGCACGCCCAGCGCCCTGGCGCAGGCTGCCGCATCATCAAGGCTGGCATCGGAGGTGTAGCGATAAGGCAGCATCACGCAATGCACCCGGTCGGCGCCCAGTGCATCGACGGCGATCGCGGCGCAGATGGCCGAATCAATGCCGCCGGACAGGCCCAGAACAACACCGGGAAAATGGTTCTTGTCGACATAATCGCGCAGGCCAATCACCGTCGCCATCCAGTCGGCGGTCGGCTCGTCTGGAAGATCCGCCATCGGGCCACCGGTGCAGCGCCATGCGCCCGGCTCGCCGTCGTCGGCATCCGCGCCGCGACGCCAAGTGGTCATGGCGATGTCGTTGCAGAACTGTGGCATCTGGAAGGCCAGCGTGCGGTCGCCGTTCAACCCAAACGATCCACCGTCAAAGACCAGCTCGTCCTGACCGCCGAACTGGTTGGCATAGATGATCGGCAGGCCTGTTTCGACGATGCGGGCAACCGCTACCTGAACCCGCCGGGCCGCCTTGTCGCGCCAATAGGGCGAACCGTTGGGAGTGATCAGAATTTCCGCGCCGGTTTCTTTCAGACACTCGGCAACATCCTCGATCCAGATGTCCTCGCAGATCGGCATGCCGATGCGCACGCCGCGAAAATCGACCGGGCCCGGCAGCGGACCGGGTTGGAAGACGCGGGCTTCGTCGAAAGTGCCGTAGTTGGGCAGTTCGACCTTGTAGCGCACCGCGGCGATCTCGCCGTCATCAAGCAGCAGGATGGCGTTATGGACCTTGTCGTCTTCTGCCCAGGGGCTGCCGAGGATGATCGCCGGACCACCTTTGGTCTGGCGCGCCAGTTCCTGCGCACCCGTCCGGCAGGCGGCGAGAAATGCCGGCTTGAGGACCAGATCTTCCGGCGGATAACCGGACAGGAAGAGTTCGGTGAGCACCAGCAGGTCGGCGCCCATGGCGGTGGCATCCTGCCAGGCGGCCAGCGCCATCGCGGTATTGCCATCGATGTCGCCAACAACCGGATTGAGCTGGCCGACTGAGATTTTCAGTGTGTCTGTCATGGATGCCGAACAAGTTATCGTCGGCGCGGGTTTAGAGCACCCCGGCGGGGCGGGCAATCGGCAATTGCCGGCACGTCAGGCGGCGACCGCCGGTTCCATGGTATAGGCGTCCATGGCCAGCACACCGAATTCGTTGGAGGCGTGGAGCCGCCGGCCTTTGACCGCATTGCTACCCAGCCCCGCCGCTGCGCCAAGCGCCACGAACAGCGGCAACAAATGTTCACCGGTCGGATGGTTTTCCGCCGCAAACGGCGCCCGATCGCGATAGGCGAGCAGAGTTTCGGTATCGCCCGCAGCCAGACGCTCGGCAATCCAGTTGGAAAAGGCACTAACCCAGTCCGGAACTGCATCGTTGCGGTTGCGCCGGCCTGTTGGCCGGAAAATCTCTGACAGATTGTGGGTTATCGATCCAGATCCAACGACCAGAACACCGTCGGCACTGAGTGGCGCCAGCGCTGTGCCCATCTGATAGTGCCAGCGCGCCGACTGGCCGGGGCTGACGGAAAGCTGCACAACAGGAATGTCGGCATCGGGGAACATCAGCATCAGCGGCACCCAGGCACCGTGATCGTAACCGCGCGCCGGAATGCGGGCGGCGGCATGGCCGGCCGCTTCCAGGCTTTGCGCAATTTTCTCCGCCAGTTGCGGCGCGCCGGGGGCGGGATAGACCATGGTGCGCAGCTTCGGATCAAAGCCGCCGAAATCATAAATCATGCCCGGTGCCGGATCGGTGACAACAGCCGGTTCACGGTTCTCAAAATGTGCCGATACTATCACGATCGCCTTCGGGCGCGCGTTGGACTTGCTGTAGCTGGCGAGAAAGCGGGTGGCGTCGGTGTCGGCCAGTATCAGGTCCGGCGCGCCATGGGAGACGAAGACCGGCGGGATATAAGCCGGTGCGGTAATTTCGGCTGGCCGGGGACTGGAATTTTCAGAAATTGTCGTGGTCATGGTCGCGATATAGGGCCGGCCCGTTTTGGTATAATATCCCGATCGGTTGACGGTGCGTTCGCATCTGCTCACTCCCGGCGCCGCCGCAACGGGCCGGATCAGGTCGAATAATCAAACTGCGGCAGGCCATCGGCGATGTCGTAATAATCGCCTTTTTCGGCAACATATATGTGGTCAACCAAGTTCAGACCGGTCGGCGTATCGATACAGCCCATAAAGATGGACGTGCGATCGCTGCCATCGGGCTCCCAGAAAATATGCGCGCCGCAGGTTCGGCAAAAGCCGCGCCGGGCGTGATCGCTTGCCCGGAACCAGGTCAGGTTGCCGGCGCCCATGACAGTGATCTTTTGCCGGTCGGTCCGGGTGGCTGACAGGAAATGCCCGGATTGGCGGCGGCAGGACTGGCAATGGCAGGCGCGCGGCGGCCGAAACGGGCCGCCGGCTTCAAATGTCACCGCACCACAATTGCACTTTCCAGAGATCGTGGCGGGGCCAGAATACGTTTCCAGACTTTCGCGATCACCGGCCATCTAGGCCAGAGCGGCCATATCATCCGGCTTTGCCGCCGAATGTGCATTATTCAGCCTTTCGGCGATCAGGAAAGCCAGTTCCAGCGCCTGATCGGCGTTCAGCCGCGGGTCGCAGTGAGTGTGATAGCGATCAGACAAATCGTCATCGGAAATGGCATAGGCGCCGCCGGTGCATTCGGTGACGTTCTTGCCGGTCATTTCAACATGCATGCCACCGGGATGGGTGCCTTCAGCCTCATGGATGGCAAAAAACTCCTCCACTTCCGACAGGATCGACTGGAACGGCCGGGTCTTGTAGCCGCTGGCCGCCTTGATCGTATTGCCGTGCATGGGATCGCAGGACCACACTACCGTGCGCCCTTCCCGCTCCACTGCGCGGATCAGCGCCGGCAGGTGTTTCCCGACCTTGCCGGCGCCAAACCGGTTGATCAGCGTGATGCGGCCGGCCTCTTCCTGGGGGTTGAGGATATCAAGCAGCCGGATCAGCTCTTCGGGATCGAGCGAAGGGCCGCATTTGATGCCGATCGGATTGCGGACGCCACGGAAATATTCGACATGGGCATGGTCCGGCTGGCGGGTGCGGTCGCCGATCCAGATCATGTGGCCGGACGTGGCGTACCAGTCACCGGAGGTAGAATCGACGCGGGTCAGCGCCTGCTCGTAACCCAGCAGCAGCGCCTCGTGGCTGGTGAAGAATTCGGTCTGGCGCAGGGCCGGCGCGCTGTCGGCATCGATGCCAATCGCCTTGATGAAGGACAGCGCCTCGCTGATGCGGTCGGCCAGTTGCTGGTAGCGATCTGCCTGGGGACTGTCGGCGACATTGGCCACGGTCCAGCGGTGAACATGCTCCAGATTGGCAAAACCGCCCTGGGCAAAGGCGCGCAGCAAGTTGAGCGTTGCGGCAGACTGCCGATAGGCCATTTCCTGGCGCTCGGGATCGGGCAGCCGGTTGGCTTCGTCAAATTCGATGCCGTTGACGATATCGCCACGATAGCTCGGCAATTCCTTGTCGCCGATCTTTTCCGTCGGCGTGGAACGCGGTTTGGCGAACTGGCCGGCGATGCGGCCGACCTTGATGACCGGCGATTTGGAACCGTAGGTCAGGACCACGGCCATTTGCAGGAACACCCGGAAGAAATCGCGAATATTGTCGGCGCCATGCTCGGCAAAGCTTTCGGTGCAATCGCCGCCCTGAAGCAGGAAACCATGGCCGTTGGCCACTTCGCCCAAAGCTGATTTCAGCTTGCGGGCCTCGCCGGCAAAGACCAGCGGCGGATAGGTCGCCAGCCGACCTTCGATCGCCTGCAACCGGTCCGGATCGGGATAGTCAGGAACCTGCAAAATCGGTTTTTCGCGCCAACTAGACGGCGTCCACTTGTCACTCATCAGCCTTACTCGCCATTATCGCGCAGCCGGCGGCGTTATTGTGCCCTGCCTGAGCCAATGCCACGCATTCTGTTTCTGTATCGCCTGCCATCATCGCCTGCCTTTAGGGAAAATTCCCGCTGACCGGCGTATTGGCTGCGGCTTATAACCAGTTTGACCGAGCGGTACCAGCCAGCAATATGACGTTGGTTGCCGCCTTGGCCATAAATCGGGGAACGGAATGGAAATCAATCACTCGCATGCACCGGAGGCAATCGCCGCGCGTTTGGCGATCGGGCCGCGCGCCAACTATCTGCGCGACTGGGTCTATGGCGGCATTGACGGCGCCATCACCACATTCGCCATCGTCGCCGGCGCGGTCGGGGCCGATCTTTCCGCCCGTGTGGTGATCATACTGGGGGCCGCCAACATTCTGGCCGACGGCTTTTCGATGGCGGCGGCCAATTATTCCGGCAGCCGGGCGGAAATCGACAACTACCACCGGATTCGCGCCTCGGAAGAAGCTCATATTCGCGACGATCCCGATGGCGAGCGCGAGGAAGTCCGGCAAATATTCGCGGCCAAGGGCCTATCCGGGAGCACTCTCGAGGCGATCGTGGCGGCGATCACGTCGCGCAAGGATCTGTGGCTGGCAACGATGATGAGCGAGGAATTCGGGCTGTCGGCGGCCGAGCGCTCGCCGGCAAAAGCGGCGTGGGTGACCTTCGCTGCCTTCCTGTTGTGCGGCTGCGTGCCGTTGTTGCCGTATTTCCTGCGCCTGCCATCGGCGGCGGGCATCGCAAGCGTCGGGACGCTGATCGTATTTTTTGCCATCGGCGCGTTGAAAAGCCGCTGGTCAACCCGCAGCTGGTTGCGTTCCGGCCTTGAAACCACGTTCATCGGCATGGGCGCGGCGAGCCTTGCCTGGTTCATCGGGCGATTGCTTGAAAGCCTGGTGTGACGGCATAGTGGTTTCGGGCCACAGGGGACGACACCGATGAACATTGCCGAGCCGAAACTGACGATCGGAATCGAAGAAGAATATCTTCTTGTCGACCGGGAAAGCCGGGATCTGTGTACCGATCCGCCGGCAGAATTTCTGTCATCCTGCGAGGATCTTCTCGGCGGTCAGGTGACACGGGAATTTTTACGCTGCCAGATCGAGATCGGCACGCCGGTGTGCCAATCGGTGCAGGAGGCCCGCGACCATCTCAGCCATTTGCGCGGCACGATCGCGCGCGAGGCGGAGAAATACGGGCTGGCGCCGATCGCCGCCTCCACCCATCCGTTCGCCAACTGGGCGCAGCAACTCAATACCGACCGGCAGCGCTATCATGAACTTGCCCAGGATTATCAGGTGTTGGTGCGGCGGCTGCTGATATGCGGGATGCATGTACATGTCGGCGTGGAAGACAATGATCTGCGGATCGACCTGTACAATCAACTGGCCTATTTCCTGCCGCATCTTCTGGCCCTGTCGACTTCCTCGCCGTTCTGGCAGGGCCGCAAGTCGGGGCTGAAATCGTATCGGCTTTCGGTATTCAACGAATTACCACGCACCGGACTGCCGGAGCATTTTTCAAGCTGGGCGGAGTATCAGCGCACCATCGACATCATTGTCAGTACCGGCGTCATCGAGGACAGCACGAAGATCTGGTGGGACCTTCGCCCTTCAGACCGGTTTCCGACCCTGGAAATGCGCATCACCGATACGTGTACCCGGCTCGACGATGCGCTGATGATCGCCGCCATCTATCGCTGTCTGGCGCGGATGTTGTGGCGGCTGCGGCGGCAAAACCAGCGCTGGCGCAATTATCAACGGGCGCTGATTGCCGAAAATCGCTGGCTCGCCCAGCGCCACGGCACGTCAGGTGACATGATTGATTTTGGTATCGGTGCGGCGGTGCCGTTTTGCGATCTGATGGGCGAACTGATGGATCTGATTGGCGAAGACGCCGAGGCGCTGGGCTGTGTCGCCGATGTCGAGCGCGCCAAACTGGTCGCCTCGACCGGCACCAGTGCCGACCGGCAACTGGGCGTCTTCGATGCTGCGGTTGCGGCTGGCAAATCCGAAGAAGAAGCGCTTAAGCTGGTGGTCGACCATCTGGTTGCGGAAACGGTCGAAGGCATTTCGTAAGGCGATGGCCGGACTTGTTGCGCAACGACGCGATTATCGCGTTTAGCGGTGAATGATTGTCACTTTCAATGCGGCAAGGTGGCTGTCGACATCGTCCTGCTCGACTTGTGAAAGAGCCACGGCACGCGGATAGCACGGGCTGGCGCGATCATTGAGGATCGGCACATGCCAGTCGGTTGTCGTTTCCAGGAAATGCGTAACGCCGGCCACACCAAACCGCGCACGATATCCGGCGATAACCGTGTCGATATAGGACAACATCACCGGATGGTCGGCATCGCCCGTGCGGGCGTGTTCGTCCTTTGCGGTAAATATGCCGACTGGTTCGGCGATCTGCGGCCAGCCGGCGGGCTCATCCTCCAGCCATGTCAGTCCGGTATTGATGACCGGTGTAGCGCGGTACCAGCCCTCCCGCTTGTCGAGGCCGGATTTTTTGTGAAGCGGCTGCGCGATCACCACTCCGGTAATTGTGCAATCGGCATCCGGCACGACCGTCAGCGAGCAACGATTGCCCTTGGGCGATGACCCGGCGACGCGCCAAGCCCGACGCCATCCCTGAACTTGCGCAGTACGCACTGTTGTAGCGGCGGGCAAGGTGTCGGCGTTGACCAATGAACCGTAACCGAACGCGGCAAAATGGGTCATGACGGGCGCGATACGTTCAGGCGGCGACAGTTTCGCCGTTGCGGATGCGCTCGGTCGGAGCGGCGAACGTCACCAGTTCTTCGGCGGCGGTGGGATGAACGGCCATGGTGGCATCGAAATCGGCCTTGGTCGCCTTCATCTTGATGGGGATGCCCAAAATCTGCGCCATCTCGCCGGCGCCGTGGCCCATGACATGGACCCCCAGTACCCGATCCGAACCAGCATCGACGATAAGCTTCATCAGCATTTGACCGGTTCGCCCCGAAAGCGTGTTTTTCATCGGCTGGAAGATGGTCTTGTAGATATCGAGATCGGCAAAGCGCTCCCGTGCCGCCTCCTCGCTCAGCCCCACCGTACCAATTTCGGGCTGGGAGAAGATGGCAGTTGCCACCGCGTCATAATCAGGCTTGGTCGGATTGTCCCTGAAGACGGTTTCGACAAAACACATGGCCTCGTGGATGGCGACCGGGGTCAGTTGCATCCGGTCGGTCACATCGCCGATCGCCCAGACATGATCGACGGCGGTTTTGGAATAGTCGTCGACCGGAATGGCACCGGAGTGCTGCAATTCCAGTCCTATCGTTTCCGTTCCCAAGCCTTCGGTGTTGGGCAGGCGGCCAACAGCCAGCATGACCGCGTCGGTTTCCACAACATCACCGTTCGACATGTGGATCTTGAGCGCTCCATTGTGGCGCTCGACCCGTTCCAGCAATTCATGGCAGCGAATGGTGATGCCATTTTCTTCATATTCTTTGTGAATTAACGCCCGCAAGTCTTTGTCAAATCTGGATAATACTTCCACTCCTCGATAGACAATCGTGGTGTCGACTCCAAGGCCATTGTAAATGCCGGCAAATTCGACAGCGATGTAGCCACCGCCGGCGATAATGACCCGCTTTGGCAGTTCGGCCAGTTCGAATGCTTCTTTTGAGGTGATGCACAGTTCATGACCGGGCAGTGCGGCATGGGGATTGGCCCGGCCGCCGGTGGCGATCAGGATGCGTTCGGCGGTGACTACCCGGTCCTGTGCGACAAGCCGTACCCGGTGCGGGCCGTCCAGAACCGCACGGGAATCGATCCGTTCGACGCCGGCCTGCTGCAACATCGTGTGATAGGCGACTTCGAGCCGGTCGATCTCGATGTCCTTGTTCGCCTTCAGCGTCGCCCAGTCGAACGTCGGATTGCCAACGGTCCAGCCATAACCGGCGGCGTCTTCAAACTCCTCGGCAAACTGCGAGGCGTAGACGAAGAGCTTTTTAGGAACGCAACCGCGGATGACACAAGTGCCGCCGAACCGGTCTTCCTCGGCGATAGCAACACGAATGCCAGGTCGGGCGGCTACCCGGGCGGCACGTACGCCGCCGGAACCGCCCCCGATGACAAAAAGGTCATAGTCGTAGGTTGTCATGATTGTCGCCCCTTTTGGCGGGATTATTGTGCCTGGGGCTCTATTGCTGGGGTTTTGAGGGGCCGGCTTCCAGACGTTTGCGTTCGGCGGCCGCCATCAGACGCAGTTCCTGCTGAACCTGACGCGCCAGTTCCTCGCTGATTTCATTGCTCCACTGACCGGCAATCTGAACTTGTGCTGGCGCAATTCGCGGCTGGACCGAGGCGAATTTTTTTCCTGTCGCGGTTTTGTAAAATGCCACGAGTTCGCGGAGTTCGTCCTTGGTGAAGGCCCGGGTCCACATCCGGACAACCTGCGCATCGAGATCGCGGCGGCGGTCGACCATGGCAAGGGCATTGCGGTCAACAATCTCGATGATCCCCAATTGTATCTGCGGGTTGGAGCGGATGAAGCTGGTTTTGGCGGCATCGGCGACGTTGGGCAATATCTCGTCAAACGCAGCACGAGTACCGTTGAGGGTCATGATTTCACTGGCCAGTTCCAGGGCTTCAAGATCCTGATCCTGGGCCGCGGCGATGTTCGGTGCGATGAACGCGGTTGCCGCGGCAATCAGCGCGGCGGTTACAAAACGAACCATAATGTCTCACTCCTGCGGCCTTTGGCCGGTTTTTGCGCTGTCTCGTTAGCGGATTTGGTGGTCGGCGTCACGCCTCGATCCTCAAGACGCCAGATGCCCCGGCGACCAGGGCCAGATCAGCCAGGCCAAGGAAAAGACCGTGGTCGACGATCCCGGCAATCTGCGAGAGACTTGCGGCCAAAGTAGCGGGATCGGGAATGTGCCGGTAGGAAATATCGAGGATATGGTTGCCCTCGTCGCTGACAAAGGGATGCCCGTCCACCGAACGTCTGACAATTTCACCGTTCAGGCCGAGATCGGCAGACAGGCTGGCGATCGCCTTTTCGACTGTTCGGCCAGCGAATGGCACGATCTCGACCGGCAACGGAAACCGGCCGAGCTGATCGACGATCTTGCTGTCGTCGGCAATGACGATCATGCGCTCGGAAGCCGATGCGACGATTTTCTCGCGCAGCAATGCGCCGCCGCCGCCCTTGATCAGCGCCAGGCCGGGACCGATTTCATCAGCGCCATCGATGGTCAGATCGAGATGAGGCGTGGCATCAAGATCGGTGAGCGCAATATTATACTGCAGGGCCAGATCGCGGGTGCTGGCAGACGTCGGAATCCCAACAATCGAAAGTCCGCCGGCAACCTTTTCGCCAAGCGCGGCAACAAAAAGGGCTGCCGTGGAACCGGTCCCCAAGCCCAGGCGCATGCCGTCTTCGACATAGTCCAGAGCGGCAAGCGCGACCTGATTTTTGTTTTTATCTGTCATGGCTGGCGGAAGTCATGCTGGCAGAGCCGGCACCTTACTGTTTGCCGACGTTCCCGGTTTGCCCGTTCACGTGGCCCGTTGATCTGGATCCCTGATCTGGCCATCAGATAGGTCCGGTGCCGCTTTACGAAATTATACCCTTGTCTGTCATCTGGCAAATGCGGGCACCGCGAATATATCCGCCGCAAACGCAGACCGCGACACACATTTTCAGCGAATGGGCAGTCGCCGCGAAAAGACAGTTGCTGCATAGGGGCGAACCGGTTACCGAACCGGGATGGCTTCCCCCCTTCTCGTTTTCGATCTGGATGGCACGCTTGTCGACAGCCGCCTGGATCTTGTGCCCGCACTTAACCTGACCATCGTTCCGGAAGGGCTGGCACCTGTCGGCCTTGCTGAAGTCGGCAAGATTATCGGCCACGGCGCGCGCCGAATGATCGAGCGGGCCTATAAATTGCAGCAAATATCGCTGGATGAAGCGGTGCTGGACCGTTTGTTTGCCGCATTCCTGGTCCACTATGAGGGCCGGATCGCGGAAGAAACCGTGGTCTTTCCCGGGGTGATTGCCCTGATGGACCGCTTGTCGGACCTCGGCTGGCGTTTTGCCATTTGCACCAACAAGCCGGAGCACCTGTCCAACCGGCTGCTTGACGAACTTGGCCTTGTGAGCCGGTTTGCCACAGTATGCGGTGGCGACACGTTTGCGGTCCGCAAACCGGATGCGGCGCATTTTGTCGGCACGGTCGAGCGCGCCGGCGGCTCCATGGCGCAGGCGGTTCTGGTCGGCGATTCGGTGACAGACCGGGACACCGCGCGCAATGCCGGCATTCCCTTTGCGGGTGTGACGTTTGGCTACAGCGATGTGCCGATGGTTGAACTGGCGCCTGATATTCTGGTCGAGCGGTTCGACGATATCAGCGCTGACGATTTAGCCGGGCTCTTTTCGCAAGCCGATGATCGCGCCGCCGGCACAGCCTGATATTCGATTTGGCTTCTGGCTGGCCTGGCTTGTGGCCCGCTTGACTTGTGGCCGACCCCTCCCCTAAAGCATCGCGGTCTGTCGACCGATTCTACAATTCGGGACTGGTCACTGCCTTTGTTGAGGATCGACTTGTTTGTTGGGGATCGACGGGCAAATTTCGCGTGAGCCTGAATTTCAGGGGATCCGAATTCGCCGGCTAGGATCGGCGGGCGCGTAGCTCAGCGGGAGAGCACCACGTTCACACCGTGGGGGTCACAGGTTCAATCCCTGTCGCGCCCACCATTTTATTCTAACCTTATCAACAGGTTAGCCCTTCCGCACTCTTCGTCAAATCGACTACGGGTTACACTGGGGATACAAACTGACCGGGTCCCATGCGGGAATTGACCGGCGATAGACCCCCACCCCGGTCCCACCCCCCAACTGTCCAGCGGGTCCCATCGACACTCTGACATAGTAAACCGGGCGTTCACGGAGCCAAAATTCAGATCGTGTGTCAAAAAAAATTTCGGCGTCGCTGATTTTCTCCAGCCTATATGTGGCCTCCCAACTCGACGCGCATGCCTCTCGCCGGTGCCGGATGGTGATCCATTCAGTGCCTGTGAGGGCACACCGCATGATTGAAGGCTCATTTCGGGGGTTGAATCCCTCGACCCATCTCAACCGGATATCCTGAGGTCCGGTTTTGCTCAACCAGCGGATATTCCTGACTTCAACGCCAAAGTCGCAGTTTGACCCTGAGCCGCCATTCGTAAATTTAGGTCAACGACCGCTCCGAGCCCTTTGCAGACTTGGCAATCGTGTCGCAGGTTGGATAGCCGCGAACGACTCGTTCGGTCACTGCTGACCCTGAGCGGACGTATCCGGGAAACTACGGCGTAAACCAGATCGGAGAGGTATAGGCGAGCTCCTGAAGAATTCTGGTCACTTCTTCATCCATCTTGATGCCAAATCTGACTTCATCATAGGCCGTCCAGCGAGGCATTGGGTTCGACAGGATGGCAGATGTTGGTACATTTTCCCCGTTCCGACCGGTGCGCGGCTATTACTGCTTCCGAGAAAAGCGGGTGTCCTTACGCCTGACCCAGAAATGGGATTTATGACCAACAGCAGTCGTTCCCATAGAGCAATTTCGGCATCGAATTACGAAACGTAGCCAATTTATGATAAGTCCCTGATTACCAGCGGGGAAATGGCTATGTTTGCTTCTCATTTCGTTCACAAGAGCCTCAACGCCGCAACCGTTATTGCGGCGCTTGTTTGGCCGACGGTCAGCCAATCGGGCGAATTTGAAATTATTTCACCTGATGAAACTTCGCTGGAAATAATCGAAGGAGAAATTCGAGCGCATCTCAATCCCAATGGTTGCACAGTTGGCTTCGAGGCGGCTTGTTCAATAGTGCGTCAGCGTAGTGAGTATATTTCGACCAACTCGTACGGGCACGGTGACAAGGTTTCTTATAGCTGGGAAATAATGGTACCCGAAGGATTCACGTTTAATGCAGTTGGTAGCTATCTTAACGCGACAAGATTTCTGAATGGAAAGGAAAAATCGACTTTTCATTTTCTTTTGGATGGGAAAATTGGTTACGACATTGGCCGCAAGGTCTGCTTTGGTCCAGATGGTTTCGGGACGTGGCACTCGATAGAAGTACGTGTCGTGTGGGATTCGACCAAGAAGAAAGGGTTGAAAGACAAAACGCCGGGAGAAATTCACGTACTATGCGATGGTACCGAGGTGTTATCGCGCACAGGGCACCCAAACATCGACAAGGACGATGAAATCCGGATAGCGCTGGGGCTAGTAGGCCCAGTGAAATTGGCTGATGGCGATAGCGTCGCCGTGTCGTTTCGGAATTTGAAAATAGAAACATGGTAATGCGTTGTGATTGCCCAAGCGGTGTCCGCTCAAACCGGCCGTTTGCAGCTAGAGCGGATTTCCATCTGATTGAATCGATTGGGATTCCCAAATCGGTTCTAATGTGATTCAGACTTGGTGCTGGGATAATGAGGCCAGCACTGATGACGGCACCACTTTCCAATGATCTTCGTCTTCGTGTTGTAATGGCCGTTGAGGGCGGCCTGTCGCGGCGTGCGGCGGCGGCCAGGTTTGATGTCTCCATTGCGTCGGCAGTGCGCTGGTATCAGCG